>NZ_SMKC01000366.1 GCF_004348315.1 Streptomyces sp. 8K308 | reverse complement strand
CCGCCTGGCTGCGCGCCGAACGCGAGCTGCTGCGCGACCTTCCCGCCGCCGACCTCGGCTACGGCGACCCGCGCGGCACTCCGGCGCTGCGCGCCGCCGTCGCCGACTGGCTGGCCCGCAACCGGGGCATCAGAACCACCCCTGACGAGGTGCTGATCACCGCGGGCACCGCCCAGACCCTCGCCCTCCTCGGCCAGGTGCTGCGCGCCGCCGGGCTGACCTCGGTGGCCGTGGAGGACCCGGGATCGCTCGGCGCCCGGCAGCAGCTGGCCGCCGCCGGGCTCGCCGTTCCGCCGATCCCGGTGGACGCGGCCGGCGCGCGCGTCGACGCGCTGCGCGCCACCGACGCCGGCGCCGTGCTGCTCACCCCGGCCCACCAGTTCCCCACCGGCGTCGTCCTGGACGGCGCCCGCCGGCGCGAGCTGCTGCGCTGGGCCACCGAGCACGACGGCCTGATCATCGAGGACGACTACGACTCCGAGCACCGCTACGACCGCCCACCGGTCGCCGCGCTCCGCTCCCTGCTCGCCGACCGCGTCGCCTACTGCGGCAGCGCGTCCAAGCTCCTGGCCCCCGCGCTGCGCATCGGCTGGCTGGTGCCGCCGCCCGAACTCCGCGACGACCTGATCGCCGCCAAGCGGCTGGCCGACCTGGGCAACGCGGCGCTGCCGCAGCTGGTGCTCGCCAGGCTCATGGAGTCGGGCGAGCTGGAACGCCAGTTGCGGCTCGCCCGGGCCCGCCACCGCCGCCGCCGGGACGCCATGATCGACGCGATCCGCCACCACCTCCCGCACGCCACGCTGCACGGGCCGGCCGCCGGGCTCCACCTGATGGTCACCTTCGACGACCGGCACGACCTGGACGACCTGGACCTGGACGACACCGCCCTGGCCGCCGCGGCCCTCGCCCGCGGCGTCAAGCTCCACCCCCTCGGCTGGCACCGCAGGCTCCCCCACCCGCCGGGGCTGATCCTCGGCTACGCGGCCACGCCCCCGCACGCCATCCGGGAGGGCGTGGCCGCGCTGGCCGCCGCCGTCAGCGAAGCGTGACCCGGAAGCGGGCCAGGTTCTCCTCGGTGGCCGCCTCGTCGCGGTGGAAGCCGGCCTTCTCGAGCACGCGGACGGAGGCCGGGTTCGACAGCTCGACGCCGGCGACCACGGTGTGCACCTCGGGCGCGGCGAGGGCGAAGCGGGCCAGCGCCCCGGTGGCCTCGGAGGCGTAGCCCCGGCCGCGGCGGGAGGCCACGACGCCGTAGCCGATCTCGACGGTGCCGTCGCTCGGCGGCCAGAACAGGCCGATCGAGCCCACCACGAGGCCGCTGTCGCGCTCGACGATCAGCCGGTGGCCGTACTCGCCGAGCCAGGCGGACTTTTGGTCGATGAGCCCCGCGATGACGCGATCGCCCTCGGCGGGGAAGTCGGCCGCCCAGTGCGCGGGCGGCGCCCCGTCCCCGAGGACCGCGGCGACCTCCGCCGGGGTCCAGGGCCGCAGCAGCAGGCGCTCGGTGGTCAGCGGGGCGGGGTTCGGTGAAACGGAGGAAGACACGTGTCACTCCTGGTCGTCTGAGGAACGACCGGACCGCGCGTCATCACCGCGCGGGCCGGACAAGGGCATGCTGACGAGGGCCGGCGACGGCCATACTCATCAACCTCCCTGGTCCACGGGCACGCACGCACCTCACGCGCGGTACGACGATAGCAATACAGAGACCCACGCGCGGCATCACCCGGGGGAGTAAGGCATACGATGACCAGCTCCCACGGTGGACAGCCCGAACTCGGCCCGCCCTGCGGGCAGGGTCAGAAGCCGCCCTCCATGTTGACGAAGCGCGAGTAGTGCCCCTGGAAGGCCACCGTGATCGTCGCCGTCGGCCCGTTGCGGTGCTTCGCGACGATCAGGTCGGCCTCACCGGCCCGCGGTGACTCCTTCTCGTAGGCATCCTCGCGGTGCAACAGGATGACCATGTCCGCGTCCTGCTCGATCGATCCTGATTCACGCAGATCCGAGACCATCGGCTTCTTGTCCGTCCGCTGCTCGGGACCGCGGTTCAGCTGGGAGAGCGCGATCACCGGCACCTCCAACTCCTTGGCGAGCAGCTTGAGGTTCCTTGACATCTCGGAGACCTCCTGCTGGCGGCTCTCCGCGCGGCGGTTGCCGCCCGACTGCATCAGCTGGAGGTAGTCGATGACGATGAGGCGCAGGTCGTTGCGCTGCTTCAGCCGCCGGCACTTGGCCCGGATCTCCATCATCGACAGGTTCGGCGAGTCGTCGATGTACAGCGGCGCCTCGTTGACCTCGGCCATCTGCCGGGCGAGCCGGTTCCAGTCCTCGTCGGTCATGCTGCCGGACCGCATGTGGTGCAGCGCGACCCGCGCCTCGGCCGACAGCAGCCGCATGGCGATCTCGTTGCGCCCCATCTCGAGCGAGAAGATCACGCTGGGCAGCTTGTGTTTGATGGAACAGGCCCGCGCGAAGTCCAGCGCCAGCGTGGAGTTGTGCGTGGGAACCATCGACCGGGTGGCCAGGTACAGGTGGTCCGGGTTGTCCACCTGAACACAGCGCACCGGAACGCTCGCGACCTCTCGAACATCGGTGATGAACCGCTGCCCCGGCTCAGGACCGAACACGTCGTCAGTCGGCGTGAACGTGACGACATACGCGGTCGAGAATCGCTCGGAACGATCGCTGGCCGGCTTCGTCCCCATGCCGCAGCGATAGCCGAGGCTGACGACCAGCTCGCGGAGTCCCTCGGCCAGCTCCCTGGTGGTGACCGCGAACCGCACCGCTCCGGTGGCCGTGACCGTTCCACCGGTGTCCAACAGCCCGGCGAGCAGTTCCCTCCGCTGAGCCACGGAGCCGCGCAGATACGCCTGGGGGATGTGCTTCCCCCCCAGCGGGCCGCCCGTGCCGTCGCCAAGCGACACTCCCAACTCGTACGGCGGGACGGGCAGGTCCTGGCGGGGAAGCTCGAGCGGCGCCGCGTTCCGCACCGAGTGGTTCTGCCGCCCGTCGGCGGTGTGGCGGTGCAGCGTCTCGGCGATCTCCTTGGTGGTCCTGACCGAGGCGGAGGTGCGCCGCGTTGGCGGCCCGCCGTGTCCCACGGCGACGGCCTGCGCCGACCCGCGGCTGGCCTGGGTGTCGGTGAGCCACTGGTGATCGGCGTCCGCGATGACCGTCGTGCCGTCGTCGAAGCGCACCTCGTAGCACGGTCGGCCCGTCATGACGTCGGTCGCGGCCACGACCCGGGTCGGCCTCCCCGACGCGTCGAGCAGGTGGTCGCCGGGCCGGACCTTCCCCATGGTGGTCCACCCGGTCGGGGTGGGGAGCGGCGTGTCGAGCGCCAGCGCCTTCCCCATCGCCGGCCTGGCCGCGATCACGATCATCTGGCCGGGGTGGAGGCCGTTGGTGAGCGCGTCGAGGTCGGTGAAGCCGGTGGGCACGCCGGTCATCTCGCCGCTGCGGTTGCTGATGGCCTCGATCTCGTCGAGGGCGCCCTCCATGATCTCGCCCAGCGGCAGGTAGTCCTCCGAGGTGCGCTGCTCGGTGACCGCGTAGACCTCGGCCTGGGCGGAGTTGACGATGTCGTCGACGTCGCCGTCGGCCGCGTATCCCATCTGGGTGATGCGGGTGCCGGCCTGGACCAGACGGCGCAGCACCGCGCGGTCGTGCACGATCTCGGCGTAGTACTGGGCGTTGGCCGCGGTCGGGACGGTGTGGACGAGGGAGTGCACGTAGCCGGCGCCGCCGACCCTGGCGAGCTCGCCGCGCTTGGTCAGCTCGGCCGAGATGGTGATGGGGTCGGCCGGCTCGCCCTTGGCGTAGAGGTCGAGGATGGCGCCGTAGATGGTCTCGTGGGCCGGCTTGTAGAAGTCGCTGCCGCGCAGCACCTCGACGACATCGGCGATGGCGTCCTTGGAGAGCAGCATGCCGCCGAGCACCGACTGCTCGGCCGCCAGGTCCTGGGGCGGCACCCGCTCGAACGCGGCGCGCTCGTCGGCGCCCGGGCCCTGGTCCCGGTCGGCCTCACCGTCCTCCGCGCCGTGCCGTGGGCGGGCGACCCGCGCGGGGCCCGCCTGGGCGTATCGCCCGCCGTCGGCCGGGGGGGCCTCGACCCCCTCCCACATGGAGTCCGGGTGCTCGAGATCGGCCACCGTCCCCGCCTCCTCCCGGCCCGCCGCCGTGTGTCGCTGTCTCTTTCCTACGCCACAGCTCTGACACTCGGCATCGCCCGGCGGGGGGACCTACGGTAAGCCCAGCGGGGGGTAGGACCAACCAAGTTATCCACAGGCTATGTGGATTTCAGATCAGACCCTGTGGACAACGCCCCGAAAGCTGTGGACAACCCGGTGGAGGACGGTGGACGACGCTGTGAACAACTCGCCGAAGATCCACTTTCCCCCGCTCTGACGTGCGGTTTCCTCGTCCACCGCCTGTGCACGGGAAAAACATCGGGACCGTCGCCGAGATCACGACACCCAGCGCGGCACCTCGGCCACCCGAGGCCGTAGAGTAAGGATCCAATCTCCCTCGTATCCATTACCTGTGGATGTTTGGATCTGGCCATGCCACCCACCGCTTCGAGCGCCCGCCGCCACGACCGCGAGATCCTCGCCCTCGCCCTGCCCGCCTTCGGATCCCTGGTCGCGGAACCCCTCTTCCTGATGACCGACAGCGCCATGGTCGGTCACCTCGGCACCGCCCAGCTCGCCGGCCTCGGCATCGCCGCAGCCCTGCTGTCCACCGCCGTCAACGTCTTCGTCTTCCTCGCCTACGCCACCACCGCCGCCGTCGCCCGCAGCGTCGGCGCCCGCGACCTCTCGGCCGCGATCCGCCAGGGCATGGACGGCAGCTGGCTCGCGCTCCTCCTCGGCCTCGGCCTGATAGCCGTCGTGCTGCCCACCGCCCCCGCCGTGATCGACGCCTTCGGCGCCTCCGCCACCGCGGCCCCGCACGCCGTCACCTACCTGCGGATCAGCGCGCTCGGCCTGCCCGCCATGCTGATCGTCCTCGCCGCCACCGGCGTGCTCCGCGGCCTCCAGGACACCAGGACCCCGCTCCACGTGGCCATCGCCGGCTTCGGCGCCAACGTCGTCCTCAACGCCGTGCTGATCTACGGCCTCGACCTGGGCGTCGCCGGCTCCGCCTGGGGCACCGTGCTCGCCCAGTTCGGCATGGCCGCCGCCTACCTCCGCGTGGTGCTGCGCGGCGCCCGCGCGCACGGCGCGAGCCTGCGCCCCACCGCCGCCGGCGTCCTCGCCAGCGCCCGCGCCGGCGTGCCCCTGCTGATCCGCACCCTCTCGCTGCGCGGCGTCCTGCTGATCGCCACCGCCGTGGCCACCAGGCTCGGCGACGTCGACGTCGCCGCCCACCAGGTGACCCTGACCGTCTGGACCCTGCTCGCCCTCGCCCTGGACGCCATCGCCATCGCGGGACAGGCCATCATCGGTCGCTACCTCGGCGCCGACGACGCCGCGGGCGCCCGCTCGGCCTGCCGCCGCATGATCTGGTGGGGCATGGTCTCCGGGGTGGCCATCGGCGTGCTGCTCGCCGCCACGAGCCCGCTCCTTCCCCGGCTGTTCACCGGCGACGAGGCCGTCCACGAGCGACTGCTCCCGGTGCTCCTGGTGGTCGCCGTGACCCAGCCCGTCGCCGGCGTGGTCTTCGTGCTCGACGGGGTGCTGATGGGCGCCGGCGACGGGCCCTACCTGGCCGGGGCCATGCTGCTGACCCTGACCGTGTTCACCCCGGTCGCGCTGCTCGTGCCCGAGTTGGGCGGCGGCCTCACCGCGCTGTGGTGGGCGCTGGCCGGGCTGATGATGGGCACCCGCCTGGTCACCCTGCTGCTGCGGACCAGGAGCGGCCGCTGGGCCGTCACCGGCGCCGTGCGCGCCTGACCCGCCGCCCGCCGACCGCGGATCGCGGATCGCCAACAACCCCGCACGAAAAGCCAACGGCCGCGCCCCGCATCCGCGGGGCGCGGCCGATCGCCGGTGTCCGCCCTTACTTGGCGGCGTCCACCTGAAGGCCGACGTTGGCCACGACCTCGGGGTGCAGCCGGACCGAGATCCGGTGCGAGCCCAGGCTCTTGATCGGGGTGCTCAGCTCGATCCGGCGCTTGTCCACGTCGGGACCGCCGGCGGCCTTCACCGCGGAGACGATGTCGGCCGGGGTGACGGAGCCGAACAGGCGCCCGCCGGTGCCGGCGCGGACCTTCAGTCGGACCGTGACGCCCTCGAGCTGCGACTTCACGTCGTTGGCCTGCTCGATCGAGGCGATCTCGCGGATCTTGCGGCCGCGACGGATCTGCTCGACGTCCTTCTGGCCGCCCTTGGTCCAGCGGATCGCGGCACCGCGGGGCAGCAGGTAGTTACGGGCGTACCCGTCCTTCACCTCGACGACGTCCCCGGCCATCCCCAGGCCGGCGACCTCACTGGTCAGGATGATCCTCATGGGTTGCGAACCACCCTTCCCTTAGCGCGCGGTCGAGGTGTAGGGCAGCAGCGCCATCTCACGGCTGTTCTTCACGGCCGTGGCGACGTCACGCTGGTGCTGGGTGCAGTTGCCGGTGACCCGGCGGGCACGGATCTTGCCGCGGTCGGAGATGAACTTCCGCAGCAGGTTCGTGTCCTTGTAGTCGACGTAGGAGATCTTCTCCTTGCAGAACACGCAGACCTTCTTCTTGGGCTTGCGCGCGGGCGGCTTCGCCATGGTGCTTCTCCGGTGAGTTCAGAAATACGTGGGGTGTGCCCTCAGAACGGGGGCTCGTCCGAGTAGCCACCGCCGGAGCCACCGCCCCAGCC
>NZ_SMKC01000365.1 GCF_004348315.1 Streptomyces sp. 8K308 | reverse complement strand
GTGCTGGGCCGTGGGGCGGGGGCCTTGGACGTCCGGGTCCCGCCGTCCTCCTTCGATCGTGCGTCTGTGCGCGAAAGAGGTCCGCCGGGTGCCCGCCACGCGGCATAGTGCGAGGAGTGACCACCTCCTCGGGCCGCCTGGACGCCAGCTTCATCGCCGCCGCCGCGGCTCCCATCGCCGACGCACTCGCCACGATGGGGGAGCTCGGCATCCCCGTGCCTACCGTGGACGTGCTGATCTCGTACACCTCCCACGGCTGCGTCGTCCGCGTGGCCGACCGCCGCGCCGGATACGACCAGGAGGTGGCAGCGGCGTTCCAGGACGCCTTCGTCGCCGCCGGGTGGGGCGTGTCCCACTGCGAGACCGGCGGCCTCGTCCTCCACCATCCCTCGCGCCTGACCCGCAGCTGACCGCCGGAGCCCCACACACGTATGGTCGGCCCGCCGGGCCAGGAAACAGCAGGTCAGAGCCGGGATGGCGGCGAGCTAGGCACAGGGGCGGCACAGACCCTGAAAGCCGGCTACGGCGCCTGATCAGGCGGTGTCGCATCACCGGAGATCCCCGCGCGCCGCAGCGCATCCATGAGGGCGGCGCCGGTCTCGGGACTGGGGTTGGCGCGGAGTGCGGCGGCGGCCTGTTCGACCTCGAGGCGGGCTGAGGGTGGGGTGTCGCGCCACTGCGCGGCCAGCTGGTCCAGGCGCGCGGCGTCACCGGGCAGAGGTTCGGGGAGTTCGGAAACCATGGGCTGATCCTGACGTACCGGCCTGGCCGGCGGGCGGGAAGCCGCGCATCATCGTTCGGCGAGGACGACTAGCCTCGCGCTTTCACGGAGCGGGCCGTCCGGTAGGTGATCAAGTAAGCGAAAAGTGCCCCTGACCAGCGAGAATGAGGATTGCTGAGGTCCTTGTTCCCGCGTCCGTCGGAGGCACTTTCCAGGTGAGTAAGCGTATCGGGTCGTACCCGCGTGTCCGCGTCGAGGGCGATGGTCGCGGGGTGGTCTCGCAGGCTGGCGGGGTGCTGCTGGTGGAGACGGCCCGCCGGACCGGGCTGGAGGGGGCGATATCGGCGGCGCTGTCGCCGTGGCGGAAGGCCAGGGCGGTGCACGACCCGGGCAAGGTCCTGCTGGATATCGCGCTCGCGGTCGCGCTCGGCGGCGACTGCCTGGCCGATATCGCGATGCTGCGGGCCGAGGCGGGCGTGTTCGGTCCGGTGGCCTCCGACCCGACGGTCTCCCGCCTGATCGACACCCTCGCCGGCGCCGGTCCCCGGGCGCTTGCCGCGATCCAGCGCGCTCGGGCCGAAGTTCGCCAGAACGTCTGGCGGTTGGCCGGGAAGAACGCTCCGGATGCGGGCGGCGAGGTGATCGTGGACATCGACGGGGTGCTGGTCCTGGCACACTCCGAGAAGCAGGATGCGGCCGCGACCTGGAAGAAGACCTTCGGGCATCACCCACTGCTCGCGTTCGTCGACCACGGCCGCCAGGGCTCCGGGGAGCCGGTCGCTGGTCTGCTGCGGCCAGGCAACGCGGGCAGCAACACCGCCGCCGACCACATCGAGGCCACCCGTCTGGCACTGGCCCAGCTTCCGAAGAAGTAACGGCGTGGACGCCGGACGCTGATCCGCACCGACTCCGGCGGTGGGACGCACGCGTTCCTGAACTGGCTCACCCAGCGGGGGCGGTGGCTGTCCTACTCAGTCGGCATGGTCATCACCGAGCAGATCCACCAAGCCGTGCTGAAGGTGCCGGCCTCGGCCTGGAACCCGGCCGTCGAGCCGGACGGCGAGATCCGCGACGGCGCCTGGGTCGCCGAACTCGCCGGAGACTGCCTGGCCGGTTGGACCAAGGGGATGCGGCTGATCGTCCGCAAGGAACGGCCCCACCCCGGTGCCCAGTTGCGGATCACCGACGCCGACGGGATGCGCATCACCTGCTTCGCCACCAACACCAAGGACACCGCGATCGCCCGGCTGGAACTGCGGCACCGCCAGCGCGCCAGGGCCGAGGACCGCGTCCGCAACGCGCGCGACACCGGCCTGCGCAACCTCCCTCTCCACGCTGCCGCGCAGAACCGGATCTGGCTGGAGGTCGTCCAGATAGCGCTGGACCTGCTGGCCTGGATGCCTATGCTCGCCCTGACCGGCCGGGCCCGCCGGTGGGAACCCAAGCACCTGCGGCTGCGACTGTTCTCCGCCGCCGCCCAGTTGGTCACGACCGGCCGCCGCCGCATCCTCCGCCTGGCCCGCCACTGGCCCTGGACCGACGTGATCACCAGCGCGTTCGAGCGACTGCGCGTCCTGCCGAACCCCGGCTGACCAGCGACAACGACCTGTCCCGACGAACACCCACCAACCCCGGAGCCGTGGAACCCGGCGCCCACCCGACGCGACAGCCGGGCCACCAGCCTGCCTACCTGCAAAAATCCCCACTCCGAACGAGCCGAAAGGGTCCGTCAGCAAGCTGACGAACCCTCATGCAAGATCGAGGCTAGTGCCGCATCAGGCAACGTTCGCCCTGTCGACGAGGGCGCGTAGGCGTTGGTCGTCGGCGTGGCGGTTTCGCCAGATGATGCAGCGGCGGTCACGAGGCAAACGTTGCCTGATGCGGCATTAGCTACCCAACGTGGATAGGTCGTCGACACTCGTGACGCCGAGGAGTGTGAATACAGCCACGAAGACGCCGACAGTGGTTGTCCAAAAAGTAGCCCAGGTGGAGTTTCCCTTTTCGACCTCGCGTACCAGTTGTTTGCCGATTTGATAGAAGGCGTACATCGGGAAGAATATCAGACATATCATAATCCCCGCCTCCTCTATGGTTGCGTCACGGTCAGCCATGTTTACGGCGTTTTGGTACCTGGCCAAGAGGATGACTCCGGCTGCAAGCCCTCCCACCGCCCAGGCGCCGGCTGCTGAACTTTTGGGGCCCCTGTCATTGTTGTCGGTCTCGCTCGTCACGTTCCCCCCCGGTGGCGAAAACTCGCGCTCTCCGCTTATGTGTAGCGAAAGATATTACCAGGACGTGGGGCTCGGGTGGGTCGGATCCGTCTGGCCGGTGGATGCTTTCCGGATCTCCCTCGAAGAAAAATTCGCCCACTGCTTCAGCCGGACTCCAGCGCATGTCCTGGTCAACGGCGTGCGTAAGGGAACTTTTGCCTGGTCGCGCCGGGTGCGGGTGCGTTCTTCCGGGCGTCGCCGCCGGGCCCGTGATCATCCAGGAGCGTCAGAGGGTGTGGTCGATGAGCTTGACGGCGGTGATGGTGAGGGCGGCGCCGGCGACGTAGTACACGACGAACGCTCCGGCGACCGTTGCCTCGCGGCGGTCCTTCTCGCCGCGGATGGCGGTGGAGCCGTGGCCGTAGGGGTTGGTGCCGATGGTGCTGCTCATGGCGGTGTCGAACTCCCGCCTGCGCAGGCCGGTCATCTTGCGGCGGGCGACTTCGGCCTGGCCGGCGAACGCGATCCGATAGCGCGCCACCTACGCGGCCCCCTCGCCCTGCTCCTGGTGCTCACCGTCGACGTCGTCCTCGAGGAAGACGACGCCGGAGTAGTCGCCGGCCTCCAGCCTGGCGAACTCCGCCTCGACCTCGTCCCAGGCCTGCGGGTGGGTGCGCAGCGCCCAGTGGCCCAGGACGCGGGGCAACTCGTTCGCCGGGGTGGAGCCGACCTCGGTGTCGAACTCGCCGCGCTGCTGGGCGGGCAGGGCGGCGCGGATGCCGTCTATCGTCGCCGGCAGCTCGACCCGCTCGCCGTCCACGTACGTCGCCCACGTGGCCTCGGTGATCTCAGCCATCGCCGTCTCCCGCCTTCTCCTGCTCGCTGCTGCTCGCCACGGTACGCGGCCAGCCCCAGGCCGGGCAGCGATCTGCCCAAAGCAGCCTGCGACGCAAGGCGCGCGGCGCCGCCCGCGCGCCCCCTCCCGGGCCGCCAGACGTCGACGGCGACCGGGCCCCCAGGCGAGCGGGCCTTGACCGAAAGCCCCCACACAGCGGCAGGGCCGGCCCTACGCTGCCGACCATGACGAGCGAGCGAGTGGCCAGGTTTGGCTTTGTCCACGACTGGAGCAGCAGATGTTCACCGCTCCGGGAGGCACCCGCCGATCGAAAGGGGCGATGTTCGCGAGAACGGGAGGCGTCTGCCAGCACTCGGCAACAGTGTGAGGGCGGCTGCCACCTCCGCCCGTAGCCAGCGCATTTGCCCCGAGCCCCTGACGGGCGGCAGGCGGCGCCACGCCGGTCATCACCGAGCTGCTGCCCATTTTCGAGAATATCCGGCGCGGGCACTGCCTCCCGAACTGCTGTCGAAACGCTGCTCTGCGACGGGAACAGAGCCACTCGCCAGCTCATCGACGAAGCGTCCGCCTACGCGTACTTCTCGTTGACGCTCCTCAACATCTTCGGCACCGACGGGCTGGACCGCCGCACCGAGACCGCCGCCGACGACCTTCCCTATGGCGCACCCGGGACGCTGGCCGAAGTGCGCCAGAAACTCGCCGTCTTCCCCTACAGCGCTCGCACTCTGATGGAGATCCACCTGGGAGCTTCACGACCACCCCCTACCCACGCCCCTGATGGCCGTCAGCTTCCCGTGCCCCGTCCACGGGCACCGACCCTGAGGCTTGGGTCCTGTGTGATGCCAGGCGGTGGTCCACGGTGGCGATGGCCGTCAGGACAACCACAACCATGGTCATGCCGATCCAGCCGGCGATGGACGCTGTCGCTCCCAGCGGCACCGCGCACACCGTCCCGACCACGCGGTCGGTGATCCGTCCGCTTCCCAGCAAGCCTCGGTAGATGGCGTGTCCCACGAGAAACAGCGCTGTTCCGCAGCCCAGCCACCACTGGTGCGCATGACCGTCGAAGTGGTGGATGGCGTCGGTGATCCCCGCGGCAACCAGGATGATGCCGATGATCATCACGAGGTGTGCGCCGGTGAATGCGTAGTAGGCGAGCATTTGGCGACGGTGCTCGGTGGCCTTTTCGAACTCCGCGACCGCCCGGGTTTCATCCCCGTCGAAGTACACCCACCACAGCCCTGATGCCACGGCGATCCCCAACGCCACGCCGAGTGCCAAAGGCGCGTCCACCGCGTGGCTCTCCGATCCTTGGGCGCCAATCCCGATGGCAACCACCGACTCACCCAGAACCACCATCAGCAGCAGCGCATGCCGTTCCACGAAGTGATGGGGCTCAATGACGAAGCCGCGGATGCGGCCCAAGAAGGGCGATAGGTAGAGGACCGGCACAGCCGTGGCCCAGCACACCCAGCCCCATGCTTCCGGCAGGTGCGGGCCGACGAGTACGAGAATGCCGGCCGCGGCGTTGAACGGCATATTGCGAAGGATCGCCTGCCGCGCCGACGGGACATTGGCTGTCAGATAGACGATCCCGTGGATGGCAACGACGGCCAGATACGCCAAGGGGAACGCCCAACCCTCGGGCATGAAGGCATAAGGGACATCCAGCCCCATGATGAAGAAGCCGGTCATGGCAAGCATCAGCAGCAGGCGTACTTGCACGGCGTCCGGCCGCACTGCATTGGTGAGCCATCCGAACCCGCTGAACATCCACCACACGATGACCATCGGGAACAGTGCCTTGAGGAGACCCTCCCACCCGGGATGAGCCTCCACCGCGTGGGTGACCTGGGTGACGACGAAGACGAACACCAAGTCGAAGAAGAGCTCGGCCGGCGTCACCCTGCCCTGGGTACTCTCCGAAATCCACAGTCGCCTAGGAACGGGAGAAGTCTCGTTCCGTCGGGTTCTCCTCATGGGCGGTTCGCTTTTCCTCATCGGTACGAGTGGACAGCCTTCCGCCGGGACACCCGGTGGCGGCTCCTGCGCCCGAAAGGGGCGGTAGGAACGCCACAGTGCGCCTGCCCCCGCTCGCCGTGGCTGAGGTCAAGGGATTCCCTCTGGCGGCTGGCGGCCTCCAGATTAACTGATCTTTTCTGCGTGAGATCGGCGTGCCGGCCGGGTTCGCATCGCTGCTCTGGCCTTCTGAAGCAGCGCGGATCGCCACAATCCGCGGCGGAGACCTGAAGGCCCTTATTCCGCATTACCTCAGGCCCCGGCAGGGGGCCGGACTTCCCCCAGACCTCTGGGGCTGTTGAACGGTGAGAGCCTGACAACCAGTGGATCGGCCATGACCCGAAGGCTCAGTGAGGACGGTTTTCCGTTGATCACTGCGTCATTGGCCCGGGCACGGCACGTCGAGGTCCGTGGTGTCGGTTGCGGCCGCGCTCGAGGCCGGCAGCGGCACCGGCTCCCGGCTCGCGCTCGGCGGCGCAGGCACCAGCCGTTAAGTTTTGACGCACCCCACCGCACGTCCAACCGGTCGAAGAGCGACCAGGACCCGGCCGAATGGGTGGTGCCCGACCAGAACGCCGCCTGCCAGTACGTCGCCGACTGGACCGCCATCAAGCACCGCTGGCAACTCTCCGCGGACCAGTTGAAATGGACGCGCTCACCGAGGCCGCCGCCCAGCGCCAGGACGTTAACGTCCACGTCACGCTCGCCCCGTAGAACCGTTCCGTCCTGACGCGCCCAGCCGTGATTTCGACACTCATCAGTTCGCGCCGAGCTCCGTTCCTACGTCAACCCCACATGAGCAGCCACACGGCACTAACTTCCCGGTCTTGGGTTTTAGAAGCCGTATCTCAACCGGACGGTATCGGTTGATTCTTGCTGGTCAGGCATGGATTTGCTCGGGGTGAGGGAGGGATGCGGCGTCTTGTGTCCACTTCATGACCGAGGGGTGCGCGGTGGCGTTGGTGCTGGGAATGCTGGAGGAGCGGGAGGCGGCTGCCCGGGTGCGGGTGGAAGGTCT
>NZ_SMKC01000364.1 GCF_004348315.1 Streptomyces sp. 8K308 | reverse complement strand
GCCGCAACCACCCCAACCCCAGCCCGCGCAGCAGGTGCCGCAGCCGGCTCCGCAGCCCACGCGGCGCCGCAAGCTCGCCACCCCGCCCGCGGACGACTCCGCCCGGATCGGCCAGCAGCAGTCGCCGCAGTCGCCGGCCGCCGCGCCAGCCGGCACCCAGGGCCGTGGCCGCAAGTACGCGATCAGCGCTCCCGCCGAGGGCGCGGCCGAGGGGCCAGAGCCGCTGGACGGGCCGAACGGCGCGGTGGAGGTCACCGACCCCTCGCAGGGCGCGATGCGGCTGCCCGTGCCGGCCGACGACGAGCTGCCGCCCGAGCCGCTTGACAACCCGCGCCGGCTGCTGGTCTGGCCCGAGCCCGACGTCTCCACCCAGCAGGCGCTGCAGGACCGCGGCTACCGGCCGGTCATCGTGCACTCGCGCGAGGAGGTGGACGCGCAGATCGCGGCCTATCCGGCGGCGCTGTTCGTCGACCCGCTGACCGGGCCGATCACCAGGACGGCGCTGCAGTCGCTGCGCGCCGCGGCGGTCGCCGCCGAGGTGCCGGTGCTGGTGACGGCGGGGCTCGGGCAGGCCAGCCGGGAGGCGGCCTACGGCGCCGACCCGGCCGTGCTGCTGAAGGCGTTGGCGCCCCGGGACAGCGAGCAGCACCCGCCGCGGGTGCTGCTGGTCGAGGAGCAGCCGGCGATCGCGGGCGCGCTGACCGCCTCGCTGGAGCGGCGCGGGATGCAGGCCGCGCACGCCACCTCGGACGCCCAGGCGATGGAGGTGGCGGCGCAGATCCGGCCCAACCTGGTGGTGATGGACCTCAACCAGGTGCGGCGCCGGCGGGCCGGGATCATCGACTGGCTGCGGGTGAACGGAATACTCAACCGCACCCCGTTCGTCGTCTACACGGCGGCCGAGATGGACCAGACCCAACTG
Source organism: Streptomyces sp. 8K308 (assembly GCF_004348315.1). Classification (GTDB taxonomy): domain Bacteria; phylum Actinomycetota; class Actinomycetes; order Streptomycetales; family Streptomycetaceae; genus Streptomyces. The sequence continues at coordinate 6,004 of NZ_SMKC01000364.1, read as the reverse complement.
CCGCTGCTGGCGTCCGGCGAGACGGTGCTGTTCCTGGCCGAGCGGTCGACCAACGCTGAGGTGCAGGCCAGGATCGTCGACCTGTTGACCAAGATCGGGGCACACTAGGCCCGGACCGGGCCTAGGACGGCGTGGCCTCCGTCGCCGTCTCCGTCTCGGCCTCGCCCCGGCTCTCGCGCGGCAGAAGGGTGACGTCAAGTTCTCCCTTGGCGTAGTCGGCACGTAGCACCTTCTTGTCGAACTTGCCGACGCTCGTCTTGGGCACGGCCGCGATGGTGGTCCACCGCTCGGGCAGCTGCCAGCGCGGCACCCGCTCGCCGAGGAACGCGCGCAGCTCGGCGTAGTCGACATCGCCCTCCCCGGCCACCGGGACGACGGCGGCCAGCGGACGCTCGCCCCAGGTCTCGTCTGGCACGGCGACGACGGCGGCCTCGGCGACCCCCGGGTGGGCCATCAGGTGGTTCTCCAGGGCCACGGAGGAGATCCACTCGCCGCCCGACTTGATGACGTCCTTCGAGCGGTCGGTGAGCGTCAGGTAGCCGTCGGGGGAGATGACGCCGACGTCGCCGGTGCGCAGCCAGCCGTCGGGGCTGAACCGGTCCGCCGGGCGCTCGGGTTCGCCGCTCGCGCCACCGTGGTAGGCGGCCGCGATCCAGGGGCCGCGCACCTCGAGCTCGCCCGCGGAGACGCCGTCCCAGGGCAGGAACGAGCCGTCAGGACCCGCCAGGCGGGCCTCGACGCCGCTCGGGAACCGGCCCTGGGTGACGCGGTAGCGCCACTCAGCCTCGGGGGTGAGACCGTGCGGCGGGTGACAGAGGGTGCCGAGCGGCGAGGTCTCTGTCATGCCCCAGGCGTGCTGGACGTGGACGCCGTGCCGCTCCTCGAAGGCCCGCATCAGCGCGGGCGGGCAGGCGGAGCCGCCGATGCAGACGCGGGTGAGGGCGGAGATGTCGCGCGGGCGCTCCGCGAGCTCGGCGAGCAGGCCCTGCCAGATGGTGGGCACGGCGGCCGCGTGGCTGGGGCGCTCGGCGGCGATCATGTCCGCGAGCGGCCCGGGTTGGAGGAAACGGTCGGGGAGCAGCAGCCCCACTCCCGACATGAACGCGGCGTGCGGGATGCCCCAGGCGTTCACGTGGAACATCGGGACCACCGGCAGCGTGGTGTCGGCGGCGGTCAGCCCCATCGACTCGGCCATGTTGATCTGCATGCAGTGCAGGTAGATCGAGCGGTGCGAGTAGGCCACGCCCTTCGGGTCGCCGGTGGTGCCCGAGGTGTAGCAGAGGGCGGCGGCGGTGCGCTCGTCGAGCTCGGGCCAGGCGTACGAGGTGGGGCGGCCGGCGAGCAGCTCCTCGTAGTCGTGGACGGCGGCGCGGGTGCCGGTGGCGGTGAGCGCCGCGGTATCGCCCGGGCCGACGACGACCAGGTGCTCGACGGCGGTCAGCGCCGGCAGCAGCGGGGCGAGCAGCGGCACGAGGCTGCCGTCGACCAGGATGACGCGGTCGGCGGCGTGGTCGATGATCCAGCGCAACTGGTCGTGGGGCAGCCGCAGGTTGAGGGTGTGGAGCACGGCGCCCATGGACGGCACGGCGAAGTAGGCCTCGACATGCTCGGCGTTGTTCCACATCAGGGTGCCGACGACGTCTCCCTCCCGCACCCCGAGGTCGTCGCGCAGGGCGTGGGCGAGCTGGGCGGCGCGGCCGGCGCTCTCGGCGAAGGTGCGACGGCGCGGGGCGCCCTCACCGGTCCAGGTGGTGATCACCGAACCGGCGTGGACCGTGCCGCCGTGCGCGAGGATGCGGCTGACGAGGAGCGGGACGTCCTGCATGGTGCCGTACAACCTGGTGCCGTACAACCTGGTGCCGTACAACTGGGCCTCCCGGGGCACGCGTCGACAACGATGTCCCGCCGATTGTGGCGGCTGCCCCGGCCCTCGGACACCCCTAACGTCGGGCCGTGTCGGGCCGTGTCGGGCCGCGTCGGGCCGCGTCGGGCTCAGGCGGCCATCACGGTGTCCGCGCGCTCCACGCCGTCGACGATCCCGGCCAGTTCCACGTCCGCGCGGAGCTTGGCGAGCGCGCGCGAGACGGCGCTCTTGACGGTGCCCACGGAGACCCCGAGCAACTCGGCCGTGGCGGCCTCGCTCATGTCCTCGTAGTACCTGAGGACGACCATGGCCCGCTGCCGGTCAGGCAGCCGGACGACCGCCCGCCACATGGCGTCCCGCACGGCCTGCCGCTCCGCCGGGTCGGGCTCGGGGAGGGGCTCCGGCTCGGGCAGCTCGTCCACCGCGTACTCGTCGACGCGCCGCTTCCGCCACTGGGAGGTGCGGGTGTTGAGCAGGGCACGGCGGACGTATCCGTCGAGGGCACGGTGGTCCTCGATGCGTTCCCACGCCAGGTAGGTCTTGGTGAGGGCGGTCTGGAGCAGGTCCTCGGCGTCGCTCGGGTTGGACGTCAGCGAGCGGGCCGTGCGCAGCAGCACCGGGCCGCGCGCCTGCACATACGAGGTGAAGGTCGGCGGGGTCCCCATCTGGACCGTCCTGGGCGTGGTCATGTCTTCCAAACTAGGAGACGTCAACCCCCTCGCGGATCGGCCACAGGTCGCGATGGGACATCCCCCCCAGGGTGTAGAAGTGGGGCTGGCTACACCTCCCACGGGTGGAGGGAGCGCTCGTCCTTCATCAGGGGCGGTCAGGGATCCACCTGATGATCGTCAGGCGGTCAGCTCCTCGATCCGCTGCGCGAAGTCGTCGTCGGGCAGCGGCAGTTCGATCTCGTCGACGAAGCGCATGGCGTCCGGGACGTAGTGCACGACGGCCGCGGCGGCGGCCGTCAGATAGCCGGGCTCGCCGCGCAGCAGCGCCAGCACCCGCAGCACGAGCGCGGGGTCGCTGCCGTCCTCCGGCTCCCCCACCGGGCCGTGCGGGTGCCGGTCGGGCTCGGCCTGCCGGTGCCACAGCTCGGCCTCCCACTCCTCCCCCAGGGTGAGGTGGTGGAGGTAGAGACAGTAGGCGGCGGCCCCGTCCCCGGCGCCGGCCGAGAACTGCCACCAGAAGCGGGCGCCGTCCTCCTGGCCGGCCAGCTGGAGCACGCAGCCGAGCACCCGCGCCCCCTCCGGCCCGGGGATCCGGCCGCCGAGGAGGGCCGCCATGTGCTGGAGCGCGCCCTCCTGCTCGACCACCGTGCGACACAGCGTCCGGAGCGAGCGGTCGATCTCGGCCGCCCTGCTGCCGGGACACGGCGCGCGGTCGGGCCCCAGCGCCTCACACCTCCCCCGGTCCGCCACCCTGGCCGCTATCCGCGACTCGGCGGCGTCCATCTCCTGCCGGGTGTAGCTGCGCGGGGCGCCGGCGAGCACCGCCCTGGCGAGCACCTCGTCAATGGACCTGCTCATCGTCACCGCCCTCCTTCGCCGCCTCGCCGCTCAGCCCCAGCGCCTCCTTCAGCCGGTGCCGCGCGTAGCGGGCCGTCGAGCGTACCCCGGGCTCGCTGATCCCGAGGATGTCGGCCGTCTCGGCGGTGCCGTAACCGATGCAGTAGCGCAGCACGATCACGTCGTGCTGCCGCTCGGGCAGCTCCCGGATCGCCTGGTAGACGCTGAGGCTCTCGGCGAGCTCACCGACCGGGTCGACGGCGTCCCGCAGCGCCACCGTCTCGAAGGCCGCGGTGTCCATCACCACCGGCCGCCGCCCGCGCGCCCTGGCCGCCTCCACGGTGTGCCGCTTCAGCAGCGTCCACGCGTGGCCGGCCGGGCTGTCCACCTTGAGCACCTCGCCCCACTCGGCGGCCAACTGCTCGAACGTGCGGTCCACGGCCTCCTCGGCCTCGTCCCGCCCGCCGAGGTAGAGCTCGGCCCAACGGACGTACGCCGGCCGGTACATCTGGTGGAAGGCACGGAAGTCGGCGGGCAACGGGGTCAGCGGGGCGACCCCTTCACCTCGTAAGGGGGATTTCTCAGTCACCGGTGAACCTCCTGACGGCCGCCCGTGTCGCCTTGTCCGGCGGAATGAGCACTCCCCGAGAGCCTTTGTTGTCTGACGGAGCGTATCGGTCATCAAGATGGCGCACCAAGTCGCGAACCGGCGCACTTCGGGTGGCTTTCGTCACCACGGGCGGCTATCCCAGGACCATGCGACTCCCTCCCGCCACGGCCCGGCGACTCGTCACCTCGGCCCGGATCCTGCGCCTCGCCACCCTCACCCCGGACGGCGCTCCCCACCAGGTACCGGCGACGTTCGCCGCCCACGGCGACACGCTCGTCACGGCCGTCGACCACAAGCCGAAGCGCCATCAGCGCCTGCGGCGCCTCACCAACATCGCCGCCGACCCCCGCGTCTGCGTCCTCGTCGACCACTACGACGACGACTGGACCCACCTCTGGTGGGCCCGCGGCGACGGCACGGCACGAGTCCTGGACGACGACGCCCGCCACGCCCCCGTCGACCGGCTCCTCGCGAAGTATCCGCAGTACCGGAACCACCCACCCGAGGGACCGGTCATCGAGATCACCATCACCCACTGGACCGGCTGGTCCTACGCCGATCTCCCGTGATCCACCCGAGGTTCCGCCTGCACGAACAGCCGCCGCCGGATGACCCGGAGGCGGCCCTCGCGTGCTGCATCGGGCGGGGATCGTCCAACAGTGCGGGGACTGTGCGCCGGTTCGCGAGGGGCTGGTCAGGTTCGTCTACGTCACGGCCGGGGGCCAGGCCTTCCATCGTTCTTCGGCTTGCAAGGCCCTGGAGGAAGGGCGGGAGTACGCCGTGCGGCTGGGGATGGAGACTCGTCCTCGGCGTCGTGTCGCGCTGGGCCGAAGCGACGGCGGAGGGGCGTGGCGCGTGTGTCTACTGCTTCTGGGACCACCAGCCTGGCTGACCGGGGTGCTCACAGGGCTTCCGCGCGGCCACGGTGACCGTTTGAGGGGGGTGGGGGTCGGAGCTGCACGAGGGCGCGGGGTCACAGGGGCCCGGCGGCCTCTTCTGAGCCACCCCCCTTGGCGGCCGTCCTCATCGGGTGAGGCGTCAGATCGACCAACGACCGGCAGGATAGCGCCGACCGCCGACGGGGTCGCGCGTCAGCGCGAGGTGGTGTTCGCGGCGCATGGTGTGGATGAGGGTGCGGAGTTTCGGCTCGGCGGCCCTGGGGTTCAGGAGTGCCTGGTCCGGGGTTTCGCCGGTGTGGGGGTGGCCGCGGTCGAGGCGTTGGCAGTGGCGGTCCTCGATCTCGGCGTTGCGGAGGCGCGGGCCACGCGGTGGGTGGTCCAGGGGGAGAGCAGCGTGCCGGCGCGCGGGAGCGCCAGGGCGGTCAACGCGCGTTGCGGGCGCGGCGGTTGGCTTCGGCCACGCGGTGGCTCAGGGATTCGCTGGCCGGGATGGGGCGGACGTCCTCCGGGCGGGCGGTCCACTCCTGGCCGCCGCCGGGTGGGCGGAGCCAGACCGTGCCGTAGAGGTGGGCCATGACTCTGCCGATCCTGTCGCGCGAGGTGTCGCGTGCCATCGTGCCGATCTCCGGCACGGAGGAGGGCACCGGGGAGGAAGTTCCTGTCATGACCACACTCCGAACGCAGGTCCGGTCCCGCAGGGTCGTCTTCACACCCCAACCATGCCCGAGCAGGGGCCGTGCGAAGTGCGGCGGCCGTAGTCTCAGAGCGAAATTTGAGGTTGCCGGTGGAGCAGGGACAGCGCGAGGTCCACGGCCTCGTGTTCGCCGGGTCTGAGGGTGGGGTTGGCGGCGCGGCGGGCGTGGGCGCGGGGGAGGTGGTCGCCGATGGCGGCGGCGTCGGGGCCGAGCGCGTCGAGGAGGGCGGTCAGGAGGGCCATGGACGGGCCGGCGAGCGGGGAGCCGGCGGCGGCGACCTCGGCGAGGATCATGGCCGAGACGGCGAGGTCGTAGCCGGGCGGGCCCTCGGCGCTGTCGTGCCAGTCGATGACGACCGGGCCGCGCGGGGTGAGGAGCACGTTCTCCGGGTGCAGGTCGAGGTGGAGGATCCGGTCGCCGGGGTGGGC
>NZ_SMKC01000363.1 GCF_004348315.1 Streptomyces sp. 8K308 | reverse complement strand
CCGCCGAGCCGGAGCCCGAGCCCACCACCGAGGAGCCACAGCCCGAGCCGGAGCCCGAGCCCACGCCCGAGCCGTCGACGCCGCAGCCGACGCCCGAGCCGCCCACGCCCGGCGTCGGGGGCGGCGGCTGATCCGTTTGCGCGGCGGGCCGTGGCGTGCGTATGCTTGTAGATCGTTTGATCCCACTTGCCCGGCGCCCCAAGCAGCGCGCCGTGTGGCGCGTTCCTCGTCTAGCCGTGGCTGACCGCATCCAGGCGGTCCAGAGCACCTACGGAGCTAAGGCGCGTGCCGACCACCCGAACTCCGGAAGGTTCTCACCTCGCATGTCCGTGACCACGCCCGAAGCCCTGCTACCGCTGGACGACGAGCCCACGACCACCTTCGCCGACCTCGGCCTGCCGCAGGCGATCGTCCGCAAACTCGCGGAGAACGGCGTCACCACCCCCTTCCCCATCCAGGCCGCCACCATTCCTGACGCGCTGATCGGCCGGGACATCCTCGGCCGGGGCCGCACCGGCTCCGGCAAGACCCTCAGCTTCGGGCTGCCCACGCTGGCCAGGCTCGCCGAGGGCCGCACCCGCGCCAAGCACCCGCGCGCCGTGATCCTCACCCCGACCCGCGAGCTGGCCATGCAGGTCTCCGACGCGCTCGAGCCCTACGGCGACGTGCTCGGCCTGCGGCTCAAGGTCGTCTGCGGCGGCACCTCGATGGCCAACCAGATCTACGCGCTCGAGCGCGGCGTCGACATCCTGGTCGCCACGCCAGGACGGCTCCGCGACGTGATCGCCCGCGGCGCCTGCTCGCTCGACGATGTCGAGATCGCGGTGCTCGACGAGGCCGACCAGATGGCCGACCTGGGCTTCCTGCCCGAGGTCACCGAGCTGCTCGACCAGGTGCCGCCCGGCGGGCAGCGGATGCTGTTCTCCGCCACCCTGGAACACGAGATCGACACCCTGGTCAAGCGGTACCTGGTGGAGCCGGTCAGCCACGAGGTGGACGCGGCGCAGGGCGCGGTAACGACCATGTCGCACCACGTGCTGATCGTGAAGCCGCGCGACAAGGCCCCGCTGACGGCCGCCATCGCGGCGCGCGAGGGCCGCACCATCGTCTTCGTCCGCACCCAGCTCGGCGCCGACCGGGTGGCCGGGCAGCTGCGCGAGGCGGGCGTGCGGGCCGACGCGCTGCACGGCGGCATGACGCAGGGCGCCCGCACCCGCACGCTGGCCGACTTCAAGGACGGCCGCAACAGCGTGCTGGTCGCCACGGACGTCGCGGCCCGCGGCATCCACGTCGACGGCATCGACCTGGTGCTCAACGTCGACCCGGCCGCCGACCACAAGGACTACCTGCACCGCTCAGGACGCACCGCGCGCGCCGGCCGCTCAGGCACCGTCGTCTCGCTGGCCCTGCCGCACCAGCGGCGCACCATCTTCCGGCTGATGGAGGACGCGGGCGTGGACGCCTCGCGCCACATCATCGGGCGGGGCGACCTCTTCGACGAGGACGTGGCCGAGATCATCGGCGCCCGCTCGCTGACCGAGGTGCAGGCCGATGCGGCGATGGGCGCCGTCACGCACGCCGAGCGCGAGGTGGCCAGGCTCGGCCGCGAACTCGACCGGGCCAGGGAGCGGGCGACCGAGCTCCGCGACGAGGCCGAGCGGCTCACCGCGCGCGCCGCGCGCGAGCGCGGCGACGACCCGGCCGAGGCCATCGCGGCGGCGGCCGAGGCGCGGGCCGAGGCCCTGGCCGAGGCGGAGCGCGAGGCCGAGCGTGAGGCCCGCCGCGCGGAGCGGGCGGCGCGTGCCGAGGCGGAGCGGGCCGAGCGGCGCGAGCGCGACGACCGGCGCGGCGGCGGCTTCCGCCGCGACGACCGGGACCGCGACCGGGACCGTGGCGACCGGCGTCCGTACGGCCGCAGGGACGAGCGGGGCGACCGCGGCGGCTTCCACCGCGACGACCGCAGGCCCGGCGGTTTCCACCGGGACGACCGGCGCGGCGGCGGCTTCCGCCGCGACGACCGGGACCGCGACCGGGACCGCGGCGAGCGGGGCTCCTACGGCCGCCGTGACGGCTTTCGCCGCGACGACCGCCCCTCCTACGAGCGCCGCGACGACCGCCCCCGCTGGAAGCGGGACAGCTGACGGGACGGCTGACCGGCCCCGTCAGGGGTTGATCAGCGGTTCGTAGGCGGCGCGCACGTCCGCCTCCGACGAGTCCACGTACTCGTCGGAGGGCGGACCGGGGTCGACGTAGCCGTAGTACTCGTACTCCAGGACTTCGGGGCAGCTGGCGCCACCGATCGAGACGTTGGACACGTCCACGCGCCGGCCGGTGCGCACCTCGTAGACGCGCACCGGGAACCGCTGCTCGTGGAACGTCACGTCCTGGTACCCGAAGGGGCTGAGGCCGCCGCTTTCGTACGCGCAGGTCTCGACCGAGCGGCCTTGCTCGCGATCGCCGACACAGATCACCAGCACCGCCTCGTCGGCGTTGTCGGCCAGCCAGGAGGACGGGAGGTCGTCCGCGTGCCCGCCGTTCCCGAAGAGCAGCGCGCGGTGCGGCCCACCGCCCCGGTAGGGGTCGGCGCCCCGGTACGGCTCGGGGCCGTCGCAGTAGGCGGGCTGCTCGTCCGGGGAGGCCACGCTGACGAGCTCGCGCAGCCGGTCGAGCTCGATCGCCGTCTCGGCCCGCTCGACCCCGGCCTCGGCCTCGGCGGCCAGCTCGTGGTCCGGATACTGGTCGAGCAGCTGTCGGTAGCGCTCGCGCGCCCGACTCCAGTCGTAGTCCGCCATCGCGTCGTCGCCACAGCCGACGATCGCCGCTGGCGCGATGCGCGGCACGACCTCGGCGGCGCGGTCCAGCACGTCGCCGCCGCCCGGCCGGTCGCCGAGCCAGTCGGTGATCTGCCGCGTCTCGCAGGCGTCCTCGGCCGGCAGGCCGTCGAGGAACCCGTCCATGACCGCGCCGACCGCGTCCTCCTGGCCGGGGAACTCCCCAAGGACCGTGGCGAGATGGTCGAAGCCGGTCGCCAGGGCCTCGGTGTCGCCGGTGAGCGCCGTGTCCAGCTCGTCCGCGGCCTCCGCGAGGACGAGTTCGGCCCGCCGGTCGCCCGCTCCCTCCCACCGCGCCCCGGGGTGGGCCTCATACCCCTCCAACGTCTGTTCGGCCAGCAGCCGGTCGCCCCCGGCCAACCGGTCGGCACGCAGCAGCAGTTCGCACGCCTCGACGGCGTCCTCGGCTCGGGCCGCCAGACGGGGGTCGGCCACCCGGTGGCCGGCCCACAGACCGTCCAGGGTCGAAAGGGCCCGCGCGCAGTCGCCCGCGCGGTGGGCCTCGGCTGAGTCCCGCTCGATCCCGGACGCGTCGACCCGCAGGGCGACGAGGGCCGCCAACACCGGGAGCGCTGTTCCGGCGGCGACGAGTCGCTGCCGCCGCACGCCGCCCCGGCGCTCGCCGCGCACCCTCCGCGCCAGGTACCAGCCGTGCGCGGTGCCGAACAGCCACCACGGGACCACCGTGGCGCGAAGCCAACCGGCCTCGGCGCCCGAGGCAAGCATGGTGACGAGGATCGCCGTGACCGCCGCGTTGCCCAGGGCCAGCCGCCACCGCCGCAGCATCAGGTAACCCGCGCCGAGCAGCGAGGCGTTGGCGAGCGCGACGGCGAACGGGTCGCGGGCCGCAGGCCGTTGTGGAACGTCGGCCGCCTCGGGAATCTCCGGGGCCTCCGGAACGTCGGGTGCCGGATCCATCGAACGCCTCCCCCTGACGAACAACCGCGGACATGTCCGATTGTTCGCGCCGGGGCCGGGAGGGGTCCCGAACGGGCGACGGGCCGGCGTCCCTTCTGGGCCCCGCCACCGTCAGGGGGCTTATGCTGCTTCTCACGGGCCGTTAGCTCAATTGGCAGAGCAGCGGACTTTTAATCCGTTGGTTGTGGGTTCGAGTCCCACACGGCCTACCTCCTTCTCTCTCCCCGGCCCGGGTCGGTCGACCCGCCGCCACGCCCCCTACTGAGTACGGCCCGCCCCGGGCACACTGATGCCGCACACCCGCGAGACGGGCCCGCCGCCACGAGGCCGTCGAGGACCAGACAGGCGGAGGCGAAAAGGCTTGTGTTATCGATCACATGGGCCTAGAGTCCCGCGGAGCAAGCGCTTACCGACCGGAGCCGTTCAGGAGCCCCGCATGTCCTCACCGCCGTCCTCCCGCCTCCGTGCCGCCGTCGTGGGCACGGGCGGCATCGTCACCGGCGCCCATCTCCCAGCCCTGACCGCCCACGCCGACCGGGTCGAGCTGGTAGCCGCGGTGGACGTCGACGCGGGCCGGCTCGACGCCTTCCGCGCCGCGGCGGCCGAGGCGGGCGCCAAGGACGTCACCGGCCACCAGGACCTGGACGCGATGCTGGCGGCCGAGCGCCCCGACCTGGTGCTGATAGGCACCCCGCCCACGCTGCACCACGAGCAGACCGTGGCCGCGCTGAAGGCCGGCGCCTGGGTGCTGTGCGAGAAGCCGCTGACCCTCTCGCTGGCCGAGTACGACGCGATCGCCGCCGCCGAGGAGGCCACCGGCAGGTACGCCGCCGCGGTCTTCCAGCACCGCTACGGCTCGGGCGCCGTGCACGCCCGCGAGCTGATCGACAGCGGCGAGCTCGGCCGGCCGCTGGTGGCGCACTGCCAAACCACCTGGTACCGGGACACCGCCTACTACGCCGTGCCCTGGCGCGGTCGGTGGGCCAGCGAGGGCGGCGGCCCGACCATGGGCCACGGCATCCACCAGTACGACCTGCTGCTGCACCTGCTCGGCGAGTGGACCGAGATCCGCGCCATGGCCGGCCGCCTCGTGCACGACGTGGAGAGCGAGGACGTCTCCACCGCCCTGGTCAGGTTCGCGAACGGCGCGCTCGCGACCGTCGTCAACAGCGTGCTCTCCCCTGACGAGGTCAGCCGGATCAGGATCGACTGCGCCGAGGCCACCGTCGAGCTCACCCACCTCTACGGCCACCGCAACGAGGACTGGGTCTACACCCCGCGCCCCGGCCTCGACGACGAGGCGCGCGTCACGCGCTGGCGCACCCCGGCCGCCGACGTCCCCAGCTCGCACGCCACCCAGCTCGGCGCCCTCCTCGACGCTCACGGGCGCGGCGAGCGGCCGGGCGGCAGCGGCCCCGACGCCCGCGCCACCGTCGAGTTCGCCGCCGCGCTCTACAAGTCGGCCTTCACCGGCCAGCCCGTCCACGCCGGCGAGATCACCCCCGACGACCCCTTCTACACGTCCATGCACGGCAACCACCCGGACTGGAGCCCCGCACGATGACGATTCAGGTCACCCACACCCTCGGCGAGCGGATCGTCGTCGGGCACGGCGACGTGGAACTGCTCGCCTACGTCTACCGGCCCGACCCGGACGCCTTCGAGTCCCGCAAGCCCTACGTCCACCCGCTGCGCACCCTGTCCGGCAACCTCGCCTCCGGCTACCGGCCCAACGACCACCGCTGGCACAAGGGCCTGCAGATGACGGCCAGCCACCTGTCGGAGCAGAACTTCTGGGGCGGCAACAGCTACCTCAACCCCGAGGTCGGCTACCAGCGCGTCGAGGAGCGGGTCGGCTCGATGCGGCACGACTCCTTCGCCGCGCTGGAGGCCACCGAGGACCGGTTCACCCTCACCGAGAAGCTCACCTGGGTGAACCACGGCGGCGAGGAGTGGGCGAGCGAGGAGCGCGGCATCACCGTGCACTCGGTCGACCCGGCGGCCGGCGCCTACGCCATCGACTGGTCGATCGACCTGACCAACGTCCGGGGCGAGCCGCTGCACTTCGGCTCCCCGACCACGGCGGGACGCGAGATGGCCGGCTACACCGGGCTCCAGTGGCGCGGTCCGCGCGACTTCACCGGCGGCCAGGTCATCACCCCGAAGGGCCCGGCCACCGACCAGGACACCATGGGCACCCCGGCCGCCCAGGCGCCGTGGCTCGGCTTCTCGGCCACCCACGACGACGTGGACGCCTCGACCACCCTGGTCTTCGCGCACGCCCCCGAGAACCTGGACCCGGCGGGCGCCATCCACGAGTCGCACTGGTTCGTCCGCTCCACGCCCATCCCGACGGTGGCGTTCTCCTGGGCGTTCTTCGAGGAGTTCGAGCTCGCGCCAGGCGCCTCGTTCGCCTACCGCTACCGGACGGTCGTCGCGGACGGCACCTGGGACGCCGACCGCATCGCCGCCCACCTGGCGGGCCTGTCATGGTGAGCCTGCCCCACCCGCTGCCCGGCGCGGTGGGGCTCTCGCACCTCAGCGCCTACGAGTGGGAGGCGGCCGACGGCGTCTGCGGCGGCAGCCCCCACCTGCACCTGGTGTGCACGGAGGCGTACGTGGTCACCGGCGGCGAGGGCGCGGTGCAGACGCTCAGCCCGGACGGCTACCGCGACATCCCGCTGCGGGCGGGCGCGGTGGCCTGGTTCACGCCCGGCACCGTCCACCGGATGGTGCAGGGCGGCGGGCTGCGGATCACCGTGCTGATGCAGAACAGCGGGCTGCCGGAGGCCGGGGACGCCGTCTTCACCTTCCCGGCCGAGGTGCTGGCCGACCCCGAGCGGTACGCGGCGGCCGCGACCCTGCCGGCCGGCACGGGACCCGAGGTCGCCGAGGCCGCCCGCCGGCGGCGCGACCTGGCGGTGGCGGGCTATCTGCCGCTGCGCGAGGCGCTCGCGGCCGGCGACAACGGGCCCTACCTGGAGTTCCAGCGCGCCGCCGCCCGCCTGGTCGCCGCCAAGGTGCCGGCCTGGCGCGAGCTGTGGCGGGCCGGCGCGCTGGCCACCGCGGAGCGCACCGGCGCGCAGTTGGCCGCGCTCGAGTCGGGCGACGCCGGGTACCTGGCCGAGGCCACCGCCTTCGAGGCCGGGCCGAGCCGGGAGGGCGGGTACGGGATGTGTG
>NZ_SMKC01000362.1 GCF_004348315.1 Streptomyces sp. 8K308 | reverse complement strand
CCACCAACGCGCCACCCACGGAACCGACATCGGCACACCCCACTCACCAGGACACCCGACGAGCCGCCAACTCGGAGAGTCGCCATGAAACGTACCGCGGCCGCCCTGGCCCTGATATGCGCCGCCACCCTGACCCTGGGCGCCTGCAGCGACAGCAGCGTCCAGGACACCGCCGGCCAGGCCGGCGGCGGGGGCGAGATCGACCCCCTGGCCCCCCTCGAAGGCGTCGAACTCACCTTCTGGACCGCGCAGTCCACGCTCAACGCCGCCGACCAGGTCATCGACGCCTTCGAGGAGGCCACCGGCGCCCGGGTCACCACCGAGGCCATCCCCGACCTCTACGAGCAGAACGTCCCCACCCGGCTCGCGGCCGGCGACCGACCGGACCTGATGTTCTGGCAGCCGAGCGTCAGCACCCTCCCGTTCATCCAACCCGCCCGCAACCTGTTGCCGTTGGACGACGAGCCCTGGGTCGACGACCTCGGCCCCACGGAACGCTCGCTCGGCGTCGTCGACGGCACCCGCTACGCAGCCGTCGTCACCAGCCCCGCCATGCTCGGCGTCTACTACAACAAGGACGTCTTCCGGCAGGCCGGCGTCTCCGAGGACGAACTCCCCGACAGCTACGACGAGCTGCTCCAGCTGGCGCACACCGTCCAGGACGCCACCGGCGTCCCCGCCTTCTACGAGGTCGGCGGCGACCGTTGGCCGCTCCAGTGGCAGGTGCAGGTCCAGCTCACCGACCTGCCGGACGAGTGGTGGGACGGGCTCAACCGCAACGAGGAGTCCTGGACCGACCCCGTCGTCGTCGACGCCATCACCCGCTACCAGGACGAAGTGCTCGGCGCCGGCCTCGCCCAGGAGGACTACCGTACCGGCACCTTCACCGGCCAGGCCGAGGCCATCTGGGAGGGCACCGCGGCCATGGCCCTCAACGTCACCTCCTTCCAGTCCCAACTCCAGGCCCAGCACAGCACCGAGGAGATCGACGAGACCGTCGGCTGGTTCCCCGTCGCCAACTCCGACGCGCGCGGCCTCTACTCGCCCGACCAGACCAACGGCGTCGTCGCCTTCGCCACCGGCGACGAACAACGCCAGCGCGCCGCCCGGCAGTTCCTCGCCTTCTGGCTCGGCCCCGACTACCCCGACTTCATCGCCGACCGCCGGATACCCTCCGTCCAGCCCGCGGTGCCCAACCCGGACGGCATGCCGGGCACCGCCCGGGCGCAGGTGGCCGCGCTGCCCGAGGCGCACGGCGTCTTCCAGGCAAGGGCCATCGTCGCGCCCGAACTCCACGTCGGACTCGCCGACCTGATCTACGGCGAGAAGACCCCGGAGGAGGTCGCCGCCTTCGTGGAGAACCAGTTCGACGACATAGCGCGCGCCCAGGGCGCGGACGGCTTCTAGGGACGCCCCCGCATGGCGACCGACACCCGCCGCCCGCCGGGCCGGCTGCCCCGCGCCGCCGTTCACCACCCCTGGTGGTTCGCGCTACCGGCCGTCGTCCTCTTCTGCGGCTTCTTCCTGCTGCCCAACCTCCTCAACTTCTGGTACCCGTTCACCGACTGGTCCGGCTACCAGAGCCGGATCAGCTTCACCGGGCTCGACAACTTCCGGCAGATCATCGACGACGGCACGCTGTGGCGGGCCATCCGCGTCACCCTCGTCTACGCGGTGCTCGCCGCGTTCTTCCAGAACGTGTTCGGGCTCGGCCTCGCGCTGCTGCTGGAACGCGACACGCGGTTCAACCGCTTCTTCCGCGCCGTGTTCTTCCTGCCGGTGCTGATCTCGGCGCTCGCCGTCGGCTACGTCTTCCAGGCCCTGTTCAACACGGACGGCGCGATCAACGAGGCGCTGGGCACGACCGTGCCGTGGCTCGGCGACACCACCTGGACCATCGTGCTGGTCGCCGTCGTGCACGGCTGGAAGTGGATGGGCCTCGCCATGCTGATCTACCTCGCCGGCCTCAAGGGCATCCCCGGCGAGGTCCTCGAAGCCGCCCGCGCCGACGGCGCGGGCCCCTGGCGGATGTTCCGTGCCATCCGCTTCCCGATGCTGGCCCCGGCGGTCACCTTCAACGTCACGACCTCGCTGCTCGGCTCCATGAACACCTTCGACATCGTCCAGGCCACCACGGGCGGCGGCCCCGCCGGCTCCACGGAGGTCATGAACATCTACATGTTCCGGGTCTTCGGCCAGGGACTCTACGCCCAGGCCTCCGCGATGAGCCTGGTCCTCTTCCTGATCGTCGTCGCCCTCGCCATCCCGCTGATCACCGGCCTGCGGAGAAGGGAGCAACTGCTGTGACGCTGCGCTGTGCTTGCGCCGCATGGGCCTGGCCGGTCGGCCCTCGCCGGGCCTCAGGCCCGGCGGGCCGACTCCACCCCCACGGGGCGGCTCCGCGCCTCCGCGCGACGGGCTGTTCGCGGTCGTGTCCGGCCCGGGGCGGCCGGCGCCGCCTGCCTGGCACGGGCGGGGTCCCTGCCGGGCGGGTCGTCGTGGGCCTTGGCCGTGCAGGGCGGCACCACCCGGCCCGCCCGGCCGCACCCGCCACGCGTCACCCCCTTCGGGGCGACGCCGGCGCCGCGCCGCCCTCCGGCGCGGCGGGCCGGGACGCCAGGCGGTGGGCGCCTCGCCGCGAGATCCGCCCTGCGGGCGGGCCCGGCCGGCCCGGTACCGGCCGCGCCGCCCGGCTCGGCCGCCCGGGGGCGTGTCGCTGTGCCGCACCGGCGGCTGACGCTCGGCTCGTGGCCCCACGCTCCGCCTGTCGGCACGCCCCATCAGCTCGGCCTCGGCCAGGCGTCGGCGACGCGTCGCCCGGCAGCGTACGTCCGGTCCCCGCGGGTCGGCCCGGACCGCCGCGCCCGACGCTCCGTCACCGGACCGAGCCGGCGGCCTCGCCGGCCGACCGGGACCAGCGTGTCGCGCTCCCGCGGGGCGGCGCCGCGGGGCCTGACGGCCGCCTCCCGGCCCGCCGTCGAGCCGGGCTCGGGTCGGCCGCGCGGCTCCGCCGCGCAGGGGCACACGTGGCGCCGGCTCGCCGCCCGGGCGGCGTCGCATGACCGCCCGGAGCCCGCGGGGCCGCCCGGGCAGGGCCGAGTGGGTGCGGCGTGGCGTCGTGGTCGGGCTAGCGGCCGTGCTCGTCGGCGTGCCGTCGTGGCTCGTGCTGGTGACGTCGGCGAAGCCGCAGGCGGAGGCCGTCACGCCGAACCTCGACCCGCCGGGGGCCTGGCAGCCGGGCGAGAACTACGGTGACGCGCTCAGCGAGGGGCAGATGGTGCGCGGGCTGGTCAACAGCCTGCTGGTGATCGTGCCTTCCGTGGTGCTCGTGCTGCTGCTCGGCGCCGGCGCCGCCTGGGTGTTCGCGCGGCGACGCGGCCGCCTCGTCGCGGCGGCCTACGCGGTGTGCGTGAGCGGCCTGCTGCTGCCGCCGGCCATCATCACCATCGTGCTGCAGCTGCGCCAGCTCGGCCTCGCCGGCACCCGGCCCGGCATGATCGCGGTCTACACGGCCATGTACCTGTCCACGTCGATCTTCTTCATGACCGGCTTCATCCGCGCCATCCCCACCGAGTTGGAGGAGGCCGCCCGGATCGACGGCGCCGGACCGGCGCGCGTCTTCGTCCGCGTCATCCTGCCGCTCCTGCGTCCCGTGATCGCCACCGCCACGATCATGGTGATGCTCTACGCCTGGAGCGACGTCTTCTACGCGTTCTTCGTGCTCGGCGGGGGCGACGCCGCCACGCTGCCGATCAACCTGTACCAGGTCGCCAGCGCCCAGCTCTACCTCAACAACTGGCATCTCATCTTCGCCTACGTGGTGTTGATGAGCCTGCCGATGATCGCCGTGTTCCTCGTCGCCCAGCGGCGGATCGTTTCCGGAATCACCAGCGGAGCCGTCAAGTAAGGCCAACAGGCCAGCAGGCAAACAGGCGAGCAGACCCGGAGGAAACCCCCACATGTCCAAGACGAGAGCGCTCGTGGCGGCGGCCGTCGTCGGCGCGTTGGCGACGGTCGGACTCGGCCCGGCCGCGTCGGCGGACGGGCCGACCGGCCAGGCGGCCCAGCGGATCACCGTCGACCTCGGGCAGTCCGAGGGCGACATCCTGCACGGCGCCAACGGCGCCCTCTACGCCCTCAGCGACGACGGCGTGCCAAGCGACGCCATCCTCGCGCCGCTCAGGCTGTCCACCATCGCGCAGAAGCCGGAGGGCGGCCTCCAACACCCCAACGGCGACGCCCTCACCGTCTCGGAGTCCTTCTTCCGCAACGGCGGCGGCGACGTCTACGTGATGATGCAGGACATCTACGAGCAGTGGCCCTATGAGGACCTCGGCCTGGCCGACTACCTCCCCAGGGTCGACACCATCACCCGCCAGGTCTCCGAGCACGCGAGGAGCGACGACTTCGTCCTCGTGCCCTTCAACGAGCCCGACCTGATCTGGTACGGGCTCAACGCCTCCGACCCCGCCCAGTACGCCAGGAACCGCGACCGCTTCCTCGCCGACTGGCGCACCGTGTACCAGCGGATCCGCGCCGTCGACCCGGACATCAGGATCGCCGGCCCCAACGAGTCGCGCTACGACCGCCGTTTCCTCCCCGACTTCTACGCCTACGCCCGCGACCACGACGTGCTGCCCGACGTCACCACCTGGCACGAGCTGTCCTCGTCCTCGCTCCGCGACTTCCAGGGCAACCACGACCACTACCGCGCCCTGGAACGCCAGTTGGGCATCGGCCCGCTGCCGATCAACATCGACGAGTACGCCAACCGCCGCGACCTCTCGGTGCCGGGACAACTCGTGCAGTGGGTCAGCATGTTCGAGCGCAACAAGGTCTACGCCGACCAGGCCTACTGGGACATGGCCGGCAACCTCGACGGCAACGTCGTGCAGACCAACATCCCCAACGGCGGCTGGTGGTTCTTCCGCTGGTACGCCGCGATGACTGGGGAGACCGTCCGCGTCACCCCGCCCAACCCCAACACCATCGACACCCTCCAGGGCCTGGCCTCGCTCGACACCGCCAGGCGCCAGTCGCACGCCATCGTCGGCGGCACCGACGGAGACGCCGACGTCGTCTTCCAGGACGTGCCGGCAGCCACCTTCGGCTCCACGGTGGCCGTCACCGTCGCCGAGGCCGGCTGGTCGGGATACGAGGGCGCGCACGCCGCGCCCCGCGTGCTGTCCCGCAGCATCGCCCGGGTCGCCGACGACGGCACCGTCACCGTCCCGCTGCGCGGCATGGACCGGATGTCGGCCTACCGCGTCGTCCTCACCCCGGCCGGCTCCGGCACCCCCGACCAGCCGACCGTGCCGTGGCGCGCCTCGTACGAGGCCGAGGACGCCGCCATCACCGCCGGCCAGATCTACACCCAGGGCACCGTCCAGAACGCCAACGGCTACGCCACCTCGGGCACCCGCGACGTCGGCTCGCTCAACCAGCCGGAGAGCCGGGTCGCCTTCGACGTCTCCGTGCCCACCACCGGCGCCTACGACATCGACGTCTACTACGGCAACCAGTCGGGCGCGCCGGCCACCCAGCGCCTCACCGTCGACGGCGCCGCGCCCACGACCGTCGACTACCCGTCCACCCTCAACTGGACCTACCGCGGCATCAGGACGGTCCGGCTCCAACTCACCGCGGGCGACCACACCCTGGCCCTGGCCAGGGGCGCGGGCGAGGTCACCCTGGACCGGATCGTCCTCACCCCGGCCGCCACCCCACGCGCCAGCTACGAGGCGACCCTCGCCGACACCGCGGGCGACCCCCGGTACGACTACGGGAGTTCGGCCGGCACCGGCACTGGCGCGCTGGTGCTCGGCGGTGGCGGCGACGCCGTCGTCTTCGACGTCTTCGCGCCGCGCGACGCCTACTACACGCTGACGCCCCGGCACACCGGCGGCCGGCTCACCCTGGAGGCGCACGGCACCAGCCTCACCGCCACGCCGGGACAGTCACTGCGGGTCTTCCTCCAGGCCGGCAACAACCGGATCACCGCCACCGGCGCCGCCACCGTGCGCTCCCTCGACGTGACCGGCGCCGGCGACACCACCGGCGTCGCCACCTACCAGGACACGGCCGCCACCCTCACCGGGCAGGCCAGGCTCGGCAGCAACCCGCACGCCAGCGACGGCAGCCACCTCGGCTGGCTCGGCGGTCCCGACACCTCGGCCCGCTGGACGGTCCAGGCCCCGCAGGCCGGCCGCTACCTGTTGCTCGTCCACTACGCCAACGACGAGCGCGCGGACAGCGACCACGCCTACAACGCGGACGTCATCTCCCGCACCGCCGACATCCGCGTCAACGACGGGCCGGCCCGGCGGGCGACCTTCCGCAACAGCTACTCCTGGTCCAACTTCTGGTCCCTGGCCGTGCCGGTGACCCTGGAACGCGGCGACAACACCCTCACCTTCACCAACCCGACCGGCTTCGCGCCCGACCTGGACCGGATCCAACTGGCCCGCGTCCAGGGCTGAACCGAGCGCTCACCGTCACCCGAGGGCCCGGCGCGGCACGCGCGCCGGGCCCTCGACCACACCAGGCGGGCGGCGGGTCGCCAGGCGGCGCCCGCGTGGCGCGCTGTTGCACGCCTGTGACAACCGGAACGGCCGCGCTCCGGTCCATGGGGTGTCGGCGCCTCCGGGCGCCACCCCACAGGACCCACCAGGCATGACAGAGAGCGAGCCCCCGGTGATTCCCGACCACCGCCAGCACCCGTCACGAGCCCGGCACGCCCGAGGCGGCCCCAGCCGCCGTGGCCTGCTCGGCCTGGGCGCCGCCACGCTGCTCGGCGCCGGCGTCTACTCGACCATCGCGACCCCCGCCAAGTCCCTCGGCGCCCACCTCGGCCCCGGCCCGGACACCGGCGGCCCTGACGGCCTCGGGGACCAGCCGGGGGACCCGGGGCCCAGCGTCGACAACCCCCGGCTCATCGGCGACGGTTCCACCGCCGACACCGGCCCCCAGCC
>NZ_SMKC01000361.1 GCF_004348315.1 Streptomyces sp. 8K308 | reverse complement strand
TGGCCGGGGAGGGCGGCACCACGTCCGCCTCACGGCCCGTGGGCTCACCTGTGGTGGTCGGCGCGGGGCCCGCGCCCGCGTCCGAGTCGCCGCCGAGCAGCAGGGCCGCGACGAGGCCGCCGGCGAGCAGCACCGCGCCGGCGGTGAGCCCTGCTATCAGCGCCGTCCGCGACCGGCCGGAGCCAGCCGGGTCGGGCGAGTCGGCCGGGTCGGGCGGGGACAGCCGCGTCGGCCCGGTCGCCGGGGCGGTCGGCTGCCAGGCGGGGGCGGCCGCGGCCTGTTGGGCCGCCATGGCCAGCATCGCGTCGAGGTGGGCGGCGGTCGGCCGGGCCGCCGGGTCCCTGACCAGCAGCGTCCTGAGCACGTCGCCGAGCGGCCCGGACCGCACCGGCGGCGGCACCGGGTCCTCGAGTACCGCGGCGAGCGTGTTGACCGTCGACGCGCGGCGCAGCGGGCTGACGCCCTCGGCCAGCAGGTAGAGGGTGATCCCGAGCGACCACAGGTCGGCCGCCGGGTGGTCGGGGGCGCCGCGCAGCCGCTCGGGAGCGATGAACTCCGGGGAGCCGATGATGCTCCCGGTCATGGTGAGCGAGTTGCCGTCGGCCACGGCGGCGATACCGAAGTCGGTGAGCACCGCCGCGCCGTCCTGCCGCAGCAGCACGTTGGCCGGCTTCACGTCCCGGTGGTGGATGCCGGCCTCGTGGGCCGCGCGCAGCGCCGCGAGCACGTCGCGGCCGTAGCGGATCACCTCGCCCCAGGGCAGCGGCCCCTCGGCGGCCCTGGTCTGCAGGGTGTCGCCCGGTAGCAGCTCCATCACCAGCCAGGGGTGTGGCTGGAGGTCCACGATGTGGTAGATCCGCACCACGTTGGGGTGGTTGAGCCTGGCCAGCGCGCGGGCCTCGCGCAGCACCCGCTCCCTGAGCATCGCCTCGGTGGCCGGCGCCGCGTCCTCGGGCGGCCGTACCTCCTTGAGCGCCACCTCCCGGTGCAGCGCCATGTCCATGGCCCGCCACACCGTGCCCATACCCCCGCGGCCGAGCCGCTCGCGCAGCTCGAAACGGGCGTCGATGATCTGTCCCGGTTCTCCCCCTGGCATGGGCAGAAGCGTAAGGGGAGCCAACGGGCGGGTGGAAACCCGGTGTTCGGGGTGCGCCACCCGCCCGTGGCCGGGATCACTCGACGCTGTTGGCCTCGACCATGGCCGTGAAGTCCTCCGGAGTCTGCGGGGTGTCGACGACCTCGCCGTTGAACTTCAGGGTGGGCGTGCCGGTGACCTCGTCGTCGGCGTTGAACTTGTCCGACATCTGGAGGGCCCAGACCGCGAACGTGCTGTTCTGCACGGCGTCCTCGAACTGCTGGTTGTCCGCGAGCTCGGGGACCGACTGGGCTATCTCGATCAGGTAGTCGTCGTCGGCGAACTCGTCGGACGACTCTTCGGGGTGGAACTCGGCCGAGTAGAGCGCGTCGTGGTAGGCCACGAACGCCTCGGGGCTGACGTCGAGGGCGGCGCCCAGCGCGTTGAGGGCGTTCTTGGAGCCGCTGCCGGTCAGCCGGTCGTCGAGGAAGGTGCCGAAGACGTACTCCACGGCGTAGTCGCCGTTCTCGACGCCCTGGCTCACCGTTTCGCCGGTGGACTGCTCGAAGGCGGCGCAGGCCGGGCAGCGCGGGTCCTCGTAGAGGGTGAGGGTGTTGGCCGCGTCCTCCTCGCCGACCCGGACGGTGAGGCCGTCGTCGCCGGTCGCGTTGGCGGGCGCGGCGGTGGGGAACGCGGCGTCCTCGCCGTTCCCACCGTCGTCGAGCTGGGAGCGCACCGCGCCCCAGTCGGTGTTGTCGCCGCCGCCGCCCATGCTGGCGACGGCCATGCCGATCCCGCCAGCCATGGCGAGGATGGCGACCGCGGCGCCGCCGACGGCCAGCCGCCGGCGCGTCCTGGCCTTCTTCTCCTCACGCTCGCGTTCGGCCCGCAGCCTTTCCCTGGCCGCCCGCTTGGCCTCGGCGGAGTTGCGCTTGCTCATGATGGGGTGGTCTCCGTGTGTGTGGTGTGCCGGTCAGGTGTCGCGCGGGGCGGTGGCGCGACGGCGTGGGGTTCACGCCGGCGCGTACCGCGGGGCGGCCGGCGGGCCACGACGGAGCACGGAGTGGGCGAGGACGGGCAGCGCCGGCGCCGGGCGCTCGCCCTCGATCGGGTGGGGCAGCGGCCGGCGGGCCGGCCGCGGGGCGGCGACGGCGGCCACCGCGAGCAGCAGCGGCCGGAAGGTGGCGGCCATCGTCGCGCGCAGCAGCCTGGCCAGCGCGGCCTCGCCGCCGCGCAGCCAGCCGGCGGCGAGCAGGCCGACGGCCAGGTGGGCGGCGAGCAGCAGCCAGGGGCTGGCGGTCAGCGGCCCTGGGCCGCTGACCGCCAGCCCGGCCAGTGGGGCGCCGAGGTCGCCGCCGCCGCAGAACAGGTCGACGCCGAGCAGCCGCAGCGGCCCGGTGACCGGGCCGCCGCCGGGGCCGTAACAGGTGGCCTGCCCGGCGGTGAAGACGGTGTCGGCCGCCAGCTGCAGCGGCACGAGCAGTCCTGCGATGGGCCAGAAGCCGCGCTCGCGGTCGCCGGCGAGCAGCAGCGTGACGGCGAAGACGCCGGCCGCGACCAGGGCCACGGTGGGCAGCGGCAGCGGTGCGCCGGACAGCAGCACATGGGCACCGGTGGCGAGCGTGACGCAGAGCGCGGCGAACACCGCCGCGCGCAGCACGCGAATCCAGGATGCTGATATGCCCATCGAGCCGAGTGTGCCATGACGCTTGCCGCTGATGAAACGGTGCCCGGGTGCTGGTGGGGGCCCGGCACGGCCGGGCCCCCACCAGCACCCGGGCCGCGCCTGTCGCGAGGGCTTCCCATGGGCCTTCTTGACCTTGGCAAACGTCCGGCACACCGTCTTTGACCTGCGGAAACGTCGCACCGGGCGGGTGCGCCCCGGAGGCGTACGACGGGGCTCCATGGGGGTAAGGTCAAAGGCCCCTGACCCTGCTGCGGAAGGCCCGTGGAGTGACCAAGCCGTTCACCCATCTGCATGTTCACACCCAGTACTCGCTGCTGGACGGTGCGGCGCGGCTCAAGGACATGTTCAAGGCCTGTAACGAGATGGGCATGTCGCACATCGCCGTGACGGACCACGGGAACCTGCATGGCGCCTATGACTTCTTCCAGCAGGCGACGGGCGCCGGGGTGACGCCGATCATCGGGATCGAGGCGTATGTGGCGCCGGAGTCGCGGCGGCACAAGCGGCGGGTGCAGTGGGGTCAGCCGCACCAGAAGAAGGACGACGTCTCCGGCTCGGGTGGTTACACGCACAAGACGATCTGGGCCACCAACAAGACCGGCCTGCACAACCTGTTCCGGCTGTCCTCGGACGCCTACACGGAGGGCTTCTTCGTCAAGTGGCCCCGGATGGACAAGGAGACCATCTCCCAGTACGCCGAGGGTCTGATCGCCTCGACGGGCTGCCCCTCGGGCGAGGTGCAGACCCGGCTGCGGCTCGGCCAGCCGGACGAGGCGCTGAAGGCCGCCGCCGACTACCAGGACATCTTCGGCAAGGACCGGTACTTCCTGGAGTTGATGGACCACGGTCTGGACATCGAGACCCGGGTGCGGGACGGGCTGCTGGAGATCGGGAGGAAGCTCGGCATCCCGCCGATCGTCACCAACGACTCGCACTACACCTACTCGCACGAGGCCTCGGCGCACGACGCGCTGCTGTGCGTGCAGACCGGCAAGAACCTGTCCGATCCGGACCGGTTCCGGTTCGACGGCACGGGCTACTACCTGAAGTCGCCCGCGGAGATGTACGCCATCGACTCCTCGGACGCCTGGCAGCAGGGCTGCGCCAACACCATGCGGGTCGCCGAGCAGGTCGACACGACCGACTGGTTCAAGCCCCGTGACCTGATGCCGCGGTTCGACGTGCCGGAGGGGCACACCGAGGTGTCGTGGTTCCGCGAGGAGGTGGCGCGTGGCATGGCCCGCCGCTACCCGGGCGGGATCCCGGCCGACCGGCAGAAGCAGGTCGAGTACGAGATGGACATCATCATCCAGATGGGGTTCCCCGGCTACTTCCTGGTGGTCGCGGACTTCATCATGTGGGCCAAGTCGCAGGGCATCGCGGTCGGTCCCGGGCGTGGTTCGGCGGCCGGTTCGCTGGTGTCGTACGCGATGGGCATCACCGACCTGGACCCGCTGGAGCACGGGCTGATCTTCGAGCGGTTCCTCAACCCCGAACGCGTCTCCATGCCGGACGTCGACATCGACTTCGACGAGCGCAGGCGCGGCGAGGTCATCCGGTACGTCACCGAGAAGTACGGCGCCGACAAGGTGTCGATGATCGGCACCTACGGCACCATCAAGGCCAAGGCCGCCATCAAGGACTCCTCGCGCGTCCTCGGTTACCCGTACGCGATGGGCGACCGCATCACCAAGGCCATGCCCGCCGACGTGCTCGGCAAGGGCATCCCGCTCTCCGGCATCACCGACAAGGACCACCCGCGCTACAGCGAGGCGGCCGAGGTCAGGTCGATGTACGAGAACGAGCCGGACGTCAGGAAGGTCATCGACACCGCGCGCGGCCTCGAGGGCCTGGTGCGGCAGATGGGCATGCACGCGGCCGGCGTCATCATGTCCAGCGAGAAGCTGGTCGACCACGTGCCGCTGTTCGCGCCCAAGAACGACGGCGTCATCGTCACCCAGTGGGACTACCCCACCTGTGAGTCGCTCGGCCTGCTGAAGATGGACTTCCTCGGCCTGCGGAACCTCACGATCATGGACGACGCGGTCAAGCTGATCAAGAAGAACAAGGGCATCGACATCAAGCTGCTCGACCTGACGCTCGACGACCCCAAGACGTTCGAGCTCCTGGGGCGCGGCGACACCTTGGGCGTCTTCCAGTTCGACGGCGGCCCCATGCGGTCCCTGCTGCGGATGATGAAGCCCACCCACTTCGAGGACATCTCCGCCGTTGGCGCCCTGTACCGCCCTGGCCCGATGGGCATGAACAGCCACATCAACTACGCGCTCCGCAAGAACGGCCAGCAGGAGATCACCCCGATCCATCCCGAGCTCGAGGAGCCGCTCAAGGAGGTCCTCGACGTCACCTACGGCCTGATCGTCTACCAGGAGCAGGTGCAGAAGGCCGCCCAGGTGCTCGCCGGCTACTCGCTCGGACAGGCGGACCTGCTCCGCCGCGCCATGGGCAAGAAGAAGAAGGAGATCCTGGAGAAGGAGTTCGTCCCCTTCCAGGCCGGCATGCGCGAACGCGGCTACTCGGACGAGGCCATCCAGGCCGTCTGGGACGTGCTGGTGCCGTTCTCCGGGTACGCGTTCAACAAGGCCCATTCCTCGGCATACGGACTCGTCACCTACTGGACGGCGTATCTCAAGGCCAATTACCCGGCCGAGTACATGGCCGCGCTGCTCACCTCCGTGCGCGACGACAAGGACAAGTCGGCGATCTATCTCAACGAGTGCCGCCGCATGGGCATCAGGGTGCTGCCGCCGGACGTCAACGAGTCCGAGGCGTTCTTCACACCGCGCGGTGACGAGACGATCGTGTTCGGTCTCACCGCGGTGCGCAACGTGGGGCAGAACGTGGTGGACTCGATCGTCGCGACCCGGAAGAGCAAGGGGAAGTACAGCTCGTTCCCCGACTTCCTCGACAAGGTCGAGGCGGTGGTCTGCAACAAGCGCACGATCGAGTCGTTGATCAAGGCCGGCGGCTTCGACGCCCTGGGCCACACCAGGAAGGGCCTCACCGCCCACTTCGAGTCCATGATCGACAACGTGGTCCAGGTCAAGCGCAAGGAGGCCGAGGGGCAGTTCGACCTGTTCGGCGGCATGAGCGACGACAGCGCGGACGACGGACCGGGCTTCGGCCTCGACGTCGAGTTCTCCGAGGAGGAGTGGGAGAAGACCTACCTGCTCGCGCAGGAGCGGGAGATGTTGGGGCTCTACGTCTCGGACCACCCGTTGTTCGGTATCGAGCACGTCCTGGACGAGAAGGCGGACGCGGCGATCTCGGCGCTCAACGGCGGCGACCACCCGGACGGCGCCGTGGTCACCATCGGCGGCATCATCTCGGGCCTCCAGCGCAAGATGACCAAGCAGGGCAACCCCTGGGCCATCGCCACCGTCGAGGACCTCGGCGGATCACTCGACTGCATGTTCTTCCCCGCCACCTACCAACTCGTCTCCACCCAACTCGTCGAGGACGCCGTCGTCTTCGTCAAGGGCCGCCTCGACAAACGCGAGGACGTCCCCCGCCTCGTCGCCATGGAACTCCAGGTACCCGACCTCTCCGAGGCCTCGACCGACACGCTGGTCACCATCACCATCCCCGCGGTCAAGGTCACCCCACCGCTGGTGGCCAGGCTCGGCGAGGTGCTCGGCCAGCACCGCGGGCCCACCGAGGTGCGGGTCAAGCTGCAGGGCCAGCGGAGCACGACCGTGCTCCGGCTCGACCGCCACCGGGTGCAGGCGGATCCGGCGCTCTTCGGCGATCTCAAGGCGCTCCTCGGGCCGACCTGTTTGGCTGGATGATGGATAGCGCTTTACCTTAACGGGGTATTCGCGGGTCTACCTTCGGTAATGAGTGAATCTCCGTTGAAGGGGTGGGCTGCCGTGGATGCCCGAATGATAGAGAAGGCTGTTTTCCTGGTCCGTGAAGCGCACGCTTCCCGTGAGACGGCCGTGCACGCGCTGCTGGAATACTTCCCCGGCTCCTCATTCGAGGACCGGCTCAGGTGCGTGCACGAGGCCTGGGACATCGTGCACCGCGGCGCGCCCCCCGTGCCGGTTTATTCGGCGCGTTCCGAGGTCTCCGACGCCCGCTATTTCGCGGCGGCGCACGAGCGGCACGCCTTCACGGATTAGTCCTTCGGCGTCTTCGGCGTCGGAATACGTGGCCGCGGCGGCGACCGCGTGCGAGAGGGCGCACCCCGACATCGGGGTG
>NZ_SMKC01000360.1 GCF_004348315.1 Streptomyces sp. 8K308 | reverse complement strand
GTTGGCGATGCCACCCGAGGACGACTTGGTGCGACTGCGTTTCGGGCAGGAGGCGCGTTCCTCCCAGGAGATGTTGGTGAGGCTCGCACGGGAAATCCCTGCTCCGGGGCTGCTGTTCGTCGAGGCACCCATGGGGGAGGGGAAGACGAAGGCGGTGCTGGTGGCCGTGGAGGTGCTGGCCGCGCGGTTCGGGGCGGACGGGGTGTTCCTCGGCATGCCGACGCAGGCGACGTGCGACCCGATGTACGAGTTGGTCCGTTCCTGGGTGGGGACGTTCGCGCCGGATCTCGTCGACCACGTGGCGCTGCTGCACGGCAAGCGCATGTTCAACCCGACGTGGCGCGAGCTCTGGAATCCGAAGGAGGAGCAGGGCATTCCGGAGGAGTGGTACGGCTCCGTGGGGGAGGACGAGTTCGGGTTCGATCAGTACGGGATGGGGGGCGGGGGGAGCCCGTCGCGGGCGCCTTCGTCTGAGGCCTCCGGGCCGAGTGAGTGGTTCCTGGAGCACAAGCGTGGTCTGTTGAGCCCGCTCGTCGTGGGGACGATCGACCAGTTGTTGTTCGCGGCGACGCGCACCAAGCACGTGATGCTGCGGTTCGCCGGACTGGCGGGCAAGGTCGTCGTCCTAGACGAGGTGCACGCGGCGGACGTGTACATGCGGCAGTTCCTCGCCGAGGGGCTGCGGTGGCTGGGGCAGGCCGGGGTGCCCGTGGTGTTGTTGTCGGCGACGCTGCCGCCGGAGCAGCGGAGGATGCTTTCCCGCGCGTACCTGGAGGGCGCACTGGGGCGCACGGGGATCGACCTGTCCGGGCTGGCGGAACCGGAGGGCTATCCGTCGGCTATGGCGGTCTTCGCGCAGGACGACGCTCCGAGGTCGCTGCCCCTGAGCGCGGAGTCCTGGCGCGCGTCGCAGCCGGTGCGGGTGGAGTGGCTGCCGGACGTGTCCCCTGACGGGGGCGCCGTGGCCGAGGCCGTGCGGGAGCAGGTCGCCGACGGCGGGGTGGCCCTGGTGGTGCTCAACACGGTGGAGCGGGCCCAACAGGTGTACCGGAGACTGGCGAGCGCGTATCCCGGCGAAGTGGTCCTGCTGCACGGGCGGTTGTGCGCTCAACATCGTGCCGATCGGACCGAGCGTTGCCTCCGAGACCTCGGCCCCGATGCCGGTTCGGGCCGGCCCCGCCGAAGGGTCGTGGTGGCCACTCAGCTCGCCGAGCAGTCCTTCGACATCGACGCCGATGTCCTGGTGACCGACTTGGCGCCGATCGACCTGCTGTTGCAGCGCATCGGACGACTCCACCGCCATGAAGGCACCCGTCGCCCCGCGCATCTGGCGTCGGCGCAGGTGTTGGTGACCGGGGTCGGGGCGCCGGCGAAGGGCCGGGTCCCAGAGTTGCCGGCTGCCTCGCGGGCGATCTACGGCCGGTACCGGCTGCTGCGCACGGCGGCGCTGATCGCTCGGGGCGCGGGTCTGCCGGGTGAGCAAGCGACGAGGAGCGAGGACAAGGGGCTGGAGTGGTCCGTGCCGGCCCAGGTGCCCGAGTTGGTGGCCGAGGTGTACGGCGAGCAGGCCGTGTGCCCGCCCGAATGGGAGGGCGTGGAAGAGGCCGCGCGTCAGGAGTGGGCGAAGAAGGAGGCGGAGCGCGCCGGCGATGCGGGGCGATTCCTCCTGTGCCGTCAGGGGGAGTGGGCGAAGCCGACGCTCGAAGGGCTCCACATCGGCGGGTTGGGGCACGCGACCGATCAGGAGTTGCGAGACGCGGTCGTGAGGGACGGGGAGATGGCGGCCGAGGTGGTGATCGTCCGGCGGGGTGAGGACGGTTACCGCTCGCTGGTGGGCGGCACGTGGCTTGGCGTGCACGGGGAGGCGTCGGAGCGCGACGAAGTGCGTGACGCGGCGCTGGGTGGGATGACGCGGCTGCCGGCGAAGGAAGGGCTGACGGCGGCCGTGGAGCGGGAGCTGCGGCCGTTGGACGGCTGGCGCGAGATTCAGGGACTGCGGTACGCGAAAGCGCTGGTGCTCGAGGAGACGGGGTTCGCGGAGCTGGCCGGGTTTCGGTTGGGCTATGACGAGTCGCTCGGGCTGACGGTGGAGGAGACGGCGCGGCCCTGACGCGGTTCGCTCGCCGGGGTGGTGATCGCCGCCCCGGCCCTTGTCAGTGCCGTGTGCCAGGCTCACCGAGAGTCGTGTGGTCGGCCGGACACCGACCGTCACTCGAATGGGTGAATCCTTCAACTGGAGCTCGCGGCGGGGGAGTTGACGAGCCTATGATCGCGCATAAGCGGCATAAGCCTCATAGGGGAGGGTTTATGGTCAATCTGGTTGATGACGACTGGCTGCCGGCGCGGTGGCGCACGGGGGAGGTGAGTCGGGTATCCGCGCGCACGGCTCTGGAGCGGGCGGCGGAGCTGAGCGGCCTGGCGGTCGAGCCGCCCACGATGGTGCCGGCCGTGCTGCGGCAGCTGCTCCTCCCCCTGGTGCTGGCCGCCCTCGGCGCCCCCACCTCGCGGAAGGAGTGGTGGGAGCGGTTCGCGGCCGGGAAGTTCTCCAAGGAGCAGATGGCGGAGCTCGGGGCGTACCTTGACGAGTACGGGCGCCGGTTCGCGCTCTTCGACGCGGCGAGCCCGTTCGCTCAGGTGGCGGGCCTTGAGGCGCTCAGCGGCGAGACCAAGCCGGTTTCGCTGCTGGTCCCATCCGTGGCGACGGGGAACAACGTCCCGCTGTTCACCCCCTTCACCGAGGCGCGCGAACATGACATGCCTCCTGAGGAGGCGGCGCTGTGGCTTCTGCACGCGCACTGCTGGGATACCGCCGCCATCAAGACGGGCGCCAAGGGCGACAGTCAGGCGAAGGGCGGTAAGACCACGGGAAGCCCGACCGGGCCGCTGGGACAGCTGGGCGTGACGATCCCCGAGGGCCGCACCCTCTACGAGACCCTGCTGCTCAACACCCCCGTCATCTGGGACGCGCGGAGCGCCCGGTTCGAGCAGGACCGCCCGCGGTGGGAAGCGGACCAGCCGCAGGGCGCGTCGTGGGAGAAGCGTCCGCCCCGAGGGCCGATGGACGTGCTGACCTGGCAGTCCCGCCGGATCCGGCTCATCCCCGAGGAGACCGACCGGGGTGTCCGCGTGCGGCGGGTCGTGGTGTGCGCGGGGGACAGGATGACGTCCTTGCCCGAGACCGCATGGGAGCCGCACACCATCTGGAGCCACACGTCCAAGCCGAAGAAGGGACAGCCGCCGACGAGACCGAGGCGGCACCGTCCCGGGGAGTTCGCCTGGCAGGGGCTCGCCGCCCTGCTCTCCCTGGCGCGCGATGACGACACGGACGGTCCGCGTACGAGTGAGCTGCTGCGACAGATCGGGGAGTTGCAGGCGGAAGGGCTGCTTCCCGAGGACTATCTGGTGCGGGTCCACACCTGCGGTCTGGTGTACGGGACCCAGTCGGCCGTCGTCGACGACGCCCTGGCCGACACGTTGCCCCTGCCGGCGGCCTCCCTGGTCGCCGACTCGCGGGTGCGGGAAGCGGTCCTGGAGGCCGCGTCGCAGGCCGACCAGGTGGCCCAGGCGCTCAACCTGTTGTCCGCCGATCTGCGCCGCGCCGAGGGAAGCGATCCGCTGCCCTGGGGCAAGGGGCAGCGCCCGGGGCTGACCTTCCTCCACCTGGCCGACATCCCCGTACGCCGCCTGCTGAGCGGACTGCGACAGGTCGCGGCCGACGAGGAGCGGATCGAGGAGGGGATGACCGCCTGGGAGGTGATCGTGACGCGACACGCCTGGGGCGTGGCCGACGACCTGCTGGCTGCTGTGTCCCCGTCCGCCTTCTCCGGCCGGTCACAGGGCGGCAAGGCCTACCGGGCCGCCACCGCGCGGGACGCCTTCCGCCTCGCGCTCGCGCGGATCCTGCCTCGCGCCGCCGAAGCCGGCGCGTCAGGGCCGGACGCGAAGGAGCTTCCCCTATCGGAGGCAGACGACGAAGGAGACGACGACCAATGAGCGTCAGGACACCGACGCACCGAGGCGAGTGGTACTGGGAGACTTTCAACCCCAACGAGCGGCGCAACGGCCGTGACCTGGCCGCACTGCGCAGAGGAATCGGTCGACCGGCCGGCGACGTGCCGGAGATGTGGCGGTACTACCGATCCATCGTCCCCGAGTACGAGCCTTCCTCGCACCGCCTGCGTGCCGAACACGCCGCACTCGCGCTGTTCGCCGTGCACCAGCAGTCCCAGCGGGCACGCATGCACACCGCCGGCGTCGGCCTGGGCACGGCAGTCAGGAAGCTGAACCAGACCGGCGCATACAGCTCCGAGGCGATCGACCGTCGGATGCACGAGACGGCCACCGCGACGAGCGCCGACGAACTCGTCTCGCACCTCCGAGGGTTGATCACCCAGCTGCGGTCCGTTGCGCAGCCGTTGGACTACACCCGGCTCCGTCAGGACATCGAGGGATGGCACAGCGCCTACCAACGTGCCCGCATCCGCTCCCGATGGGGCAGCGAGTACTTCCGCTGGAGTTCCTCCGACGGGACCGGTGCCGGCGCCGCCCAGGAGGCCGGCGCATCCGACACCGCGCCGTGAACGAAACGGCCGCCGCCGCACCGATGCCCACGCCACAGCACTCACTGTCACGCCAAGAGAACGAGGAACGAGCCCCGAGATGACCAGCCCGCTCTACATCGACTACCACATCCTTCAGAACGTCCCGCCGTCCAACCTCAACCGGGACGACGCGGGGAGCCCGAAGCACGCCCAGTTCGGAGGGGCTCGGCGGGCACGTGTTTCGTCGCAGGCGTGGAAGCGCGCGACACGCGTCGCCTACGCCGAAAGCGTCTCGAAAGCGGATCGCGCCACCCGCACCAAGAAGATCGCCGCGCTGCTGGCCGAGCGTCTCCAGGAACGCGAGGGGATCGGCCCGGAGGAAGCGGCCCGCCTGGCCACCGCCCTTCTCGCCCCCCTGGGCATCACCATGTCGCAGAAGAAAAGCGAGGAGACCTCCTATCTGCTGTTCTTCGGGCGCCGCCAACTGGACGCCATCGCCGGTCTCGTGCACGGGCGCGTCCCCGAACTGCTCGGCCTGGAGGACAAGGAGCTCGCCACCAGGCTCGGCAAGCTCGACATCGACGCCGAGTTGATGCGCTCCCATCCGGCGGAAGTCGCCCTCTTCGGACGCATGGTCGCCAACCGGCCCGAGATCAACGTCGACGCCTCCGTCCAGGTGGCGCACGCCCTGTCCACGCACCCCGTCGAGTCCGAGTTCGACTACTACACCGCCGTCGACGACGAGAACGACAAGGGACAGACCGGCGCCGGCATGATCGGCACCATCGAGTTCAACTCCGCCACCCTCTACCGGTACGCCACCCTCGGGCTCCACCAGCTTTACGCCAACCTCGGAGGCACCGAGGCGAACGCCGGCGACGCCGCCGAGGCCGCGAAGCGCTTCACCGAGACCTTCGCCACCTCCATGCCCACCGGCCACCAGAACTCCTTCGCCCACCGCACCCTGCCGTACCTGGTCGTCGCCACGCTCCGCGCCGACCAGCCGGTCAACCTGATCTCCGCCTTCGAGAAGCCCGTTCGCGGCACCAACGGGCTCGCCGACGCCTCGGCGGCCAGGCTGGCCGCCGAAGCCCTGGCCGTCCGGGACACCTGGGGCAGCGTGCCGCTGGCCGTCTTCGCCAGCTACTCGGAGCAGGGGGAGGACACCGGCAAGAAGTTGAGCGAGGCGTTCGGCGCGAGCCTGCCGTTCCCCCAGCTCGCCGAGAAGGTGGAGGAGTCGGCGCTCACCTGGCTGGAGAAGGGCACGCTGGCGTGACCCGGGCAGAGCCGGTTCTCCTGCTGCAACTGGCCGGGCCCCTGCAATCCTGGGGCGTCCGGTCCCAGTTCAACCGTCGTGACACCGCTTCGGAGCCGACCAAGTCCGGCATCGTAGGGCTCCTCGCCGCGGCGCTCGGCCGAGAGCGCGACGAACCGATCGACGACCTCACCGCGCTACGCCTGGCCGTCCGCGCCGATCAACCGGGGACCCTGCTGCGCGACTACCACACCGCCGCCGACTACCGTGAGAAGCCGCTGCCCTCGGCCCAGGTGACGAAGAAGGGCGATCAGAAGCCCACCTCGCCGGCCAAGTGGACTCAGGTCACCCAGCGTTTCTATCTGCAGGACGCTGTGTTCCTCGCCGCGCTCCAAGGCCCGGGCGAGCTGCTTGGCCGCCTGGACCATGCGGTGCGAGCCCCCCGCTTCCCACTCGCGCTCGGGCGCCGCTCCTGCCCACCCGGCCGGCCCGTCGCGCTCGGTCTGGAAACGCGGGAGGAGGAACTGGAGGATGTCCTGCGGCGGGTTCCCTGGCTGGCCGGCCGCCCTGCCGTCAGCGCCTACGAGAGAAGCGCCGCCCAGCCCGAGCGGATCCACCTCTCCGCCACCATCGAGGACCTCCGAGGAGACGAGGAATCCCCGGACGTCCCCGTGACCTTCGACCCCCCTCATCGGCGGATGACGACCCGACAGGTTCGAAGGCTCTCCATCACCGTCCCCACCGGCCTCGATCCCCGCCCCGAGTCCGATCCCCACCGGGGACGACCACCACACGACCCGTTCGCCCTCCTCGGCTGGTGACCCATGCCCTACCTCTCCAAGATCCGAATCAACCCGCGTCGCCCCCAGGCCCTGCGGCTCCTGGGGAACCCCCACTTCCTCCACGGCGCCGTCCTCGCCGGCTTCCCCGGCGAGGTCGCTGAACGCGTGCTCTGGCGGGTGGACGCCGACAACCCACGCCGCCTCCACCTCCTCGTGCTCACGCAGCACACCCGCCCCGACTGGACCCACCTCGTCGAACAGGCCGGATGGCCCGGAGCTGACGGAGACCACTTCCTCATCCGCGACTACGCCCCCCTCCTGGACCGCCTCGCCACCGGACAGGAGTACGCCTTCCGCCTCCACGCCAGCCCAGTCCAGAACACCCACACCCCCGAGAAGCCCACCCC
>NZ_SMKC01000035.1 GCF_004348315.1 Streptomyces sp. 8K308 | reverse complement strand
GATGGGGGACGGGCGCGGCCGGCCGGTGGCCGGTGGTGTGGTTCAGCGGAGGAAGGCGGCGGCGACTCCGGCGTCGACGGGGATGTGGAGTCCTGTGGTGTGGGTGAGGTTGCCGCCGGTCAGGGCGAAGACGGCGTTGGCGACGTGTTCGGGGAGTACTTCGCGTTTGAGCAGGGTGCGTTGTGCGTAGTATTCGCCGAGTTTCTCTTCTGGGACGCCGTAGACGGCGGCGCGTTGGGCGCCCCAGCCGCCGGCGAAGATGCCGGAGCCGCGGACGACTCCGTCGGGGTTGATGCCGTTGACGCGGATGCCGTGTTCGCCGAGTTCCGCGGCGAGGAGTCTCACCTGGTGTGCCTGGTCGGCTTTGGTGGCGCCGTAGGCGATGTTGTTGGGGCCGGCGAACACGCCGTTCTTGGAGGAGATGTAGACGATGTCGCCGCCGAGTCCTTGCTTGATCATTGTCCGGGCGGCTTCGCGTGAGACGAGGAACGAACCGCGGGCCATGATGGCGTGTTGGCGGTCCCAGTCCTCGGCGGTGGTGTCCAGGAGTGGCTTGGAGATGGAGATGCCGGCGTTGTTGACCACGAGGTCGACGCCGCCGAAGGTGAGCAGGGCGGCGCGGAAGGCGGCCGTGATCTGGTCCTCGGCAGTGACGTCCATCTCGACCGGCACGGCTCGGTCGGGGCCGCCGAGTTCCTGGGCCACCCCGGCGGCGGCGGTCGTGTCGCGGTCGGCGACCACGACGCAGGCGCCCTCGGCCACCAGACGGTGCGCGATCGCCCGGCCGATGCCCGAGCCGCCGCCGGTCACCAGCGCGATCCTGGACGCCAGTGGCTTGGGCGGCGGCATCCGCCGCAGCTTGGCCTCCTCCAGCTCCCAGTACTCGATCCGGAACTTCTCCGACTCCTCGATGGGCGCGTAGGTGGAGACCGCCTCGGCGCCCCGCATCACGTTGATGGCGTTGACATAGAACTCGCCCGCCACCCGCGCGGTCTGCTTGTCCTTGCCGAAGGAGAACATGCCCACCCCCGGCACCAGCACGATGGCCGGGTCCGCGCCGCGCATGGCGGGTGAGTCGGGTGTCGCGTGCCGCTCGTAGTAGGCCCGGTACTCCTTGCGGTACTCGGCGTGCAGCTCCTCAAGCCGCGCCACCGCCCGCTGAAGCGGCACATCCGCCGGCAGGTCAAGCACCAACGGCCGCACCTTGGTCCGCAGGAAATGATCAGGGCAGGAGGTACCCAGCCGGGAAAGCCGCGGATGCTCCGCCCTGGCCAGGAAGTCGAGCACCACCGCAGAGTCCGTGAAATGCCCCACCTGCGGCCGATCGACCGAGGCCAACGCCCGGATCGTCGGCGCCAGTTCGGCCGCCCGCGCCCGACGCGCCCCCTCCGGCAGCGCCTCGAAACCCTCCACCACCGGCCCGAACGGCTCCGGCCTACCCCGCTCGGCCAAAAACGCCTCAGCGGTCTGGATGATGTGCAGCGAGTTCCGCTCACACTCCTCGCTGGTCGCACCCCACGCCGTGATGCCATGACCGCCGAGCACACACCCGATGGCCTCCGGATGCGCCTTCTGGACCGCGGCGATGTCCAGACCGAGCTGGAAACCCGGCCGCCGCCACGGCACCCAGACCACCCGCTCGCCGAAACACTGCCTGGTCAGCTCCTCACCATCCGCCGCACACGCCAACGCGATACCGGAATCCGGATGCAGATGATCGACGTGAGCCGCCTCCACCAGACCATGCATGGCCGTGTCGATGGACGGCGCCGCCCCACCCCTGCCATGCAGACAGAAGTCGAACGCGGCAACCATCTCATCCTCACGCTCCACCCCCGGAAAAACCTCCCGCAACGCCCGCAACCGGTCCAGGCGCAGCGCGGCAAGCCCCTCCGGCCTGAGGGTGCCGAGATCACCCCCCGACCCCTTCACCCACACCAACTCCACATCCCCACCCGTCACCGGATCGGTCACGACACCCTTGGCCGAGGTGTTCCCACCGGCATAGTTCGTGTTACGCGGATCGGCTCCGAGCCGGTGGGAGCGGGCGAGCAACCCCTCGACCTCAGGCGGCAGACCCACGTCGTCCTTCTTCGATGCGTTCATCATGCTCCTCACGCCCCCCAACCGGCCTGCTCGCCGCCGACGCGCTCGGCGACGATACGTTCCGCCCACCCCGACGCGCGGTAGGCCGCGATCGGGTCGGGGTCCAGGCCCTGCTCCTCACGCACCTCGGCCAACAGCGGCCGAACATCCGTGTTGAAGGCGTCCATCAACACCGCGTTGGCGCCCAACACGTCACCGGCCGCCTGCGCGGCGGCCAGCGCCTCCCGGTCCACGAGCAGCGCCTTGGCCGTCGCCTCCTGGACATTCATCACCGACCGGATGATCGCCGGGATCTTGGGCTCGATGTTGTGACACTGATCCAACATGAACGCCACCTCGGGCGTGAACCCGCCCCCGCGCACCACCTCGTACATGATGCGGAACAACTGGAACGGATCAGCCGCCCCGACCATCAGGTCATCATCCGCGTAGAAGCGGGAGTTGAAGTCGAACCCCCCCAGCTTCCCCTCACGCAGCAACACCGCCACGATGAACTCGATGTTCGTACCCGGCGCGTGATGCCCGGTATCCACCACCACCCGCGCCTTCGGACCGAGACGCAGACAGTGCGCGTACGACGTCCCCCAGTCGGGCACGTCCGTGGTGTAGAACGCGGGCTCGAAGAACTTGTACTCCAACAGCATCCGCTGCTGATCACCCAGCCGCTCGTACACCGCGGCCAGCGCCTCCGCCAACCGATCCTGCCGAGCCCTGATGTCATCCTGCCCCGGATAGTTGGTCCCATCGGCGAACCACAGCTTCAGATCCCGAGAACCGGTGGCGTCCATGATGTCGACGCACTCCAGAAGATGGTCCAGCGCCTTACGGCGCACCACGGCGTCCGGATGACAGACGCTGCCCAGCCGGTAGTCGTCGTCCTGGAAGACGTTGGAGTTGATGGCACCAAGCCGCAGCCCCCGCTCCTTCGCGTACGCGGCCAGCGCGCCATAGTCATCCACCCGATCCCAGGGGATGTGCAACGCCACGGACGGCGCCACACCCGTGAAACGGTGCACCTGAGCCGCGTCGTCCAACTTCTCACGCGGGCTGCGCGGCACACCCCCCTGCGCGAACACCTTGAAACGGGTACCGGAGTTTCCATAGGCCCACGACGGGGTCTCGATTGACTGCGAGGTCAGTGCCGCCTTGACGGCGGATCGGGCGGTCATGCGATCAGGGCTCCCGGGGTGTGAACACATGATATGAATCGTTTCACTAGGCCCCCCGACGCTAAGAGTGGTCGGCGATCGCTGTCAAGGGAGCGGATCATGATCGGTGCGCCGCGCGCCGTCGGTCGGGCCGGGGGCGAACTGGGGATCTTGACGCTCGGTGGCGGCCGTGACTAGCTTCCCCGCAGTCGAGTGATCCTTTCAGTCCCCGTGCGGGCCGTGGTCGCGCCCACGTCCCCGTGGCGGGCGGGGCGTACGTCAGAGAGGCGGGCAGCCATGTCGCAGCGGGTCTGTTTTCTGCTCAAGGTCAGGGCCGACCGGATCGAGGAGTACCGGGAGCGGCACGCGGCCGTCTGGCCCGAGATGCTGGACGCGCTCTCCGTCACGGGCTGGCGCAACTACTCGCTGTTTTTGCGCGAGGACGGGCTGCTGGTGGGGTATCTGGAGACCGAGGACTTCGCCGCCGCCCAGGAGGCGATGGCCGCCACCGACGTCAACGCTCGTTGGCAGGCCGAGATGGCGGAGTTCTTCGAGTCCCTGGACGGCGCTCGGCCGGACGAGGCGATGAAGCCGCTGACCGAGGTCTTCCACCTGGCCTGAACCGGGCCTGACGGGGATGACCTCGCCCGTGCCGCGCGATGCATACGATGGCCGGGCGTGACTGGCGCGTAACGAGATGAACGGGGCACGGCACATGGCGCACACGGTGGGGATCAAGGAAGTCGCCCGGCAGGCCGGGGTGTCGGTGGGGACGGTCTCCAACGTGATCAACCGCCCCCACATGGTCGCCGAGGAGACCCGCGAGCGCGTTCAGAGCGCCATCGTCGAGCTCGGCTACGTGCGCAGCGAGTCCGCTCGTCAACTGCGCGCCGGCCAGAGCCGGATCATCGCCCTGCTGGTGCTCGACATGGCCAACCCCTTCTTCGTGGACGTGGCCTCGGGCGCCGAGCGGGTGGCGCGCGCGGCCACGCTCGGCGTGATGCTCTGCAACAGTGCCCAGAGCACCTCGGAGGAGTCCGACTACCTCTCCCTCTTCGCCGAGCAGCGGGTGCGCGGCGTGCTGCTCACCCCGGCCGACATGTCCGGGCGTAACCTGGCTGACTTCCGCCGCCACGGCATCCCGTTCGTGCTGGTCGACCGCGTGCTGTCGAGCGCCGAGGGCTGCTCGGTCTCGGTGGACGACGTGCTCGGCGGCACGCTGGCGGTACGCCACCTGCTCGCCCAGGGGCACACCTCGGTGGCCTACGTCAGCGGCCCGATGGCGCTCCAGCAGTGCCAGGACCGGATGGCGGGCGCGGTGGCCGCGCTGGCCGAGGCGGGACTGCCCAGGGAGGCGCTGCGCCACGTGGAGGCCGAGCGGCTCGACGTGGCGGCCGGGCGGGACGCCGGGGGCCGGCTGCTGAGGATGGCGGACCGGTCGACGGCGGTGTTCTGCGCGAACGACCTGCTGGCCCTCGGCGTGCTCCAGGCGCTGTTCGCGGCCGGCGTCCGGGTGCCCGACGAGGTGGCGCTGGTCGGCTACGACGACATCGAGTTCGCCGCGGCCGCGGCCGTGCCGCTCACGTCGGTGCGTCAGCCGGCCGTGCGGATGGGGCGGCAGGCCGCCGAGTTGCTCCTCGAGGAGACGGGGGAGAGCGCAGGGCTCCACCGCCACCAGCGCATCGTTCTGGAGCCCGAGCTGATCGTGCGCGAGTCCAGCATGGTCGCGCGGCGCCGGGCGGTCGGAGCCTCGTAGCGTTGGACCATGAGCGATTCCTTCCGCACCCGGGTCCTGCGCGTCGCCACCGGCTCCCGGGAGACCGTCGTCGACCTCACCCGTGACTGCGAGGCGTTCCTCGCCGAGTCGGCC
Organism: Streptomyces sp. 8K308; assembly: GCF_004348315.1. Classification (GTDB taxonomy): domain Bacteria; phylum Actinomycetota; class Actinomycetes; order Streptomycetales; family Streptomycetaceae; genus Streptomyces. The sequence continues at coordinate 31,102 of NZ_SMKC01000035.1, read as the reverse complement.
GAGGGCGCCGACGGCCTGTTGAACGTGTTCGTGCCGCACGCGACGGCCGGGGTGGCCGTCCTGGAGACGGGCGCCGGCAGCGACGACGACCTGTTGGCCGCGCTGCGCGAACTGCTGCCGGCCGACGACCGCTGGCGCCACCGGCACGGCTCCCGCGGCCACGGTCGGGACCATGTGCTGCCGGCCCTGGTGGCCCCGCACACCACCCTGCCGGTGATCGGCGGCCGGCTGCGGCTCGGGACCTGGCAGTCGGTCTGCCTGGTCGACACCAACGTCGACAACGCCGAGCGCCAGGTCAGGCTCAGCTTCCTCGGCTGAGCCGGTGGGCGGCGGGGTCCTGACATGACAGGGCCCGAGGCGCCGCACGCGGTGAGCTCAACCGCGGGGCGTCTCGGGCCTTCTGCGTCGCCGGGGGAGGCCGCTCGCCGGCCCGTCCGCTCAGCCGACGGGGGAACCGGGGCGCTGCGGGGTGATGCCCACCTCGGCCATGTAGGTCGACAGCACGAGCTTGCCGACCGCCGGGTAGGCGCCCAGCGGCTCGGCCGCCGCGCAGCCGGCCTCCTCGGCCGCGGCGGCCAGCAGACCGTCCGGGACCTCGGGGCCGATCAGGCAGGGGGCCAGCGCGAGCTGCTGCGAGCCGGCCTCGGTGAGCCGGGCCGCCGTGTCGGCGACCGAGCCTTCCTCGTCGAGGGCCGCGGCGAGCACTGGCACGGCGAGCCGCGCGGAGAGCAGCATCCCGGTGATGCCGGCCGCCTGCACCGCATCCTCGCCCCCCACCGTGACCAGCACGATGCCGTCGGCCGCCGTGGCGACCGTGAACAGCCGGGCCCGGTCGGCGCGGGCGAGGCCCGCCTCCGACAACCGCACGTGCACCGCCTCGGCGAGCAGCGGGTGCGGACCGAGGACGTCGGTGAGCCCCGCGCCGGAGCCACTGCTCAACACCGCCTGCCGTATGACCCGCAGATGGGCGCTGTCCGGGCTGGCAAGCAGCGGGACCACGACCGGCGCCGGCCGCTCGGCGTCGTCCAGGTCGCCACCGGCCTCGGCCGCGATCCGCGCCAACACCTGCTGCAGGGACGGGAACTCCTCGTCCTGACTCTCGGCGAAGCCGATCCGGGCGTCGAGCCCGGGCAGCTCGGAGCGCGCGATGCTCACCACCTCCTCGGCCAGCGAGAGGCTGGCGGCGGAGGGCGTGCCGGGCACGGCGAGCACCAGCGTCGGGGCGCCTTCCGGTGCGGACGCGGGCTCCGGGCGGCGGTGACGTCCCGGCTGACGGGGACGCGGCATTCGTACGGGGAGGCCGTGTTCCGGCCCAGTGGGGGAGCTCATGTCGCCGCATGTTAATGCCTTGACGTGCTGGGCAGTTCGCCAGGGGGGATCGGGTCACCTTCCATCCCGTTTTGTCCCGCGCGTCGGTGTGAGCCCGCTTCGCCGCCGCGTTACCGCGCCGCCACCCGGCCGTCGTGGGCCGGCGTGTCGTGCAGGACGAGCAACCCGGGCTCCTCGGGCAGCCCGAGCTCGCCGACGGCGGCCCGCGCCGCCAGGGTGAGCGCGCCCCGCAGCGGGTCGCCAGCCGCCGGGACGAGCGCGGCCTCGGGCAGCCTCGCCGCCAACTCCTCCCGCAGCGGCCGCAGCAGCGGCTCGCCGAGCCGCAACAGGCCGCCGGTGAGGGCGATGCGTGGCTCGGCGGTCGGCGGGCAGACGGCGGCGGCGCTGATGGCGATCTCGCCCGCGGCCTCCCGCAGGATGGCCGTCGCGACCTGGTCGGCCGGCTCCGCGGCCGCGCACCTGGCGACCTCGGGCGCGAACGAGGCCAGCCATGCTGGCCGGTCGGAGCGCGGATACACCAGACCCGGCAGGCCGGTGGCGGGCCCGAAGACGGCCTCGGCCCTGGCGAGCAGTGCCGCGGAGCCCCCGGCGCGTCCGTCGTGCGCGCGCAGGGCCGCGGTCAGCCCGGCCCGGCCGATCCAGGAGCCGCCGCCGCAGTCGCCGAGCAGATGGCCCCAGCCGTCCGCCCGCCGCCAGCGGTGCCCGTCGAGGCCCAGGGCGATCAGCCCGGTGCCGGCGGCCACCACGGCGCCCGGCCGCCCGCCGAGCGCCCCCACGTACCCCGTCACCACGTCGGCCGCGAGCACGGTCCGACGCACCCCGAGCCCGGCAGCCAGTGCCCCGGGCAACTCGGCGCGCAGCCGCCCGCCGAGGGTGGCCATCCCGGCGGCGCCCACGCAGACGGCCGCCACGTCCGAGCCGCCCGCCTCGGCCAGCAACTCCCGGGCAATGGGCAGCAGTCGGGAGACCAGCCGGCCGGCGTCGATGCCGCCGCCGTCCGTCGGCACCGGCTCGTCGGACGCCACCACGCGGCCCGGCTCGGCCGCCGCCCCCAAGGCCGCCGTCCCGGCCAGCGCCACGCGCAGCCCGGAGCCACCGGAATCCACCCCCAGCACGAACCGGGGACCGGCCGCCGGGCCCTCGGTCACGGCAGCTTCCAGTCCACCGGCGCGGCGCCCTGCTCCTCGAGCAGCGTGTTGACGCGGCTGAAGGGGCGGGAGCCGAAGAACCCGCGGTCGGCCGACATGGGGGAGGGGTGGGCCGACTCCACCGTCGGAACCGGGCCGAGCATCGGCCGCAGCCCCCGGGCGTCCCGCCCCCACAGGACGGCCACCAGCGGCCTGCCCCGGGCGGCCAGCGCCCTGATGGCCTGCTCGGTGACTTCCTCCCAGCCCTTGCCGCGATGGGCCCCGGGCCGGCGCGGCGCCGTCGTCAGCGCCCTGTTGAGCAGGAGCACGCCCTGGTCCGTCCAGGGCGTCAGGTCGCCGGTGGACGGCCGGGGCAGCCCAAGGTCGGTGTTGAGCTCCCGGTAGATGTTCTCCAGCGAGCCGGGCAGCGGGCGGACGTCGGGGGCGACCGAGAAGCTGAGCCCCACCGCGTGGCCCGGCGTGGGATAGGGGTCCTGACCCACGATCAGGACCCGGACCTCCTGGAAGGGCTGCTGAAAGGCTCTCAGGACGTTGGTCCCCGCGGGCAGATAGGTGCGCCCGGCGGCGATCTCGGCGCGCAGGAAGTCGCCCATGGCGGCGATCCGGTCGGCCACCGGGGCCAGGGCCTCGGCCCAGCCGGGCTCGATGATCTCGTTCAATGGTCGTGCTGCCACGGTCCGTCACCCTACTGGCCCCGCTGGGCCCCGGTCTCCCCGATGCGGGTAACCGGACACCCCACGGCCCTCGTCTCCACCGGCCGATCCGCCCGGGACCGCCGATCCGACGTTCGCCGCCGGACGAGGCCAGTGTGTACCAGGGCACTGACAGCGCGTGTCCGGCGACCGCCGGGCGCGCCGGCCAGCGGGCGGTCAGGCGGCCCTGTGGTACTGCGCCGGCCGGTGGCCGGGATCCGTGCCCAACTCGCGTGCCGCCCGCCTCGCCCAGTACGGCTCGCGGAGCAACTGGCGGCCGAAGAACACCGCGTCAGCCTCGCCGCTCGCCAGAATCTTCTCGGCCTGCGCCGGCTCGGTGATCAGCCCTACGGCGGCCGTCGGCATCCCGGTCTCCGCCCGCACGCGGGCGGCGAACGGCACCTGGTACCCGGGACCGGTCGGTATCCGCACGTTCGATGCGTTGCCGCCCGAGGACACGTCGAGCACGTCCACCCCGTGGGCCCGCAGGTCGGCGGCGAACCGCACCGTGTCGTCCGCGGTCCAGCCGTTCTCGGCCAGCCAGTCGGTGGCCGAGATTCGGAAGAACAGCGGCAGCCGCTCGGGCCACACCGCCCGCACCGCGTCGACCACCTCGAGCGCGAAGCGGGTGCGGCCGGCGAAGTCGCCGCCGTAGGCGTCGGTGCGCCGGTTGCTGTGCGGGGAGAGGAACTCGCCGATCAGATAGCCGTGCGCGCCGTGGATCTCGGCCACCTGGAAGCCGGCGTCCAGCGCCCGCCGGGCGGCCGCCGCGAACTGGGCCGTGACCTCGCCTATCCGCTCGACGGTCAGCTCCGTCGGCACCGGGCTGTCCTCGCTGAACGCCAGCGGGCTCGGCCCGACCGGCCGCCAGCCGCCCGCCTCGGGCCCCAGCGCTCCGCCGCCCCGCCAGGGACGGTCGGTCGACGCCTTGCGTCCCGCGTGGGCAAGTTGGACACCAGCGGTCGAACCCTGCCCGGTCACGAACGAGGCGATCCCGCGCAGCCTCTCGGCCTGCCGGTCGTTCCAGAGCCCGAGGTCGGCCGGGCTGATCCTGCCCTCCGGGCTGACCGCGGTGGCCTCGACCAGGATCAGCCCGGCGCCGCCCACCGCCCGCGATCCGTAGTGGGTGAGGTGCCAGTCGTTGACGGCGCCGGTGTCCGGCCCCGAGGTGGCCGCCGAGTACTGGCACATGGGCGACATCCAGACCCGGTTTGGGACGGTCAGGGATCTCAGTGTCCAGGGCTCGAACAGCGCGCTCATGCGACGTCCTCCACAGTCGGCCGGCCCGGCGGGTCCGGCGGCGAGATGCCACTCAATAATTCGAGAGGCATCGTACTACTGGGTGGTCGGTCGCGGGGGGACCTCTCGTACAATCGCCCGTATGACCCCGAGCAGCCCAGGCGCCGCCGGCCGCGATCTTCCGCACCCGGCGCGCCAGCAGATCCGGCTCGAGGAGGTGCTGCACGCGCTCGCCGACCCGGTGAGGCTCGCCGTGGTGAGTCGGCTGGCCGCGGGGGACGAGGAGCTCGCGTGCTCCGTCTTCGAGGTGCCGGTGAGCAAGTCCACCAGCACCCACCACTTCCGCGTGCTGCGTGAGAGCGGCGTCATCCGGCAGGTCTACCGCGGCACCGCCAAGATGAACGCGCTGCGCCGAGCCGACCTGGACGCCCGCTTCCCCGGCCTGCTCGACGCGGTGCTCGCCGCCGCCCGCCACGAGCGGCAGCCGGCCGTCGCGCGCTAGGTGTTCTGTCCTGCCGATCCTGCCGGGCCCGCGACTCCCCGGGCCTGGTGGCCTGGGTGGGGGTGCCCCCTGCCCGAAGTGCTCGGGGGAGTGCCCCCGAACGCGGCACCTCGCCGCGTTACCCCGCGCCTCGCGGCCCCGAAATGCCGCTCCGCGGCGTGGGGCATGTCGGCGCTGCGCGCGTACGGCCACGTATGAGCTGCGTTGCCGCCGATGTACGGCTCCGCCACGTGGGGCGCCGTGAGCGAGGCGAATGGGGGCACTCCCCCGAGCACTCCGTGCAGGGGGCACCCCCACCCGGACGAAGTCTGGGGAAGCACCGCACCGGACGCCGCGGGCTGATCCGACAAGATCGACAGGACAGGACCTAGCCGCCGACCGCCGGCGCCCGGCGTCAGCGCATGGCCTCCATCCGGTCGATCTCCACGCTCTGCTCGGCCATCACGTCGTTCGCCAGCTGCTGGGCCAGCCCGTCGTTCCCCTGAGTGAGCGCGTCCGTCGCCATCGTCACCGCGCCCTGGTGGTGGGCGATCATCAGGTCGAGGAAGAGCGCGTCGAAGTCGGCCCCCTCGGCGGCCTCCAACGCCTCCAGCTGCTCCGCTGTCGCCATCCCGGGCATGGCGCCGGCGCCGTGGCCACCGTGCCCCTCCCGGTCCTCGTCCGCCGCGGCCCCCGCGTTGCGCGTCAGCCAGGCCTCCATCGCCGCGATCTCGCCGTTCTGCGCCGCGGTGATGCGGTCGGCGAGGCGCCGCACCGACTCCTCGCGGGTCCGGTCGTCGACGAGTTCCGCCATGACCAGGGCCTGTTCGTGGTGCTCGATCATCATCCGCATGAAGCGGAAGTCCGCGGCGTTGGGTTCGGAGCCCTCCTGAGCCGCCTCGCGCGCCTCCTCTGGCGAGATCGTCCTGGCCGGTTCCCCTGGCCCGGCCGGAGCGATCACCTGCTGTGTCTCGGCGTCGGCGTCGGCCGCCGGCTCGGCCTCACCGGTACAGCCGGCCGCCAGCGTGAGGACCGCGGCGGCGGCCAGAGCGACGAGCAGGGGGCGGCGACGGTCCTTCAACTCTCCTCCTGAAGTACGCGGATGACAGTTTGATTACCCATTTTGATATGTACATGGGCCGGCGGATACTGAGGGATCACGTTCCGCCCGACCGGAGCGGAACACGCGGATTCGAGGGAGGACGCGTGACATCGTTGCACACAACCCGGGTGCGACGCAGGCGGCTTGGCACACTCGCCGCCGTCTCCGGCCTGGTGGCCGCGCTCTTCGTGGCGAGCCCGGCCTCGGCCACCCCGGACCCCGGGGACGGCTCGGTCCCCGGGGAGGAGGTCTCACAGAGCGAGCGGGCCGAGGTCAGGGCCGCCATAGCCGAGGGCGAGATACCCGGCGTCGGCGAGATAGCGCACAGCGACAACATCACGCCGGTCGCCCACGTCCCCCACGCCTCCGGGCTCGCGGGAACCAACTCCGACATCGCCTTCCAGGGCCGGTACGCCTTCGCCGGCAACTACGACGGCTTCGTCGTCTACGACATCAGCCGCCCCTCCTCGCCGAGGATCGTGAGCCAGGTGCTCTGCCCCGGTGGCCAGGGTGACGTCGCGGTCAGCGGCGACCTGCTGGTCCTGGCCGTCGACTCCTCGCGCAGCGACGACTCCTGCAACAGCGTCCCCCAGTCCGCGGCCGTCGCGGAGTCCTGGGAGGGCATCAGGATCTTCGACATCAGCGACAAGCGGAATCCGGAGTACGTGGCCGCCGTCGAGACCTCCTGCGGCTCGCACACCCAGACCCTGGTGCCGGACCGGCGCGACCTCTACGTCTACGTCTCCTCCTACTCGCCGAGCGCGTCCTTCCCCGACTGCCAGCCGCCGCACGACGGCATCTCCATCGTCCGCGTGCCCCGCGACGCGCCAGAGCGGGCCGAACTCTCGTCCTTCGACGTGCTCTTCCCCGACGGCGGCTTCCCCGGTGACGAGTCGGGCTCCGCCACCAGCGGCTGCCACGACATCACCGCCTACCCGGCGCTCGACCTGGCCGCCGGCGCGTGCATGGGCGACGGCATACTGATGGACATCTCCGATCCGGCCCGGCCCTACATCATCGACCAGGTGCAGGACACCGAGCACTTCGCGTTCTGGCACTCGGCCACCTTCAGCCAGGACGGCTCCAAGGTGGTGTTCACCGACGAACTCGGCGGCGGTAGCGGCGCGATGTGCACCCCCGAGACCGGCGACGAGTTCGGTGCCGACGGCATCTACCACATCACCGGCCGCGGCGACAACCGTCAACTGGTCTTCCAAAGCTACTACAAGATGCCGCGCGACCAGGCTGACACCGAGAACTGCGTGGCACACAACGGCTCGCTGATCCCGGCGCGGGGCCGCGACATCATGGTCCAGGCGTGGTACCAGGGCGGCATCTCGATCTGGGACTTCACCGACTCGAGGAACCCGCGCGAGATCGGCTACTTCGAGCGCGGACCGCTCACCGAGGACGTGTTGTCCTTCGGCGGCTCCTGGTCCGCCTACTACTACAACGGCTACATCTACTCCAACGACCAGGAGGGCCTCGACGTCCTGCGGATCGACGACCCGCGCACCGACAGCGCCGAGCGCGTCCGGCTCTCGGAGCTCAACGTCCAGACCCAGCCCAGCTACCGCGGAGTCAACTGACGTGGTCGTGACGTCCCGCCGGGCGGTCCTCCGCCCGGCGGGACGCCCAACTCCCAGTCGAGCCCGTAACGCTCGAACAACTCCCCGCGCAACCGCTCGAGCGGCATGGCCGCGCCCGGCAGCAGCTGTGCCACCACCGCGCCCATCAACAGCGCCCGCAGCATCGGATAGTCGGTGTCCGGATCCCGGGAGCCGTAACCGACCACGGTCTGCCGCAGCAGTGCCGCCAGCCGCTGCTGCTCGGCGCACTGGACGAACTGGTCCTGCTGGAGCAGCCCGGCCATGTGGGCCCGCATCAACACCGGCCGATCCCGGGCCAGTCCCAGGATCGCGTCGATCGCCCGCGCCAGCAGCTCCTCGCCGGAGCGCGGACCGGTCGGGGCCGGCGGCCGCTCCAGGGCCTCGCTGAGGGTCAGGTGCATCAACCGGCGGACGGCGGTCTGCACCAACTCCCGCTTCCCGGGGAAGTAGTACGAGATGAGGCCGCGCGCCGAGCCGGCCCGATCGGCGATGTCGCCCAGGGTGGTCGCCTCGTATCCACGCTCGGACACCAGCTCCACGGTCGCCTGGAGCAGCCGCTCCCGGGAGCGGCGCCGCATATCCGCATTGACCGAGGCGCTGCGAGGGGACATGCTTTACTCCCGATGACTGGCTAACGGCCAGTATACTCGGCTGGCGCCAGGACATCCGCCCACGGCGGAGTCCTGCCCGGCGGCTGCGCCGGTATCGGACGGCGCGGGGGACCGTCCGATACCGACGCCGGCGCCCGCTCCGCGCCGCCGCTCAGCCGACCAGGTCGAGCACCGGACGCAGCGCCGAGGGCCGCTCGTCGGCCGGCAGATGCTCCACCAACCGCACCGCGCAGCCGATCGCCGCCGCACCGGCGTCGGCGTGCGCGCTGTCGCCGACCATCAACACCCGCTCCGGCGGCAGCCCGAGCGACCGGCACGCGGCCTCGAACAGCCGCGGGTCCGGCTTCTGCACCCCGTGCTCGAACGACAGCGCGTAGGTGTCCACATAGCCGTCGAGTCCATGCGCGCGCAGCACCGGCCGCAGGTCCCAGCCGATGTTGCTCACCACCGCGACGCCGATCCCGCGGGCGGCGAGCCCGCGCAGCACCTCGAGACTGTCCGGATAGGGGCGCCACGCGGCCGGCTCCATGTGCCGGTCGTACAGCGCGTCGTAGAGCGCGGGCTCCGGCAGCGGCACCAGCCGGGCGAGGCCCGTGTACAGCGCCCGGTGTCCGGCCGCGTGCCGGTCGCGCTCCCGCCACAGCGCGGCCAGCTCGGGCGGCACCACCCGCGGCGGCGCGCCACCGGGCAGCGCGCCCGCCTTCTCGAGCGCGGCCGCGTACCGGCCGAGCCGGTCCGCGGGCAACGCCGTTCCGGTCCGCTCCGCCGCCGCGCGCAGCCAGGAGACCGCCGGCTCCACGCGCATCAGCGTGCCGGAGAAGTCGAACATCACTCCCTTGAGGCTCATGGCACGATCATGCCCACCTCGCGAACATGGCCCAGCCGCCGGGCGGCACCAGTGCCGTCAGCCGGTCGCAGAAGCCGGTGCGCCCGGTGCGGCGGTTGGGCGGCTGGCCGGCCGGGCGCCGAAGACGCCGCGGTCCTCGTTCAGCCCGACCAGGCGGTGCACCTGCTGCCGGAGGCCGTCGAGCACCGGCACCCCGGGGAAGCAGCCGGCCAGCGCGTCAGCGCCGCGGGCCACCGGCTCCCGGTCCGGCCAGGAGACCCGGGTCAGCACGCGCGGCGCCGTCGCCGGCACGAGTAGCGTGGTGGCGCTCACAGGCCGATCAGCATCGCCACCATGGCCACCGCGAGGGCCAGCCGGCAGGCCGCCGCGACCTCGGGCGACCGCCCGGCGTCCGGCGGCCCGGCCGCGACCACCTCGGCCGCGCCCGCGGCCGGCAGCAGCCGCGGGGCGGTCCGCAGCGCGTAGCCCGCGAAGTAGAGCAGCAGCGCCCCGGTGAGCGCCGGGAGCCCTGTCGGCGTCGCGTGGCCGGAGTGCGAGGCGGGCGCCGCCGCCATCGCCACCACCATGTAGAGCATGGCCGCCGCCTCCACCAGGTGGTGGCCCCGATGTGCCGGTCCCCGTACCGCCAGGAGCGCGGCGCCGCCCAACGCCGTGGCCGCGCACAGCAGCGGCAGCGCGGGGGCGGCCGGCCACGGCGGCGCGGCCGGCACCGCCATCGCCGCCATGCCGAGCCCCATGGCCCCCTCGGCCACCGCGACCGCCCGCCGTGGCCGGCCTGCAGCGCCGCGCACCAGCAGCAGACAGTAGCCGCCGGTGGCGCCGCACAGCGCGACCATCAGCCACCCCACCAACGCCGGACCATGCATCGGCACCTCCCGCGCCACCCGCAGGGAAGGCTGCCCACGCGGGGGTGCGCGTACGGCGGCGCACCCCCGGCGGAGGGGGGTACGCGGGCGCGCGCTACTATGCGCGGCTGTGACGGCGAAGACAGACCTCAGCTTCCGGGTGGCCGGCGAGGCCGACGTGCCGGCCCTGGTGGCGCTCGTGGAGTCGGCCTACCGTGGCGACGCGAGCCGCGCCGGCTGGACCACGGAGGCCGACCTGCTCGACGGCCAGCGGACCGACCCGGAGGGGGTGCGCTCCGTGATCAGCACCCCCGGCAGCCGGCTCCTCGTCGTCGAGCGCGGGGGCGATCTGGTGGCCTGCTGCCAGCTGGAGCGCCGCACCGGACCCGGCGGTCTGATCGCCGCGTACTTCGGCATGTTCGCGGTATGCCCCGGCCAGCAGGGTGGGGGAGTGGGCCGCCTGGTGCTGGCGGAGGCGGAGCGCAGGGCCCGCGCCGAGTGGGGCGCGACGGAGATGCGCATGCAGGTGATCTCCGCGCGGAGCGAGCTCATCGCCTGGTACGAACGGCGCGGCTACGCCCGCACCGGCGAGCTGGCGCCGTTCCCCTACGGCGACGAGCGCTTCGGCATCCCCCGGCGCGCCGACCTGGCGTTCGAGCTCCTGGTCAAGCCCCTGCCCTGACCGCCGCCACGATCTCCGGCACGTCGGTCACCACCCCGTCGAGACCCAGCTCCCGCGCCCCGGCGAGCTCCTCGGGGGTGTTCACCGTCCAGCTGATGACGCCGATCCCCGCCGCCCGGCAGCGGGCGACGATCTCGGCCGAGAGCTCGGCGAACTCACAGGAGACCAGTTCCGCGCCCAGTTCGGCGGCCCGCTCGGGCGCGGTGGGCGTCGATCGGCCGGTGACCAGGCCGAGCGCCACCTCCGGCAGCAGCTTGCGGGTCTCGCGCAGCGCCGCGTCGTGGAACGAGATCACCGTGACCCGCTCCGCCAGGCCGCGCCGCTCGATCACCTCGGCCAGCGCCCTGGCCGCTGCCTGATCCTTGATCTCCGCCTGGATCGGCGCCGCCACCGCGTCAAGCACCTCGGTGAACAGCGGGATGCGCTCGCCGAGCCCGGCGTCCAGGCCGCGCAGTTCGGCGAGTGTGAGGTCTCTGACCTGCCCCGTGCCGTCGGTGGTGCGGTCGACCGTGGCGTCGTGGATCACCACGAGCTCCCCGTCCTTGCTCAGGTGCAGGTCGAGCTCGATGGCGTCCAGCGCCATCCGGTCGGCCCGGCGGAACGAGCGCAGGGTGTTCTCCGGCTCCGCGCCCATGAGCCCGCGGTGTCCGATGGTCTGAAGCGGCATGGCGCGACCCTAGCCGCCGCTGGTTGCCGCCGCTCGAACGGTGGGCGAAGCGGCTGGCGCGTGGCGTTTCCCCATCCCCCCGGTTGATCGAAGGATCCGCTGCGGATACCGTGCCATTACGAGAATTTCTGCTGTGGAGGATGGGTTATGACGGAAACTTTGGCGTCCCTTGCCTCTGAAGGCGACACCGCCCAGACCGACCGGGTCGTCGCGCGGCCCGCCTGGCACGCCCTCAAGCGGGCCGTCGAGGCCATCCGTCCCGCCCAATCCAAGGACGGCTCGGTGGACTTCGCCGCCGAGGGAGCCCCCACCTGCTCCCAGCTGACCCGGGAGATCGACCACGCCGTCGCCGCGATCCAGGAGCTCGCCCCGCTGCTGCCGCACGACGCCGCCTACCACCGGGCGCTCGTCGCCGATCTGCGCCGCTGGGCCGACGAGGGCTTCGGCGTCCCCGACTTCCTCGACTCGCTGCTCGCCTTCCACCCGGAGAAGACCCGCGCCGACGGCCGCCAGCACCTGGTCGTCTTCCCGATGTACACGCAGAACGGCAACCCGGACCGCAACCTGGAGGCCGTGGTGCTGCGCGTCGTCTGGCCCGGCTGGTTGGCCCGACTCGAGCGCGAGCGCTTCGACAACCCGATGTTCGTCGGCGTCACCTTCGAGGACTTCACCCCGGGCTACGACACCAACTCCGCCGTCCTCTTCCCCGAGACCATCGCGGTGCGCGAGGCCCCCGAACGCTTCTCCTGGGGCGGCATCTTCTGCGACCGCGAGGCGGCCCGCTTCCGCCGTGTGATCGGCGCCGCCTGCGACGTCACCAGCCTGCGCCTGCCCGACGACGCGGCCGGGCTGCTCACCGACCAGGACCGCTGCCAGCAGACGTTCGTCCTGTGGGACATGATCCACGACCGCACCCACAGCCACGGCGACCTGCCATTCGACCCCTTCATGATCAAGCAGCGCCAACCCTTCTGGATGTACGGCCTCGAGGAGCTGCGCTGCGACCTCACCGCCTTCCACGAGGCCGGGCGCCTCGCCGCCGAGGGCTACGCGCAGGGCCGCGACGTCCAGTACGCGGTGCTGCTCGACCGGCTCTTCCGCTTCCCCGTCACCGGCGCCCGGGTCCGCAACTACGACGGCCTCGGTGGCCAGCTGCTCTTCGCCTACCTGCACCAGCACGACGCCCTGCGCTGGACCGACAATCGGCTGACCGTCGACTGGGACCTCGCCCGCCGGGTCACCGCGCGGCTGCGCGAGGAGATCGAGACCCTCTATCGCCAGGGCATCGACCGCCCCAAGCTGGTGCACTGGTTCAAGGCCTACGAGCTGGTCGCCCGCCACCTTGCCCCGCACCCCGGCTCCACCTGGGCCAAGGGCCCGGACGCCCTCGACCTCAGCCTCCCGCCCCGCAAGCTAGTCGACGAGGTGCTGCCCGACGAGTTCCCGCTCAGCCTCTTCTACGAGGCGCTGGGCAAGAAGCTCCGCAAGGTCATCGAGTCCACCCGCGGCATCACCGCCACCGCTCCCGCCGCCAGCGCGGCGTGAGCGCACCGCCGCCGCGCGGCATGATGGGACCCAACGAGGAGGCGAGCACCATGAGCAGCACCACCCCCCTGGGCCCCAACGCCGGCGGCCCGCTGGAAGGCGCCGTCGTCGCGGTGGCCGGCGCCGGCGGCGCCGCAGGCCACGCCGTCCTGCTGCGCCTGGCCCAGGCCGGCGCCACGGTCGTCGCCGCCGACGCGGACGTCCAGCGGCTCGCCGCCGGCGTGGACGCGGCCCGCTTCGCCCACGGCGGCGCCACCGTGGTCGGCGACACCGTCGACCTGCTGCACCTGGCGGCCACCCGCGAGTGGGCCGCCAAGATCCTCAAGGATTTCGGGCGCGTCGACGGCCTCGTCCACCTCGTCGGCGGCTGGCGCGGCTCGACCACCTTCGCCGGAACCGACCTCGCCGACTGGGACCTCCTGCACGACCTGCTGCTGCGCACGGTCCAGCACACCTCGCTCGCCTTCGAGGCACCGCTCGCCCGCTCCGGCAACGGCCGCTACGTGCTGGTCAGCGCCGCCGGCGCCGCCCGTCCCACCGCGGGCAGCGCCGCCTACGCCGCCGCCAAGGCGGCCGCCGAGGCCTGGACCCTGGCCCTGGCGGACGGCTTCCGCAAGACCGCGGGCGACGCCGGTCCCGGCGCCGCCGCCACCATCGTCGTCGTCAAGGCCCTGGTCAACGACGCGATGCGCGCCGAGCGGCCGGGCCACCGCTTCGCCGGCTTCACCGACGTCCGCGAGCTGGCCGAGTCGATCTGCCAGCTCTGGTCCAAGCCCACCGAGGAAGTGAACGGAACCCGCCTGTGGCTCACCCCTCAGCCCTGACCGCCACCACCGACGCCACCCGCCACCACGACCCGGAGGTGCGCGGCTTCGCCAGCGACAACTACTCCGGCGTCCACCCCGAGATACTGACGGCCATCGCGCTGGCCAACGGCGGCCACCAGCCCGCCTACGGCGCGGACGCCTACACCGAGCACCTCCAGGGCGTCTTCCGGGCCCATCTCGGCCCGCACGCCGAGGTCTACCCCGTCTTCAACGGCACCGGCGCCAACGTCGTCGCCCTCCAGGCGCTCACCGACCGCTGGGGCGCCGTCATCACCGCCGAGACCGCCCACATCCACACCGACGAGTGCGGCGCGCCCGAGCGCGTCGGCGGCCTCAAGCTCCTCACCGTGCCCACCCCGGACGGCAAGCTCACCCCCGAGCTCATCGCCCGCCAGGCCTTCGGCTTCGACGACGAGCACCGCGCCACGCCGCAGGTCGTCTCGATCACCCAGACCACCGAGCTCGGCACCCGCTACACCCCGGAAGAGATCCGCGCCATCTGCGAGTTCGCGCACGAGCGCGGCATGACCGTCCACCTCGACGGCGCCCGGATCGCCAACGCGGCCGCCGCCCTCGACCTGCCGCTCGCCGCCTTCACCACCGACGCCGGCGTCGACGTGCTCTCCTTCGGCGGCACCAAGAACGGCATGCTCTTCGGCGAGGCCGTCGTGCTCCTCACCCCGGGCGTGGCCCGCCGGATGCGCCACGTCCGCAAGCTGTCCATGCAGCTCGCCGCCAAGATGCGCTTCGTCTCCGCGCAGTTCGAGGCGCTGCTCGCCGGCGACCTGTGGCTGCGCGGCGCCCGACACGCCAACGCCATGGCCCGCCGGCTCGCCGAGGGAGTGCGCGAGGTGGACGGGGTGCGGATCCTCCACCCCGTCGAGTCCAACGCCGTCTTCGCCCGGCTCCCGCACGACGTGAGCGAGCGCCTCCAGAAGCGCTACCGCTTCTACTTCTGGGACGAGGCTGCCGGCGACGTCCGCTGGATGTGCTCCTTCGACACCACCGACGAGGACGTCGACGGTTTCCTCACCGCGCTGCGCGAGGAGATGGCGCGTTAGAGCGCGTGGGGTGGTACTCCGCGCCACGCACGGCGCGGAGAGCACCCGGCACGCCGCTCAGACAGCGTGGGCCGGCGGCGGCGCCGTGCCGCCCAGGTGCGCCGGCAGCCACCACGCGTCGTCCGCGTCCCGCGGGGTGGCCGGATAGGCGCGCTGCGCGGCCTCGAGCAGCTCTTGGACGCGCTCCCGCAGCCGGTCGGAGACCGTGGCCGCCGGCTCGTCCGGGTCGGCCGTCATGGGCGAACCGATGCGGATGGTGATCGGGAAGTGGTTGCGCCGCAGGTCCCGCTTGCGGCCCTTGGTCCACAGCCGCTGGGTGCCCCACAGGGCCACCGGCAGGATCGGCACCTGGGCCTGCTGGGCCATCCGCACCGCGCCCGACTTGAACTTCTTGAGGGTGAACGACTGCGAGATCGTCGCCTCCGGGAACACTCCCACTATCTCGCCGTCCTTGAGGGCCTTCAGCGCGTGCCGGAAGGCCGCCTCACCCTGCGCCCGGTCCACCGGGATGTGCTTCATGGCCCGCATCAGCGGACCCGAGACGCGGTGCTTGAACACCGACTCCTTGGCCATGAACCGCACCAGCCTGCGGGCCGGCCGGGCCGCGAACCCGGCGAAGACGAAGTCCAGGTAGCCGATGTGGTTGCTCACCAGCACCGCCCCGCCAGTGCGCGGTACGTGCTCGCTGCCGGCGATGTCGAAGCGCAGGTCGAGCGCCTTGAACATCGTCCGCGCTGCGGCGATGACCGGCGGGTAAACGAACTCTGGCATGCGGAGGGCCCCTCTTCAAGTGCTTCGAACCTACGCCTGCGTAACTTGCGGCGCGGCCGAATCGTGCCCCAAAGCCGGGAGAATCGCCAGTCCCCCCGGCGAGGCCGCGCCATCAGGGGCCGGGAATGAAACGGGGCTCCGGCGCGCTGCCGCTCGTCGAGGCCACTCGTGGAGCGAAGCGGAGGACGTCGACGATGAGCGAACCGGTGACGCCCGCCCGCCTGGACGCCGCGGACCTGGGCGCCGGACCGCTGGGCGGACGCGCCACGCTGGTGCAGTTCTCCACCGCCTTCTGCCAGCCGTGTCGGGCCACCCGCCGGATCCTGGCGGACGTCGCTGCCCTGGTCGAGGGCGTCGCGCACCTGGAGATCGACGCCGAGGCGCGGCTCGACCTGACGCGCCGCCTCGGGATCTCCCGCACCCCCACCGTGCTCGTGCTGGACGCCGAGGGCCGGGTGGTCCGCCGCGCTGTCGGCCAGCCCCGTCGGGCCGACGTGATCGCCGCACTGGGCGCGGCGATCACCGACTGACCCACCGGGCGATCGGACAATACGCACGTAGGCAAGGTCACAGTGCGACATGCTTGCCCGTGGGGGATACCCTTGGTTGTACTGGCCAGTAACAACCGGGTTGATCTTCCCATTGCCCCGTGTGCGGACCGATAGCAGTAGGAGAGCCGGCGTGAGCCTGAGGATCGTTGTCTGTGTGAAGTACGTGCCCGACGCCACCGGCGACCGACGGTTCGCCGACGACCTGACCACCGACCGGGACTCCGTGGACGGGCTGCTCTCGGAGCTGGACGAGTACGCCGTCGAGCAGGCCCTCCGGATCTCCGAGGACGCCGAGGAGGCCGAGGTCACGGTCGTCACCGTGGGCCCAGAGGACGCCACCGACGCCCTGCGCAAGGCCCTGTCCATGGGCGCGGACAAGGCCGTCCACGTCGAGGACGACGATCTCCACGGCACCGACGTCGTCGGCACCTCGCTCGTCCTCGCCAAGGCCATCGAGCACGCCGGCTACGACCTCGTCGTCTGCGGCATGGCCTCCACCGACGGCGGCATGGGCGTGCTGCCCGCGCTGCTGGCCGAGCGCCTCGGCGTCCCCCAGGTCACCCTGCTCTCCGAACTCTCCGTCGCCGACGGGAAGGTGACGGGCCGCAGGGACGGCGACGCCGCGACCGAGCGCCTGCAGGCCGAGCTGCCGGCCGTCATCTCCGTCACCGACCAGTCGGGTGAGGCGCGCTACCCCTCGTTCAAGGGCATCATGGCCGCCAAGAAGAAGCCCGTGGAGACCCTGGACCTGGAGGACCTGGGCATCGAGGCCGAAGAGGTCGGCCTCGCCGGCGCCTGGACCGCCGTCGAGTCCGCCGCCGAGCGCCCGGCCCGCACCAAGGGCGAGATCGTCACGGACGAGGGCGACGGCGGCAAGCGGCTCGCCGCCTTCCTGGCCGAGCGCAAGTTCATCTGACGGCCGCCGCCGACGCCCACCCGCCGACCGCCCGCACCCTTCCGCTGGAGACGCGATTCCCATGGCTGAAGTCCTCGTCTACACCGACCACCTGGACGGCGCCGTCCGCAAGCCAACCCTGGAGCTGCTGACCCTGGCCCGCCGCCTCGGCGACCCGGTCGCCGTCGTCCTCGGCGCCGGCGCCGAGACCGCGGCCCCCGTGCTCGCCGAGCACGGCGCCGTGCGCGTGCTCACCGCCGACGCGCCCGAGTTCGCCGACTACCTCGTCGTCCCCAAGGTCGACGCCCTGGAGGCCGCCTACCGGGCCGTCTCCCCGGCCGCCGTGCTCGTTCCTTCCTCGGGCGAGGCCAAGGAGATCGCCGCCCGGCTCGCCGTCCGTATCGGCTCCGGCCTCATCACCGACGCCGTCGACGTGACCGCCGGCGAGTCGGGACCGGTGGCCACCCAGTCCGTGTTCGCCGCCGCCTTCACCACCACCTCCCGGGTCGCCAAGGGCACCCCGGTCATCACCGTCAAGCCCAACTCGGCCGCCGTCGAGCCCGCACCCGCCGCCGGCACCGTCGAGCCGCTCGACGTCACCTTCGGCCCGCTGGCCACCGGCACCCGGGTCGTGTCCCGCAGCCCCCGCGAGTCCACCGGCCGCCCCGAGCTCACCGAGGCCGCCATCGTCGTCTCCGGCGGCCGCGGCCTGAACGGCGCGGAGAACTTCGCGCTGATCGAGGCGCTCGCCGACACCCTCGGCGCCGCGGTCGGCGCCTCCCGGGCGGCCGTGGACGCCGACTGGTACCCGCACTCGCACCAGGTCGGCCAGACCGGCAAGACCGTCTCGCCGCAGCTCTACATCGCGGTCGGCATCTCCGGCGCCATCCAGCACCGCGCCGGCATGCAGACCTCCAAGACCATCGTCGCCGTCAACAAGGACGCCGAGGCGCCGATCTTCGAGCTCGCCGACTACGGCGTGGTGGGCGATCTCTTCGACGTCGTCCCCGCCCTCACGGACGAGGTGAAGGCCCGCAAGGGCTGACACCAGCCCCCACGGGCCCCGCGCGGCGCCCGCCCGTCACCCTCAGGTGACGGTCGCGGGCGCCGCGCCGCGCGTCCTGCCCCGAAACCGGCCGCGTCGCCGCCGTCCCGGCCGCGCGAGCCCCGCGCTCGTGGCCCCGTCCGACCGCCGGCTCGCCCGCCGGTCCAACTCGTGCCCCGGCACCGCCGGCGGCGGACCGCTGCCGTCGTCCTCGTTGAGCCGGCCGATGGCCAGCCCGGCCAGCAGCTGGTAGTACTCCATGGTCTCCTCCGTTGGTTGACCGCCCTGGGCCCGCGGACTGACCGCCTCGGGGCCCTCGCCACCAGCGTCCGGCAGCCGCGTGACACGGCCTTTGCCCTCCGGTCAATGCTCGGTGCCGATCGGCTCGCCCGCCGTGAACAGGGCATGACGTGCGGACTGTTGTGTTTCGGGCTGGTCGCCGGTTAGGTTCTGTCCACCGAATTCTTCAACGTAATGTTGAACCGCGCGGGGCGGAGTGGTGCGGATGGCTCAGCGGACACCGGTGACGACCACCCTGACGGCGGCGGTGACAGCCGGCGTCGCCGCCTCGCTCGCCGACGTCGACGCCGACCTCGCCCGCCGCTATCCGGGTGACCCAGCCACCCGCCAGCCCGTGCACACCGTCTACGTCCCCGCCGACCGGTTCACTGCCGGCACCACCCGCGCCTGGGGCGAGCAGGCCCTCGCCCTGCTCGCCGCGCACGCCCCGGACGCCGCCGCCCTCGCGGCCACGCTCGACCTCCCCGAGTCCCTCGCCGTCCCCGTCCACCAGCGCGTCCACGCGAAGCTGACCGCCGAGCCCGTCGAGGACCTCAGGATCGACTTCGAGGACGGCTACGGCACCCGGCCGGACGCCGAGGAGGACGCCGACGCCGCCCGCGCCGCCCGGCTCGTCGCCCGCGCCACCGCGGACCGCACCGCGCCCCCCTTCGTCGGCCTGCGCATGAAGTGCCTCGAGGCCGCCGTCCGCGACCGCGGCATCCGCACCCTCGACGTCTTCCTGACCACCCTGTTGGCCGCCGGCCCGCTCCCCACCGGCCTCGCCATCACCCTGCCCAAGGTCTCCCGCCCCGAGCAGGTCGCCGCGATGGCCACCCTCTGCCGCGAGTTCGAGACCGCCGCCGGTCTGCCACAGGGCCGGCTCGGCTTCGAGATCCAGATCGAGACCAGCCAGTCCATCCTCGGCCCCGACGGAACCGCCACCGTCGCCCGGCTCATCGACGCCGCAGGGGGCCGCGCCACCGCCCTGCACTACGGCACCTTCGACTACAGCGCCGCCCTCCAGATCAGCGCCGCGCACCAGGCTCCCGACCACCCGGCCGCCGACCACGCCAAAGCGGTCATGCAGGTCGCCGCCGCCGGCACCGGCGTCCGCCTCTCCGACGGCTCGACCAACGTTCTGCCCACCGGCGACACCGCCCAGGTGCACGCCACCTGGCGCCTCCACCACGGCCTCGTCAGCCGCGCCCTGGCCCGCGGCTACTACCAGGGCTGGGACATGCATCCCGGCCACCTGCCCACCCGCTACGCGGCCGTCTACGCCTTCTACCGCGCGGGTCTCGACTCCGCCGCCGCCCGCCTCGCCGCCTACGCGAGGACCACCGGCCCCGGCACCACCGGCGGCCCGCCCGCCGCCGTGCTCGACGAGCCCGCCACCGCCCGCGCCCTCGCCGGCTTCCTGCTCCGCGGTCTTGACTGCGGCGCCCTCGACCTCGCCGAGGTCACCGACCGTGCCGGCCTGAGCCGCGCCCAACTCGCCACCCTGGCCGGCCGACAGAGCGGCTGACCGCGCCCCGGCGCGCCGGAGCGTCGCGCAACTCACCATGATCCGACTGGACAAGCCGGGTCGGTTCGGATCAGGCTTCCTGCCCATGACCACTGATCTTGTCGCCGCCGTCGACATCGGCGGCACCAAAGTCGCCGGTGCCCTCGTGGACGGCACCGGGGACCTGCTCCACCGCGTCCAGGGCCCGACCAGGGCCCGGGAGTCGGCGGAGAGCGTGTTGCGGTCCGTGACCGACGTCGTCGCCCGGCTGACCGAGCACGAGCTGTGGCCCAGGGCCGCGGCCGTCGGCATCGGCAGCGCCGGCCCGGTCGACGCGCGCAACGGCACGGTCAGCCCGGTCAACATCCCCGCCTGGCGCGACTTCCCACTCGTCGACGGCGTCCGCAAGCTCACCGGCGACCTCCCCATCACCCTCGTGGGTGACGGCGCCGCCATCGCCGCCGGCGAGCACTGGGTGGGCGCCGCCCGCGGCCGCTCCAACGCCCTGTGCATGGTGGTGTCCACCGGCGTCGGGGGCGGGCTGATCCTCGACGGCCGGCTCAGACCGGGCCCGACCGGCAACGCCGGCCACATCGGCCACATCAGCGTCGACTTCAACGGGGACCTCTGTCCGTGCGGCGGCCGCGGCTGCGTGGAGCGCATCGCCAGCGGCACCAACATCGCACGCTACGCCCAGGCCGCCGGCTGGCGCCCGGCCGAGCCCGACGGGGACGCCACCGCCGCCGGTGTGGCCGTCGCGGCGGCCGCCGGCGACCCGATCGCCCTTGAGGCCTACGACCGGTCGGCCCGCGCGCTTGCCGCCGGAATCGCCGCCACCGCCACCCTGGTCGAGATCGAGACCGTGGTCGTCGGCGGCGGCGTCAGCCAGGCGGGCGAGGTGCTGTTCGGTCCGCTGCGCCGTGCCCTGCGGGGGTACGCCACCCTGCCGTACGTCAGCGACCTGGAGGTGGTGCCGGCGCAGCTCGGCACGGACGCCGGCCTGGTCGGCGCCGCGGCGGCCTGCTGGAGTGATCCGGATACGTTTTTGATCCTGGGGGAAGCGGGCAACTGACAGCAAGGGCGAAGAAGGAGGGGGATTAAGTGATCATCTGGCTGAACGGGGCGTTCGGCGCCGGCAAGACCACGGCGGCACACGAACTGCTCCACCTGCTGCCGGGCAGCACGCTCTACGACCCGGACCTGGTCGGGGCCGAGCTGTCGAAGATGCTGCCCAAGGAGCGGTTGGCCCAGGTGGACGACGTGCAGGAGCTGCCCGCTTGGCGGCGCCTCGTGGTGGACACCGCGGTGGCGCTGCTGGCCGAGATCCCAGGGCCGTTGATCGCCCCCATGACCCTGCTGGTCCAGGAGCACCGGGACGAGATCTTCGGCGGGCTCGCCGCCCGCCGGATCACGGTCCAGCATTTTCTCCTCCGTCCGGATGAAACGTTTCTGCGGGCCCGGATAGACCAGCGCGCCGCCAGCGACGGCGACGCGGTGCGCAACTGGTGCCTGGGGCACCTGCCTCAGTACGACGCCGCGCTCGGCTGGCTGAGCGCCGACGCGCACACCGTCGACACCTCGCTGTTGACCCCGCGTCAGACGGCGGAGCTGCTCGCCGAGGCCGTACGGCGTGGCGAGGGCGTCTGCCGGATCGTGCAGACGCCGCCGCCGCGCGCCCAGACACTGGCAGCCGGCGTGCTGCTCTTCGACGACCGGGACCGGGTGCTCCTCGTGGACCCCACCTACAAGGCCGGCTGGGAGTTCCCCGGCGGCGTGGTGGAGCCGGGCGAGGCCCCGGCCCGGGCGGCCGTCCGGGAGGTGGCCGAGGAGCTCGGCCTCCGGCTGGCCCGGGAGCCGGCGCTGCTGGTGGTCGACTGGGAACCGCCGAGCGCCGCCCAGTTCGGCGGGCTGCGGCTGCTCTTCGACGGCGGGCGCCTCGACGCGGCGCGCGTCGACGAGGTGCTGCTGCCCGGGGAGGAACTGCGCGGCTGGTGTTTCGCCACCGAGGCGGAGGCCGAGCGGCTGCTCTCGCCCAACCGGGTCGCCCGACTGCGCTGGGCGCTGCGCGCCCGCGCCCAGGGGCGGGCGCTCAACCTGGAGGCCGGCGTCCCAGTCGGCGCCTGATCCGCCGCCCTTCCCGGTGGCGTCCCGCGCCCGCGTCGAATCGCGACGCGTCACGGACGGCTCTAGCGTGATGGTGAAGGCCCCCGCGCGGGGGCCCCTCCCACGAGTGGTGACCGCCATGCGCATACCGGAGTCCATAGCCGGGCCCGCGCCGGGCCTCCACGCCACCCCCTACGGCGGTGACGAGCCGTCCGGCTGGGGCGTCCGAGCCGCGCTCGCCGCGTCCTCGGCCGTCCTGGCCCTCGGCCTGTCCATGCTGTTCGCCGGCGCCGAGGAACCGGCCGGGCCCCCACAGCCGGCCGCCCGGCACGACGCGGGGCACGTGCCCTCGGCGCCCGCCGGCGCCGCCGCCGACGCCCTGCCGCCCGCCGAGCCCACCTGGCTCTCCATACCCGCCATCGACGTCGCCGCCCCACTGCTCCGCGTCGGCCTCGATCCCGAGGGCTGGCTCGAGTCGCCGCCGGAGGAAGCCGGTGACGTCGCCGGCTGGTACGACGGCGCCCCACCGCCCGGCGCGGCCGGCGCCGCCGTCATCGTCGGGCACGTCGACGACGCCACGGGCCCCGCCGTCTTCTACGGCCTGGGGGCCCTACGCCACGGCGACACCATGGAGGTCACCCGGGACGACCGGCGCACGGTGCGGTTCACCGTCTACGACGTCGCCGTCTACGACAAGGGACACGTGCCTGAGGACGTCTACCGCCACGCGGGCGGCGCGGAACTACGCGTCATCACCTGCGGCGGCACCTTCGACGAGGCCACCGGATACAGCGGAAACGTGGTCGTCTTCGCGCGTCTGACGGGCAGTCGCTGACCCGGACGGCGCAGCGCCCTCACCCGGGTGCCGCTCCCGGGCGGTGCGCCGTGGCTCCGGTGCCTAACGTCGGGAACCGGGACGACGCGTACCCCCCACGAAGGAGCCATTCCGATGACCACACCGCGAACCGCACTGGCCGCCGCCGGGTTGAGCGCGATCGCTCTCGCGTCGGGCGTGCCCGCCGCACACGCCCTGGCACCGGCCGAGGCCGACACCTTCGGGTTCAGCCTCTCCCCGCAGACGGTCGCGCGGGGCGGCGCGGTCGACCTGACCGTCACCGGCTGCACCGAGTTCGAGGCCACCGCTGAGTCCGCCGTCTTCGACCGGGTCGCCCTCGGCATGCCGGGGGAGACCCAGTCGGCCCGCACCACCGTCGACGCCGACGCGCGGGTCGGCGCCCAGTTCACGGTCACCTTCACCTGTGGCTCGGAGACCGGCAACGCCACCCTCACGATCGCCTCGCCCACCGCGTCGCCGAGCCCGACCGGGTCCACCACGGCCAGTTCGACCACGCTGCCCACCCGCGGTGCCCAGGCGGGTGTCGGCGGGGGCTCACGCTCCGATGACTCGACCATGCTGCTGGCCGGCGCCGGGGTCTCCATGGCGGCCGTGACCGCGACCGTGATCGTCATCAGGCGCCGTGCCACCCGACACACCTGACCGTCCGCCACCGGCGGCCCCGACTCAGCCCCTGGCGGTCGCCGCGTACCGGGAGAGGAAGAGCGCCTCGGCCACCGACATCCGCTCCAGCTCCTCGGGCGAGACGCTCTCGTCCACCGCGTGGATCCGCGCCGCCGGCTCGCTCAGCCCGATCAGCAGGATCTCGGCCTTGGGGTAGAGCCCGGCCAACGTGCTGGTCAGCGGGATCGAGCCGCCCTGTCCGACCACGGCCATCTCCACCCCGTCGTATGCCTCGCGCATCGCCGCCGCCATCGACGCGTAGGCCGGGCTCGCGGTGTCGGCCCGGAACGGCTGGCCCTCGCCGGTGGCCCGCACCGTCACCCGCGCGCCCCACGGAGCCCTGGCCCTGAGGTGCGCCGCAAGCAGCTCGCTCGCCGCCGACGCGTCCACGCCGGGCGGCACCCGCAGGCTCACCAGCGCTCCTGCGCTGGCCTGCACCGACGGCGTGGCCCCCACCACCGGGGGGCAGTCGATGCCGAGCACCGTCACCGCGGGCCGTGCCCACAGCCGGTCGGCGACCGAACCGGAGCCGATCAGCGCCACGCCGTCCAACACCCCGGCGTCGGCGCGGAAGACGTCCTCCGGATAGTCGGTGCCCGTCCAACGGCCGTCCCCGGCGAGGCCGTCGACCACGGTCGAACCGTCCTCGTCGCGCAGCGAGTCGAGAATCCGGATCAGGGCCGACAGCGCGTCCGGGGCGGCGCCGCCGAACGCCCCCGAGTGCAGGTTCCCGGCGAGCGTGTCCACCTGGACCCGCACCATGGCCATGCCGCGCAGGATCGCCGTCACCGTGGGCTGCCCGGCCCGGAAGTTGCCCGTGTCGCCGATCACGATCGCGTCGGCCGCCAGCAGTTCCGGGTGCTGCTCGGCGTACCGCTCGAGCCCGCCCGTGCCCTGCTCCTCCGAGCCCTCCACGATGACCTTGATCCCCACCGGCACCCCACCGGCGGCCCGCAGCGCGCGCAGCGCCAGCAGGTGCATCAGCACCCCGCCCTTGCAGTCCGCCGCGCCCCGCCCGTACCAGCGGCCGTCCCGCTCGGTCAGCTCGAACGGCGGGGAGGTCCAGGCCGCCTCGTCCAGCGGGGGCTGCACGTCGTAGTGCGCGTACAGCAGTACCGTCGGCGCCCCCTCGGGCCCGGTCAGTTCGCCGTACACCGACACCGTCCCGTCGGGGGTGTCGAGCAGCCGCACGTCGCCGAAGCCCTCCTCGAGCAGCGCCCGCGCTATCCACTCGGCCGCCGCCACGCACTCCCGCGGCGGGAACTGCTCGGCGTCCGCCACCGAGCGGAACGCCACCAGCTCGGCCAACTCCTCCCTGGCCCGCGGCATCAGGGCGGCGACGGTTCCGGAGATCGCGGAGTGCTGCGGGCTCTGCTCCATGAGAGGCTCCTCGTGAGGGCGCGGTGCGGTACCCCCGCGAGCGTGGGGTGCGGGGTGTCGGGATGCCGCGATCATCCCACAGCCCAGGTCGGCGCACGGAGGATCGTAGGATGCCGTGCGGTGGTCGGAAGACGTGACGCGACGGGGAGCAACAGCACATCGTGAGCAGCGAGAACGAAGCCGGACGAGGGGTGTGGGACGTCGTCGTGGTGGGCGCGGGCCCCGGTGGAGCCTCCGCCGCCCGGGCCGCCGCGGAGACCGGTCGGCGGGTGCTGCTGCTGGAGAAGGCGGAGCTGCCCCGCTACAAGACGTGCGGCGGCGGCATCATCGGCCCCAGCCGGGACGCGCTGCCGCCGGGCTTCGAACTCCCGCTCCGCGAGCGGGTGCACGCGGTGACGTTCTCGCTCAACGGCCGCCTGGCGCGCACCCGCCGCTCCAAGCGGATGCTGTTCGGCCTCGTCAACCGGCCCGAGTTCGACCAGCGGCTGGTGGAGGCCGCGGTCAAGGCGGGCGCCGCGCTGCGTACCGGCGCCACCGTCACCCGGGTCGAGCAGCACGGCCCCGCGGTGCCCGACCGGCGCACCGTCGCCGTCGTGCTGGCCGGCGGGGAGACGCTGTTGGCCCGGGCGGTGGTCGGCGCGGACGGCAGCGCCAGCCGGATAGGGGCCCACGTCGGGGTGCGGCTCGACCAGGTCGACCTGGGTCTGGAGTCGGAGATCCCGGTGCCGCCCGAGGTGGCCGGCGACTGGGCCGGCAGGGTGCTGATCGACTGGGGTCCGCTGCCGGGTTCCTACGGCTGGGTCTTCCCCAAGGGCGACACCCTGACCGTGGGCGTGATCTCGGCCCGCGGCGAGGGCGCGGCGACCAAGCGGTACCTGGAGGACTTCGTGGCCAGGCTCGGGCTCGCCGGTTTCGAGCCGAGCGTCTCCTCGGGCCACCTCACCCGCTGCCGCACCGACGACTCGCCGCTGTCGCGCGGCCGGGTGCTGGTGTGCGGCGACGCCGCCGGGCTGCTCGAGCCCTGGACGAGGGAGGGCATCTCCTTCGCGCTGCGCTCCGGCCGGCTCGCCGGCCAGTGGGCGGTGCGCATTGCCGAGGCCAACGACGCGGTGGACGCCCGCCGGCAGGCGCTCAACTACACCTTCGCCATCAAGAGCGGCCTCGGCGTCGAGATGGGTGTCGGCCGCCGGCTGCTCTCCGTGTTCGCCCAGCGGCCCCGGCTGCTGCACACCGCCCTGGTCGGGTTCCGGCCGGCGTGGACCGCTTTCGCGCAGATAACGCGCGGCTCCACCACGCTGGCCGGCATCGTGCGGACGCACCCCGTCGCCCGCCGCACGCTGTCCGCCCTGGACCGCGCCGGGCGCCCCGAGCAGGACGAGGCGCCGAAGACGGAGGACCGGCCCGGCGCCTGAGGAACCGGGCGGCTACTCCACCGGGAGTAGGACGGGCGTCCACTCCGGGCGGACGCCCGGCGCCGCGCCACCGGGCTAGCGTGGACGCGTGACCATCCACCGCGCGGCACCACCCGACGGCGGGACGGGCGAGTCGGGACGCGGCCGCCTGACCGCGGCGCTCGCCGCGCTGCCCTGGCCGTCCACCGCCGCCGTCGCGCTGGTCCAGCTCGTCGGCTCGGGCTTCGCCGCCCACGGCCAGCCGGACCGCGCCGGCCTGGACGCCGTGGCTCAGCTGCTGCTGGTCGCCGGGCCGCTCCTGCTGCTGGCCCGCCGGGCCCTGCCACGGATCGCCGTCTTCGGCTGTGTGGCGGTGACCGTGGTCTACCTGGCGCTCGACCACCCGTACGGTCCGGTGTTCCTCAGCGCCGTCGTCGCCGCCGGCCACGCCGTCACGGCCGGGCACCGGCGGGCGGCCGTCGGCGGGATGCTCCTGCTCTGGGCCGGGCTGCTGATCACGGCCGACCGCCCGCTCGACTGGGGGGAGGCGGTCGCCGCCGGTGCCTGGATGGTGGCCGTGCTCGCGATCTCCGAGCTCGTGCGGATCCGCCGCGCGCAGCGGGCCGCCGAGCAGGCCGAGCAGGCGGCCGCCGAGCGGCGCCGCGCTGACGAGGAGCGGCTGCGCATCGCCCGGGAGCTGCACGACGTCCTCGCCCACAGCATCTCGGTGATCAACGTGCAAGCCGGGATGGGGCTCGCGCTGCTGGACTCCGACCCCGAGCAGACCCGCGCCGCGCTGACCACCATCAGGTCCGCCAGCCGGGAGGCGCTGGGGGAGGTGCGTCAGGTGCTCGACACGCTCCGCGCGTCCGGCGCGGCCCCACGTGCGCCGGCCCCTGGCCTCGACCGCCTGCCCGACCTCGCCGAGCAGGCCGCCCACGCCGGGCTGCGCGTCGAGACCAGCACCGAGGGCACCCCCGCGCCGCTGCCACCGGGGGCCGACCTCGCCGCCTTCCGCATCGTGCAGGAGGCGCTGACCAACATCGTGCGCCACTCCGGATCCCGCACCGCCCGGCTGCGGCTGCGTTACGCGCCCGGCCTGCTCGACATCCGGATCGACGACGACGGGCCCGCCACCGGCGCGGGCGCCGGCGGGGGCAACGGTCTAGTCGGCATGCGCGAGCGCGCGGCGGCGCTCGGCGGCACCGTGACCGCCGGCCCGAGGCCGGACGGCGGCTTCCGCGTCGACGCCCGGCTGCCCCGCGCCGCACGCGACCAGGCATCGCCGCCCGACCTCAGGGAGACCATGTGATCCGCGTCCTGCTCGCCGACGACCAGGTGTTGGTCAGGGCCGGCTTCCGCGCCCTGCTCGACGCCCAGGCCGACATCACCGTGGTCGCCGAGGCCGCCGACGGGGCCGAGGCCGTCGCGCTCACCCGTGGACACCGGCCCGACCTCGTCCTGATGGACATCCGGATGCCGGTGCTCGACGGCCTCGCCGCCACCCGCCGCGTCACCGGGGATCCGGGGCTCGACGGGGTGCGGGTGGTGATGCTCACGACGTTCGAGCTCGACGAGTACGTCTTCGAGGCCATCCGCTCCGGAGCCTCCGGCTTCCTGGTGAAGGACACCGAGCCCGACGAACTGCTGCGCGCCGTGCGGGCCGTGGTCGCCGGCGACGCGCTGCTTTCGCCCGGCGCGACCCGCCGGCTGATCGCCGAGTTCGCCGCGCGCTCCAAGCCGCCGGCCGGGGCCGTGGCCCTCGACGAACTCACCGAGCGGGAGCGGGAGGTGATGGCGCTGGTCGGCATCGGCCTGTCCAACGACGAGATCGCGCGCCGGCTGGTGGTCTCGCCGCTCACCGCCAAGACCCACGTCAGCCGTGCCATGGTGAAGCTCGGCGCCCGCGACCGGGCGCAACTCGTCGTCCTGGCCTACGAGTCGGGCCTGGTGCGCCCCGGCTGGCTGGGCTGAGCCGCCGCCTTGCGCCGCACGTACAGCTGCTTGCGCACCCGCGCCACCACCGTGCCGTCGGCGGCGGCCACCGTGCAGTCGAACCAGGGCAGCGACTTCCCGCCGTCGGCCGTGGCCGCCCTGATCTCCGCCACCCGCTCCTCGGCCAGCTCGAACTCGACGAACACGTGGCCGCGGCCGGGGGAGACGTAGTCGATCTCCGCGGCCTTGTCCCACACCACATAGCCGGGGCCGAGCCGGTGGAGCACCAGCAGGGCGAAGAACGGGTCGCACATCGAGTAGAGCGAGCCGCCGAACTGCGTCCCGAAGTAGTTCCGGTTGAACCGGCCGAGCCGCAGCATGACCCGGGCGCCGCTCCAGTCGTCCGAGATGTCGAGCACCCTGATCCCGGCTGACCGGTAGGGCGGCCACCAACGCATCAGGCGCCGCAGGGTCCTCGGGCTGAGAGAACGTGCCATGGCGCGAAGCTACCACGGTTGTTACTCGACGGTAATAACGCGCGGGGCGGCGGCCCGCCGGCCCGTCAGTCCGACTGGATCCGCCGCCGCGCCAGCTGGGCCGTCGCCGCGGCCACCGCCGCGAGCAGCGCCACCGTCGTCATCGCCGTCGCCAACGAGAACCAGTCGGCGAGGAACCCGATCGCCACCGGGCCGAGCAGGAACCCGCCGTAGCCGAGCGTCGAGGCGGCGGCCACCCCCTGCGCGCCCGCCAGCGCCCCGGCCCGGCCGATGGCCACCGGGAAGATGTTCGCCAGGCCGAGGCCCGTGATCACGAAACCGAGCAGCACCAGCCAGACCGTGGGCCCCAGCGCGCCGAGCAGCATCCCCACCGCGGCCGTCGCGCCGCCCGCCACCAGCGCCCTCGTCTGGCCGAGGCGTTCGAGCAGCGCGGAGCCGGTCAGCCGCCCCACTGTCATGGCCATCGCGAACACCGAGTAACCCGCCGCCGCGAGACCCGCGTTCGCGCCAAGCGACTCCCTGAGGTGCAGCGCGCTCCAGTCCGCCAGCGCCCCCTCCCCGTAGGCGGTGCACAGCGCGATCAGGCCGAGCACCAACACCAACCAGCGCGTCTCCGCGCCGCCCGACCCGGGCTCCGCCGTCGCGCGGGCGCCGGTCGCGCCGTCCGGCGCCTGACCGCCCGGCGCCGCGGCCGACAACAGGAAGCGCGCCGCCACCGCCACCATCGCCACCCCGAGCACCGCCAGCGCCCCCAGGTGCCGCGCCGCGCTCACCTGCCCGGCCACCAGACCGCCGACCCCGGCGCCCAGCATGCCGCCCAGGCTGTAGGCCGCGTGGAAACTCGGCATCACCGGCCGCCCCAACGCCGCCACCAACTCCACCGCGGCGCTGTTGGCCGCCACGTTCAACGCCCCGAACGCCGCCCCGAAGAGCAGCAACACCAGGCCGAGCACCAGCGGCGAGCCCGCGTGCGGCGGCAACGCCACGCTCGCCGCCAGCACCAGGGCGGCGCCCACCGTCACCGGACGCGCCCCGAACCGCTGACACAGCCGCCCGGTCAGCATCATGGTGACCACGGCCCCGAGCGAGACCCCGAGCAGCGCGAGACCGAGCGCGCTCGACGACGCGCCCGTCTGCTCCTTCACCGCCGGGATGCGCACCACCCAGCCCGCGAACACGAAACCGTCGAGCGCGAAGAAGGCGGTCAGCGCCGCCCGGAGCCGACGCGACCCCGGCTCCACCGCCACCCGAGGCCCAACCCCCCGCCGCACACGCCAGGTCAGCACGGCCCTGCGTTTGTTTATCGGAGGCACAAAGCCAGAATAGGGGCGTGACCCATCCCCGTACCAGGCTCGAGCGGGGCCGGAACGTGCTCGGCCCGGCACTGGAACTCGTCCACACCGGGCGTGCCCCCACCCGCGCCGTCCTCACCACCGAGCTCGGCGTGACCCGCGCGACCGCCGGCGCCGTCGCGAGCGAGCTCCAGAGCCTCGGCCTGATCACCGTCGACGCCCGCCCAGGCGCCGTGGCCGGCGGCCAGGGCCGCCCCTCCCACCGGCTCGCCATCGCCGACGACGGGCCCGTCGCCCTCGCCGCCCAGGTGCACGCCGACGGCTTCCGCGCCGCCCTCGTCGGCCTCGGCGGCCGCATCGTCGCCACCGCGCCCGCCTGCGTCACCGTCGCCGCCGACCCCGCCGAGGTCATCGGTGACGTCGTCGAGGCCGGCGCCCGGCTGCTCGCCGAGACCGGCCGCCGGTGCGTCGGCGCCGGCCTCGCCGTTCCCTCGGCCGTCGCCGAGCCCGACGGCACCGCCCTCAACCCACTCCACCTCGACTGGCCGGCCGGCGCGCCGGTCCGCGACATCTTCAACGACTGCCTCGCCGCGGCCGGCATCGCCGCCGCCGGCCACTGCGGCAACGACGTCAACCTCGCCGCCCTCGCCGAACACCGGCACGGCGCCGGCCGCGGCGCCCGCCATCTGCTGTGCGTCGCCACCGGTCACCGTGGTGTCGGCGGCGCGCTCATCGTCGACGGCCGGCTGCACACCGGCAGCGCCGGCCTCGCCCTCGAGGTCGGCCACCTCACCGTCGACCCCCAGGGCCGCCCCTGCCACTGCGGCAGCCGCGGCTGCCTCGACGTCGAGACCGACCCGCTGGCCCTGCTCGAGGCGGCCGGCAGCCGACCGGGCCCGCAGGGCTCGCTCCTCGACCAGGCCCGCGACCTGGTCGCCACGCGCTACCCGGACGACCCGGCCGTCCGCACCGCCGCCCGCACCGTCATCGACCGGCTCGGCCGCGGCCTCGCCGCCCTCGTCAACATCCTCAACCCCGACCGCATCATCCTCGGCGGGTTGCACGGCGCCCTGCTCGCCGCCGACCCCGAGCGGCTCGGCGCGGTCGTCGGCGACCACAGCCTGTGGGGCCGATCCGGCGACATCCCCATCACCCCCTGCGTCCTCGGCCACAACAGCCTCGTCGGCGCCGCCGAACTCGCCTGGCAACCCGTGCTCGACGACCCCCTCGCCACCCTGGCCGGGTGAGCAC
>NZ_SMKC01000359.1 GCF_004348315.1 Streptomyces sp. 8K308 | reverse complement strand
TCCCCATCCCGCGCGGAGCGCGCAAGGGGCTAGACGGCGGTCCATGAGCCGGAGGCGGCGGACGTGGCCAGCGCCTCCAGCGTCTCCGCCGCCGCCACCGCGTCCGCCAGCGTCGCCGGCGAGCGGTCCGCGGCGAGGAAGTCCGCCGCCTCGGCGACCTTGGAGTCGTCGTAGCTCATCGCGTTCCCCGCGCCCGGGTGGAAGCGCCCGTAGTCGCCGTCGCCAGGGGCGGCGGTCCAGCGGGTCACCGGCTGGTTGAGGTAGGAGTCGCCGGTGCTGACCGCGAGTTCGCCGGGGCGGCGGAAGTCCCAGGCGAGGAGCCCGCGCGTGCCGTGGACGGAGAAGCCGTACGCGTTCTGCTCGCCGACCGCCGCGCGGCTCGCCTCGAAGGTGACCGGCACGCCGGTCACGGTGCGCAGCAGCGCGCAGACGTAGTCCTCGTTCTCGACCCGGCCCGTCCGGGCCTCCCCGGCCGCCACCGCGTAGTGGCTGGTGTCGGCGGCGCCCGGCAGCGGGCGGCGCGGGGTGAAGACGGCCGTCTCGGCGACGACGGCCGCCAGGTCGCCCAGCAGGAACCGCACCAGGTCGACGCCGTGCGAGGCCAGGTCGCCGAGCACCCCGCTGCCGCCGTGCTCCCGGGTGAAGCGCCAGTTCAGCGGGGCCATCGGGTGGGCCGCGTAGTCCGTGAGCAGGTGGCAGTTGGCGTGCGTCGGGGCGCCGATGGCGCCCTCCCGCAGCAGCGCGCGGGCGCGGGCGACCGCCGGGAAGGTGCGGTAGTTGAAGCCGACGGCCGCCCGGACGCCGGCGCGGGCGACGGCCTCGGCGACCGCCCGCGCGTCCGCGGCCGTCAGCCCGACCGGCTTCTCGATCCACAGGTCACGGCCGGCCTCGGCGACCGCCGCGCCGATCTCCCGGTGCAGCGCGTTGGGGGCGGTCACGCTGACGGCCCGCACCTCCGGGTCGGCCAGCAACTCGCGCCAGTCGCCGTACCGCCGCACCGGCCCGAACCGCGCGGCGAAGTCGTCGAGCTGGCCCGGCGCCGGGTCGGCCACGGCCACCAGCCGTGGCCGGACGCCGAGTCCCGGGTAGTGGTGCGGCAGCCTGGCGTAGGCGCGGGCGTGCACGTGTCCCATCCAGCCGGCGCCGATGACGCCGACGCCGAGCTCTGCGGCCTCCATGACAGGAGATTCTGAGGTGCGGATGTCCTGACAATCAATGATCGAGGCTCGGGAACAACAGCGCCCGCAGCTCGGGCTCCCGGGCCGGGGCCGTCACGAACAGCAGCTCGTCGCCCGCGGCCAGCGCGTCGTCCGGGTCTGGGATCAGCACCCGGGAGCCGCGGATGATCGTCACCAGCGCCGTGTCTTGCGGCCAGGCCACCTCGCCGACCCGGGTGCCGACCAGCGCCGCGCCCTCCGGGAGCGTGAGCTCCATCAGGTTGGCGTCGCCCTGGCTGAACCGCATCAGGCGCACCAGGTCACCGACGCTCACCGCCTCCTCGACCAGCGCGGACATCAGCCGCGGGGTGGAGACGGCGACGTCGACGCCCCAGGAGTCGTTGAACAGCCACTCGTTGTTGGGGTGGTTGACCCGGGCCACCACCCTCGGCACCCCGTACTCGGTCTTCGCGAGCAGCGACACCACGAGGTTGACCTTGTCGTCGCCGCTCGCCGCGATCACCACCTGGCAGCGCTCGAGGGCCGCCTCGTCCAGGGTGGTGATCTCGCAGGCGTCCGCGAGCAGCCACTCGGCCTCCGGCACCCGCACCACGGAGACGGCCTGTGGCGACTTGTCGATCAGCAGCACCTCGTGACCGTGCTCCAGCAGCTCGCGGGCCACCGACCTGCCCACCGCGCCGGCCCCGGCGATCACCACCCTCATGCCGGCTCCTCGGGTCCGCGCAGGCACACGGCCTCCACCTCTGCCACCCGGTTGCTATACATCATCACGTGCACCAGATCGCCCTCCTGCAGCACCGTGCTCGCGGTCGGCAGCATCGCCTCGCCGAGTCGGGTCAGGAACGCCACGCGCACGCCCGTCTGCTCCTGGAACTCGCTCACCCGGTGCCCGACCCAGCTGTTCGCCACGTGCACCTCGGAGAGCTGCACCCCGCCGCTCGGGTCACGCCACAGCGGCTCGGCGCCGGACGGCAGCAGTCGCCGCAGCATCTGGTCCGCGGTCCAGCGCACCGTGGCGACGGTCGGGATGCCGAACCGCTCGTACACCTCGGCCCGGCGCGGGTCGTAGATCCGGGCCGTGACGTTCTCCACGCCGAACACCTCGCGCGCCACCCGAGCCGCGATGATGTTGGAGTTGTCGCCGCTGCTGACCGCCGCGAACGCGCCGGCCTCCTCGACGCCCGCCTCCGTGAGGGTGCCGCGGTCGAAGCCGAGTCCGGTCACCCGCCGGCCGGCGAAGCGCGAGCCGAGGCGGCGGAAGGCTGTGGGGTCCTGGTCGATGACGGCGACCGAGTGCCCCCGCTCCTCCAGGGTCTGGGCCAGGGCGGCCCCGACCCGACCACAGCCCATGATCACGATGTGCATAGGTCTCCGTGCCTAGGTCGAACGTCGTGCGAGTCGCGCGAGGGTCGTCGCAGCGGACAACGCTACCGGGCGGCCGGGCGCCTGTCCGTTTCAGGGGGGCCACCGGGCGTAACGTGTGCCGCATGGCGGTCACCAAGCGCGTCCTGCTGGGTCGTGCGCTGCGCAGCGACACCCTGCGCGAGACGCTGCTGCCCAAGCGCATCGCGCTGCCCGTGTTCGCCTCCGACCCGCTGTCGTCCGTGGCGTACGCGCCGGGCGAGGTGCTGCTGATCCTCTCCATCGCGGGTCTCTCGGCCTACCACCACAGCGGCTGGATCACGCTGGCGATCCTGCTGCTGATGGTCACGGTGGTGGCCTCCTACATGCAGACCGTGCGCGCCTATCCCGGCGGTGGCGGCGCCTACGCCGTCGTGTCGAGCAACTTCGGCCGCCGGGCCGGGCTCACCGTCGGCAGCGCTCTGCTGGTCGACTACGTGCTGACGGTCGCCGTCTCCGTCGCCGCTGGCATCGACAACCTTGGCTCGGCGGTCGGCTTCGTCAAGCACAACGACGTGCTCTCGGCGTTCGTGGTGATCGCCGTGCTGATGCTGCTCAACCTGCGCGGCGTGAAGGAGTCGGGGACGCTGTTCGCCATCCCCACCTACGCCTTCGTGGTCTGCGTGCTGGGGACCGTGGCCTGGGGCGCCTTCCGCGGCTTCGTCCTCGACGACCGCATGCGCGCCCCCACCGCCGACTTTGAGATCGTGCCCGAGCAGACCAACCTCTCGGCGTTCGCCATGGGCTTCCTGCTGCTGCGGGCGTTCTCCTCCGGGTGCGCGGCGCTCACCGGCGTCGAGGCCATCAGCAACGGCGTGCCCGCCTTCCGCGAGCCCAAGGAGCGCAACGCGGCCGTCACCCTGCTCATCATGGGCACGCTGGCCACCACGATGTTCCTCGGGGTGATGACCCTCGCCCTCAACACCCACGTGCACATGGCCGAGAACCCGGCCGCCGACCTGCTGATCGACGGTCAGCCGGCGGGCAGCGGGTACCACCAGGAGCCGGTCATCGCGCAGGTGGGCGCCGCGGTCTTCGGCGGCGGCTCCGTCCCCTTCTACCTGCTGGCGACGGCCACCGCCCTGGTCCTCTTCCTGGCCGCCAACACCGCCTACAACGGCTTCCCGGTGCTCGGCTCGATCCTTGCCCAGGACCGCTACCTGCCCCGCCAGCTGCACACCCGCGGCGACCGGCTGGCGTTCAGCAACGGCATCGTCTTCCTCACCCTGCTCGCCGCGCTGCTGGTCGCCGTCTTCGACGCCAACGTCAACCAGCTGATCCAGCTCTACATCGTCGGCGTCTTCGTCTCCTTCACCTTCAGCCAGAGCGGCATGGTCAGGCACTGGAACCGGCTGCTGGCCGCCGGGACCGGCGACCGGGTCGCGCGCCGCAGGATGCGCCGGGCCAGGGCGCTCAACGGCTTCGGCGCCGGCGTGTGCGCGCTGGTGCTGGTGATCGTGGTGCTGACCAAGTTCACCCAGGGCGCCTGGGTCTCGCTGGTCGGCATGGCCCTCTTCTACTCGCTGATGACGGCGATCCGCCGGCACTACGACCGGATCGCCGAGGAGCTGGCCCTCGATCCGGAGGAGAAGCGCCCGGACGTGCGCGCCTCCCAGGTGCACGCCGTCGTCCTGGTCTCCAAGATCCACAAGCCGACGCTGCGCGCCCTGTCGTACGCCAAGCTGCTGCGCGCCGACAGCCTGGTCGCGGTGACCATCGCCGTCGACCCGGATGAGGCCAGGAGCCTCAAGGCCGAGTGGCGGCGCTGGGACCTCGACGTCCCGCTGAAGGTGCTCGAGGCGCCCTACCGGGAGATCACCCACCCCTTCGTCGGCTACGTCAAGGAGCTGCGCCGCACGCACCCCAACGACGTGGTGAGCGTGATCATCCCCGAGTACGTCGTGGGCCGCTGGTACGAGGCCCTCCTCCACAACCAGAGCGCGCTGCGGCTCAAGGGCCGGCTGCTGCTGACGCCCGGCGTGACCGTCACTTCGGTGCCGTGGCAGCTGAGCTCCGCCGAGGCGGCGAGGCGCCGGGCCAGGCGCCGCTCCGAGCTGCGTGCCCCGGGCGCGGTTCGCCGCGGCTGGCAGCACCGGCCGCACCTCCACCACGGCAACCACGGCAACCACGGCGACGGCGGCCGTTCCAAGGGGCGCCGGGACCGGTCGTAGACTGGACGGCCGCCCTCACTTCCACCCGTTCAGGAGACCAGAACCCCCATGGCCAGCACGGACTCGTCCCCCACGGCGCCCACGCCGGCGTCGCTCGCCGGCCAGGAGTACGAGGTGGAGGTCGGCCCGGTGGCCCACGGCGGCCACTGCGTGGCCCGCGCCGAGGACGGCCGGGTGCTCTTCGTCCGGCACAGCCTGCCCGGCGAGCGCGTCATCGCCCGCGTCACGGAGGGCCGCGAGGACTCCCGCTTCCTGCGCGCCGACGCCGTCCGCGTGCTTGAGCCGTCCAAGGACCGGGTGCCGGCGCCCTGCCCCTACGCGGCGCCCGGCAAGTGCGGCGGCTGCGACTGGCAGCACGCGAGGCCCGGGGCCCAGCGGCGGCTCAAGGGCGAGGTGCTGACCGAACAGCTGCGCAAGCTCGCCGGGCTCAGCCCCGAGGAGGCCGGCTGGGACGGCACGGTCGAGCCGGCGCCGGGCGACAAGGTGGCCCCCGGCGAGGTGCCGGCCTGGCGCACCCGCGTGCAGTACACGGTCGACGAGAACGGCCGGGCCGGCCTGCGCCGGCACCGCTCGCACGAGGTGCAGCCCATCGACCGCTGCCTGATCGCCGCCGAGGCGGTCACCGAGCTCGGCATCGAGGCCCGCGCCTGGCCCGGCATGGCGAGCGTGGAGGCCGTGGCCGCGACCGGGTCGAGCGACCGCATGGTGGTGCTCACCCCGCGCGGCGACGCCCGGCTGCCGCTGGTGGAGCTCGACCGGCCGGTCTCGGTCATGCGCGCCGAGGAGGAGCGCGGGCGCGGCGAACAGACGCTGCACCGGGTGCACGGCCGGGCCTTCGTGCGCGAGCGGGCCGACGGCCGCACCTGGCGGGTGAGCGGCGGCGGCTTCTGGCAGGTACACCACCAGGCGGCCGGGGTGCTGGTGGACGCGGTGATGCGGGGCCTCACCCCGCGCAAGGGTGAGACCGCCCTCGACCTCTACTGCGGCGCCGGCCTCTTCGCCGGGGCGCTCGCCGACCGGATGGGGGAGCGGGGCGCGGTGCTCGGCATCGAGGCGTCCAAGCGCGCCGTCCACGACGCCCGGCACAACCTGGCCGACTTCCCCCGGGTAAGGATCGAACACGGCACGGTGGAGCGGGTGCTCCCGCGCACCGGCATCACCGAGGCCGACCTGATCGTCCTCGACCCGCCCCGCGCCGGCGCCGGCCGCGCCGTCATCCGGCACATCGCCCCGCTCGGCGCCCGCCGCATCGCCTACGTGGCCTGCGATCCCGCCGCCCTCGCCCGCGACCTGGCCCACTTCCGCGACGCCGGCTACGTCCCGCGCTTCCTGCGGGCGTTCGACCTGTTCCCGATGACCCACCACATGGAGTGCGTCGCCATCCTGGAGTCGGCGGAGAAGCGGCGCCGCTGAGGCGTGCTGGTGATGATCCTGTGACAGATCCGCCATGGATCGGGGGACCGCCGGTGCCTAGCGTGGGCTGATCGCGAGTGTGATCGGTGCTGTGCACGGGGGTGTTGGGGATGGGGCGGCCGTCTGACTGGTCTCCGGTCGACATGGATGCGGACCCGACGCCGGGGAATCCGGACGAGGTCCGCACGTTGGCGGACGAGCTGCAAACATTCGCGGACGATGTGGGCGAGGCGTTGGGGCGGGTGCGTGGCATGGCCGGGGACCGGGCGGTGTTGGACTGGGCGGGTCTGTCGGCGGAGGCGTTCCGGTCGGAGTTCGACGGGGTGCCGGGGAATCTGGAGAAGCTTCGGACGTCGTATGACATGGCGGCGCGGGCTTTGCAGTCGTACTGGCCGACGTTGGAGACGGCGCAGGGCATGGCGGACCGTGCCCTGGACCGCGCCATCGCCGCGCAGGCCGATCTCTCCTCCGCGCGAGCGGCGCTTTCGGACGCGCAGGACTGGGTGAACCGGGCCGGCGAGGAGGCCGACCGGCTTGAGCGGGAGGGTGAGCGGGAGGGCGTCGAGCCGCCGGCGGAGGCGGAGGTGCGGGCCGCCACCCGGGACGCGAACGCCGCGGACCAGGCGGCGAGTTCGGCCCAGGGCCGGGTGGACGCGGCTGAGGAGGCGTTGTCGGCGGCCCGTCAACTGGCCCAGGACGCGAAGGGGATGCGGGAGGAGGCGGCCCGGGTCTGTGCGGACGGGATCGACGCCGCGTCCGATGCCGGTATTCAGAACCGGCGGTGGTGGGAGGACGCGATCCACTGGGTGTCGGAGAACTGGGACACCATCGTG
>NZ_SMKC01000358.1 GCF_004348315.1 Streptomyces sp. 8K308 | reverse complement strand
GAGTGACGGGGTCCGGTCGACCGGGGGGTACGACCGGGCCCCGCTCACGCGTGCGGGACGCTGCGCGCTTCGGCGGGGGCGTTTCCCGGTGGCGTGCCGTGGTGGAGCGGCCGTGTGCGTCGGGTGCCGCGTCGTAAGCGGCCCGGGCTGGCGTGGCGCCGTCACACGCGCGCCTCGCTTCGCGTCTGCGTGAGGGCGTCGCCCAGTGGTGTCCTGCGGTAGAGCACCGCGCGGCCCGAACGCCGCGCCGTAAGCAGGCCGAGACCGCGCAGCGCCGTCAGGTGTTCCGAGACCGTGCCGGGGGCCAGGCCGAGGCGGCGGGCCAGCGCCGTGGTGGACGCCGGCTCTTCCAGGGTCAGCAGCAGCCGCGCCTTGGCGCGGCCCACGACGGCCGCGAGCTGGTCCTCGCCCGTCGGCTCCGCCGCGTCGGCCCTGGGCCAGAGCCCGCCGACGCCGCGCGCCGGATAGAGCAGCGCCGGCTGCCAGGGCGCCGCGACGATCGCCCCGACGCGCGGCCACGAGAACGCACAGGGCACCAGCAGGAGACCGCGCTCGTCGAGGCGGGCCCGCATCCGGGTCGCGCTCCTGATCACCAGCGCGTCGCCGGCCATGCGCACCCGCTCGTGCAGGTCGGAGACGGCCGCGGCGAGGCCGCTCCTGGCCGCCTCGCGGGAACGGAACTCGATGTCGGCGACCAGCACCTCCCGGATCCGCTCCCAGTCCGGGGCCACCAGCCGCGTCCAGGCCAACTCCATCTGGTCGGCGAGCAGTTCACGGGCGGCCACCGGGTCGTCCCGCAGCCGGCCCAGGTCGGCGTCCACCCTGGAGAGCTCGACGGCCACCTGGTCAGGCGGCGTCGCACGGATCGCCGCGAGCTGTGCCTCCGCCGTGGTCTCCGGGCCCTCGGGCGGCGGGCTGAGGAAGTCGGTGATGTAGGTCGCCCCGCTCAGCACTCGGCCCAACTCGGCCATCGGCAGCTCGCGGGCGACAGCCGCGGTGCGCGCCAACCAGCCTTCGTAGACCGGGTGGTGGCGCAGCCCGAGCGCCACCTGGACCGCGGCTATCACCTCCTCAAGCGGGGAGACGGCGAAGCGGACGCGTTGGGACGCGGCCGGCGTCAACACCAGCTCGATCACCGGAGCCGCCCCCTTTCACGGTTGGATTCGGGCATGGCCGAATCATTATCGCGCCGCCAGCCGATCGGCGGAACGTACTCCCATGAACACCACCACACCAGCTCCGACGCCCACCGTGGCCGCCCTGCTGCGCAACCGCCCCTACTGGCATTGGTCGGCCGGCGTGCAGTCCGGCCGACTCCCGGGCGCCATGGCTCCGCTCGCGTTCACCACTCTCACCCTGGCCACCACCGGCTCCTACCGGCTCGGCGCCGTGATGATGGCCGTCTTCGTGGTGGCCCAGACCGTGGGCGCCGTGCCCTCCGGGCGGCTGCTCGACCGCGTCGGCGCCGCCCGCGGCGTGGTCGCCATGGCCGGCTGCGCCGCACTCGGGCTCGCCTGCCTGGCCGGGGCCGCGGCGGCCGGCGCCCCGCCCGCCGTCCTACTCGCGCTCGTCGTGCCGCCAGGTGTCATCGCCGGCGGCCTCTCCGGCGGCTTCCGCTCCCTTCTCGCCAGGACCGTCGACGACGCCACCCTGCCCAGGGCCGTCGCCGTCGACGCGATGATGGTGGAGGCGGTGCTGATCGCGGGACCCCTGCTGGTCGCCGGCCTGGCCACCCTGGACGAGCGCGCCCCCGTCCTCGCGATGGCCGCCGCCTCCGCAACCTGCGCCGCGCTCATGGCCGCCCTCCCGCGCCGCCCTCCGGCGGCCGTGGCGACATCGGAGACGCTGGCGGACACCGCGGAGCCCCTGCCGCTGCGCGCCGCCGCCCGCTGGTACGCCTGCCAGTTCGCCGTCGGTCACGTGCTGTCCACCGTCGAGGTGGCCCCGCTCGGCTACGCGCAGCGCCTGGGCGCCGGCCCGGCCGGCGCCGCCTTGGTGATCATCGTGCTGTGCGCCGCCAGCATCGCGGGCGGCGCGCTGTTCGCCTGGCGCGGTCGCCCCAGCCCCGCCTCGGCCGCCGCGTTCCTGGCCTGCTTCGCCGCAGGCGCACTGCTGCTGGCCCGCCCGCTCGGCTGGGCCGCCCTGCTGCTCGCGGTCACGGCGATCGGCGCCGTCACAGGACCGCTGCTCACGGTGGCCTCGGTCCGGCTCCAGGCACTCCTGCCACCCGGCCGCCGCACCGAGGGCTTCTCCATCGGCTTCGTCGTTCAGGGCCTCGGCTTCGGCCTCGGCTCCCTGGCGGTCGGCACGCTGCCGCTGCCTTGCGCTCCGCTGCTGGCGGCGGTGACGGCGGTCGGGGTGTGTGGTTGGCATCTCGTGGCCGGCCGGTCCGGCGGCGGTTGCTGACGGCGGAGGCGATGCGGCTTCGTGGTCCAGGGCCTCGGTTCCCTGGCGGTCGGCACGCTGCCGCTGGCTGTCGCTGCGCTGCTGGCGGCGGACACGGCGGGCGGCGTCTGCGGCTCGCGTCTCGTGCTCGGCCGGGGGGTGCGCGGTTGCTGACGCCGGAGGCGATCCGCTCACGCCGGAGGCGATTCGCGGAGGCCGGCGTCCCTGGCGAGGAGCGCCGCCTGGACCCGGTTGCTGACGCCGAGGCCGATCAGGATCCGGCTGACATGGGCCTTGACCGTGCTCTCCCGCATCCCGAGCCCGGCCGCGATGTCCGCGTTGGTCGCGCCGTCCGCCAGCAGCGAGAGCACCTCGCGCTCGCGCGGCGTCAGCCGCTCGATCCGGGCCTGGGCCGCCGTCGCCTGCGGGCGGGCCGTGTGGTGGTAGCGGTCGATCAGCCGCCGCGCCGCCGCCGGGTGCAGCATCGCCGAGCCGGCCGCCACCAGGTGCACGGCCCGCAGGATGTCCGCCGGGTCGCTGTCCTTCAGCAGGAAGCCGTCGGCGCCCGCGGCCAGCGCGTTGTACACGTACTCGTCGAGGTCGAACGTCGTCAGCGTGATCACGCGCGGCGGGT
Source organism: Streptomyces sp. 8K308 (assembly GCF_004348315.1). Lineage (GTDB taxonomy): Bacteria > Actinomycetota > Actinomycetes > Streptomycetales > Streptomycetaceae > Streptomyces. The sequence goes on along the minus strand of NZ_SMKC01000358.1, from coordinate 4,012 downwards.
GCGGCAGGGCGCGCAGCCGCGCCGTCGCCGTGATGCCGTCCATCCGCGGCATCCGCACGTCCACCAGCGCCACGTCCACCCGGTGCGCCGTGGCCTGCTCCACGGCCTGCAGCCCGTCCGCCGCCTGCGCCACCAGCGTCACGCCCGGGTCGGCCTCCAACAGGTCGGCGAGGCCGAGGCGGACGAGGGCGTCGTCGTCGACGATCATGGTGCGGATCACGCGCGCCCGCCGTTCCGCTCGTGGCCGGTCTCCGTCGCCCAGGCCGTGGCCAACGGACGGTCGAGTGACGGGTGTTCCCCGGCCGTCGCCGGCGGCTGCACCGGGATGTCGGCCGCGACCCGCCACGCCCCGCCGCCCACAGGACCCGCGTCCAGCGCGCCACCCAGCGCCCGCACCCGCTCCCGAAGCCCCACCAGGCCGTAGCCCGACGGCACGGCCGCCGCCGCGGTCCCGCCGGCCGGCGCCGTGTTGGTGACCTCGGCCCTGGTCGCCGCCCCGCCGTACCGCACGAGCACCCGCACGGAGGCGCGCGGCGCGTGCTTGCGCGCGTTGGTCACCGCCTCCTGAACCAGCCGGTAGACCGCGAGCCGGTGCGCGGCCGGCGCCTGGTCGGCCCGCCCGTCGATCCGCGCCTCGATCTCCTGCCCGGCCTCCCGCGCCTCGTCGATCAACTCGTCCACCTCGCGCAGCGGCGGCGCCAGCGGCCGGTCCCGCTCGTCGTCCCTGGTGTGCAGCGCGCCCAGCACGTCCCGCAGGTCGGCCAGCGCGTCGGTCGACGCCGTGCGCAGCAGCTGGATCCGGTCGGCCACCGGCCCCGGCAGCTGCTCGGCACGGGTGGACAGCACCCCGCTGTGCAGGGCGATCAGGCTCAGCCGGTGCGCCAGCACGTCGTGCATCTCGGCGGCGATCGCCGTCCGCTCGGATATCCGGGCCGCGCTCTCCCGCAGCTCACGCTCCCGGTGCAGGTGCTCGACCTGGCGGGCCAGCGCGTCCGCGAGACGCCGGCTGCTGCCGGCCCAGAGCCCGAGCGCCAGCGCCACGATGAACAGCGAGCACGGACCGTAGGTGCGCGGCGTCCACAGGTTGAGCGACGGCTGCACCAGCACGTTGAGCCCGAGCGCCACGCCGCCCGTGGAGAGCGCGAGCCGGACGCGGCCGTGCGAGGTCAGGTGGAACGTGACGAGCAGCAGCGGCAGGATCATCCCCCAGCCGCCGGCCACCACCACCGCGGCCGCGGCGACCGGCAGCGGCCAGCGGTGCCGCAGCGGCAGTGCGACGGACGCCGCGAACGACACCGTCATCGACGGGATCGCCGCCCGGCCGCCGCCGGCCGCCACGCTGGCGTCCGACACCGACACCGTGGCGACGACGGCCACCACCATGGCCTCGACCCACCAGGGCCACTCCGTCGCTCGCCTCATGCCCACCCGGCCGATGGTAAGCGCTGGCGTACGGACGGCACCCCCTACTTTCGTAGGGGGCCGGGCTCGCACTTCGACCGATCCGCGCGCCCGGCGCGCTCCCTACCGTCGATCCCATGGCGACCACCCCGACCAGCCCGCCCACCGCGTCCGGCAGCGGCGGCACGACCCTGTTCCTCGCCGAGGCCCTGCGCGGCTTCCGCACCACCGGGGCGATAGCACCCAGCGGCCGGCGGCTGGCCGCCGCGCTGGCCGCCCCGCTGCGCGAACTCGGCCCGGGCGCCTGGAACGTGCTGGAGGTGGGCGGCGGCACCGGCGCCGTCACGCGCGAGTTGATGCCGTTACTGGGCGCTGGCAGTAGGCTCGACGTGGTGGAGGCGAACGCCCGGTTCGCCGCGCGGCTGCGGGAGTTGACGGCGCACGAGGCCGATCGGGTTCAGGTGCACCACACGTTCGTCGAGGACCTGGACACCGGCCGCAGCTACGACGTGATCGTCTCGGGCCTGCCGTTCACCAACTTCGAGCCGGAACAGGTGGACGCCATCATGAGCCGTTACCTCGAACTGCTGCACCCTGGCGGGTCGTTGACCTACTTCGCCTACACCGGCACCCGCGCGCTGCGCGCCGCCGTCTCCTCCAGGACCGAGGCCGCCAGGCACCGGGCGGTCGAGGAGGTGCTCGCCGGCTACCAGGCCCGGTACGACGCCGGGTACACCGGCGTCTGGGCCAACCTGCCGCCGGCCCGCGTCTGGCGCCTGGTCGCACCCGCGGAGTCCTGAGTGGACGCGCTGACCGATCTCCTCGGCGACGTGCCGCCGGCCCCCGCGTACCTGCTGTTGGCCGCCATCGTCTTCGCCGAGTCCATCCTGCTGATCGGCGCGTTCGTCCCGACCCTGACCACCATGCTGACCGCCGGCGCGCTCTCCCGCGCCGAGACGCTCGACCTGGCCCTCGTCATCCTGGTCGCGGTCGCCGCCGTGGTCTGCGGCGACGCGCTCGGCCACCGCACGGGACGCACGCTCGGCGCCCGCCTCTACACCGGCCGCCTCGGCCGCCGCGTCCCCGCCGCGGCCTGGCGCCGCGCCCGTGGCCTGGCCGAACGCCGCGGCGGCCAGGCCGTGTTCATCTGCCGCTTCCTGCCGGTGGCCCGCACCGTCGCCCCCTACCTGGTCGGCGCCGGCGGCCTGCCGTACCGCCGGATGGCGCCCTACAGTGTGCTGGCCGCCGTCCTGTGGGCCACGGCCGAGGCGGTCGCCGGCTACCTGGCCGCCGAATCCCTCGACCGCGTCATCTCCTGGGGCAGCCGCGGCGTCCTGCTCCTCTCCTCCCTGGCCGCCCTCGTCGCCGCGGTCATCGCCCTCCGCCACTGGCGCCGCTGCGCGCTCCGCCGCCACGCCGTCTCCTGACGGGACGGGCTCCGGCGCGCGGCGCCCGTTCGCATAGGGTCGGTGGATGGCCAGGTACTACGACGTGCACCCGAGGAACCCCCAGCAGCGCACCATCCGCGGCGTGGTCGACAGCATCCGCTCCGGCGCGCTCGTCGCCTACCCCACGGACTCCTGCTACGCCCTGGGGTGCCAGCTGGGCAACCGCGACGGCATCGGCAGGATCCGGGCGATCCGCGACCTCGACGAGCGGCACCACTTCACCCTCGTCTGCCGCGACTTCGCACAGCTCGGCCAGTTCGTCCGCATCGACAAGGACGTGTTCCGGGCGATCAAGTCGGCGACGCCGGGCGGCTACACGTTCATCCTCCCGGCGACCAAGGAGGTGCCGCGCCAGCTGCTGCACCCGAAGAAGAAGACCGTCGGGGTCCGCATCCCCGACCACGTCGTCACCCAGGCCCTGCTCGCCGAACTCGGCGAACCGCTGCTCTCCAGCACCCTGCTGCTGCCGGGCGAGGAGGAGCCGCTCACCCAGGGCTGGGAGATCAAGGAGCGGCTCGACCACGTCGTCGACGCCGTCCTCGACTCAGGCGACTGCGGCACCGAGCCCACCACGGTCGTCGACTTCTCCGAGGGCGAGCCGGAGATCGTCCGCCGCGGCACCGGCGACCCGGAGCGCTTCGCGTAGCCGGCCGATCAGCCGCCGAGGCGGCCCACCCATCCGCGGAACGCGCAGGTGGAGCGGTCAGGCGTTGGACCAGGTGCGGGTGGAGAGGACCAGCAGGTAGCCGTCGGGGTCCCGGACGGTCACGCCCCAGGTGTCCCAGTACGGGTTGTGGGCCGGCACCCGCTTGCCGCCGTGGTCTTCGAGGCGGCCCACGACGGAGTCGGGGACCGGCTCGCCGAGGTAGATCACCAGCAGGTCCTCGGGGGTGGGGCGGGGGTCCACGGGCGCGGCCGGGTCGTGGACGAGCTCCAGGTGCCAGGTGGCGTCCGGCCAGCCGACCATGAGGAGCGAGTGCTCGCCCGGGGTGGTGCCGTCCGTGGTGTGCCGGTAGAGGACGTCGAGGCCGAGCCCGCCGACCCAGAACCGCTCGGCGGCGCCGAGGTCCCGAGAGGGGCGGGCGATGCGGACGGAGGCGCTGGCGTTGAGCGGCATGGGACGACCTCTCGACTCGTGCGGGTGCGGGTGCGGATGCGGGGCG
>NZ_SMKC01000357.1 GCF_004348315.1 Streptomyces sp. 8K308 | reverse complement strand
GGTGGGGGGGAACGCCGTACGGCCGTCAGGGGGCCGGCGTGGCGTTCGTCAGGCGGGAGAGGGTGAAGTCATGATCGCGACGATGCTCGTGGCACCAGCCGTACAGCGCCCCCGGCGGGTCGAGCGTCAGCTCGTCCATCGCACAGCGGCGCGGCCTGCCATGCTCGTCTGGGTGTTCGAGCAGGACCCGCGAGCCGGTGTCCACGCCACGCGCCAGCTCGCCGATCGCGTCCGCGGAGAGCTGTGGCGCCGCCTGGCGGAGGAAGTCCTCGGAGCGTTTCGCAGCCACCAGCAGCTGGGCCACGATCCGGTCGAGGCGCTCCGGCTCCGGCCGGCCGACGGAGGCCGCGTAGCCGCGCTGGCCGGGAAGGGGCGCGTGGCGGGCCGGTTGCGGCGCCGGCTTGGGGCGTTCGGTGCGTTCGACCTGGACGGTGCCGTCCACCGCCTCGGTGACCGGCGCGTAGCCGGCCGTCCGGAGGGCGGCCAGTGTCTCGGGGGCCGGGGTGCGGCTGACCAGGACTGTGGGGGCCAGCTGGCGCAGACCGAGAGGGGCAAGCTTGCGGTGGTAGATGATCTCGGTCAGCAGGGCTGGTTCCGGCGCGTGGATGACGCAGCCGGCCGAGACCACCCGCAGCTGGCCGTGGCGCCGGGCGGTGTCGGCGATCAGGTAGCGCAGCGGTTGGGGGAGCTGGCCGCCGTTGAGCCCGGTCAGCTCGGCCTCGATCGAGGCGGCGGTGGAGCCGGCGTCCAGGCCCCGGCGGATGCTGCCCTGGGTGAAGCGCCAGACCGAGGCGGCGCCGCGCGACTCGCGGTCGGCGACCGCGTCCAGGGCGCGTTCCAGGCGGGCGGAGGGTGCGCCGGCCACCACGGCGGTCAGGTCGCCGCCGATCCTGGCCCGCTCGCTGGCGGCCGGCAGCAGTTGCCGCGCGGCCTCGACCAGCGCCGTCTCCTCGTCGGCGAGCAGCGCGGTGCCGAGCGGCGAGAGCGCGCCGTGGGCCAGCACGCCGAGTCGGGTCGCCTCGGCCAGCAGGGTGGTGAACGGCGGGGTGTCCTCGTCGAGCCTGGCGGCCAGCGGCCGGTGCCAGGAGACCAGCGCGCCGAGCGTGGTCGGATCGGCGGCGCCCCTGCCGGCCGGCAGTCGGGACGCGGCGTTGAGCAGGGTGCGGCGGGCGATGGTGACGTCCCTGCGCGGCGGGAGTTCGAGCAGCGCCGGCAGCGTCCTGCCCTCCCGGTCCCTGGTCCTGGTGGGGGTGGCCGGCACCGAGCGCCAGCCGCGCAGCAGCGTGGCGGCGCGGTGCGCCGGGTCGCCGGCGAGCCACGCGTCGTAGTCGGCGGTGGCCGGGAAGCGCTCCTCGTCCCGGCAGAGCAGCCCGGCGGCCCGGCCGAGTTCGAGGGCGAGCCGGACGTCGGTCTCCGCGCAGCGCGCCGCCTTGCCGAGGCGCAGCAGCTCGCGCGGGCCGACGCCGCCGGCCTTCCGCCGCTCGGGCGGGCGCGCCGCGCACTCGGCGAGCACCGCGGCCGCTCGGTCGAGGAACGCGAACGCGGAGGCGGCCGCCTCCTTGGCCACCGCGTCGGCCGGGGCCGACACCAGCGGCGGGGCCGGCGGCACGGCGGCGAACGGCGCCCGCCACTCGGGGCCGCGCAGGATCAGCGCCACCTCGGCCGGCATCCGGGCCGGCACCTGCCCGTAGCGCGGCCGCACCAGCAGCCCGCGGTCGAGGGCCCAGCGCAGCCCGGGGAGCGAGCTCGGCACCGGCTCGGTCCGCACCGTCCGGCTGTGGGCGAGCAGCAGCTCCTGGGAGGCCGCCGGCGCCATGGCCACCAGGTCGCGCACCAGTTCCGGGTCGGTGTGGTGCGCCAGCAGTGTGTCGAGCCGGCGCTGCCTGGTCTCGGGCACCGTGAGCCCCAGGGCCTCGACCATCCCGCATAGCTCGTCGGTGGTCTTCTCGTCGAGCAGCTCGGCGAGCCCGGTGCCGAGCCCGAGTGGGGTCGGCCAGGTCCTCGCCACCTGCTCGGCCAGGTGCCACAGACCGCGCTCGTCCTGCCAGGCCAGGGCGTGGCCCGCCAGCTCGGCCAGCGCGAGGTCCAGGCCACGCGCCCCCTCGCCGTCCGCGTCGCGCAGCAGACCGGCGAGTCGTTCTCGTGCCACCCCCGAGCCTATGGCGCCCGAGGCGGCGAGCGCCTCGGCCACCTGTAGGCAGCGCAACGGCACCCGGGACATGGCCCGGGCCACCGACGCCTTGTCCAGCAGGCGGGTGGCCAGCTCGCCGAGGTCGTTCGGGGCGTACGGCTGGAGCGTGTCGGGCCGGGCCGCGAGCAGGGCGCGTAGTTGCCCCGCCGGCAGCCGGCCGAGCCAGGTGCTGAGCGGGGAGCCGGGGAAGGCACTGGACGACGACGTGCTGATCGAACTCACCTCTGACCGTGTTGCGACGCTATGGAGTCGAACGGTCACCGTATCGGCCCGGTCGTCCCACCGGGGCCAAAACGGGGAAACTATGCCCCCCTCACCCCCGGTGTTGATTCATACGGGACCCTGACGCCCGCGCTCACCGCGATCACCTGGTGCTTCGTCGGCGAGGTACGACAATGGGGTCATGGCACGCCGCGGCAAACTACGCATCTATGTCGGCGCGGCCCCCGGAGTCGGCAAGACCTACGCCATGCTGTCCGAGGCCCACCGCCGCGTCGAGCGTGGCACGGACGTGGTCGTGGCGCTCGTCGAACACCACGACCGACCCCGCACCCAGGTGCTGCTGCACGGCCTCGAACAGGTGCCGCGCCAGGAGATCCGCTGCCGCGACGGCGTCTTCGGGGAGATGGACACCGACGCCGTGCTCCGCCGCCGCCCCCAGGTCGCGCTCGTGGACGAGCTGGCCCACACCAACGTGCCGGGCAGCCGCAACGAGAAGCGCTGGCAGGACATCGAGGAGCTCCTCGACGCCGGCATCGACGTCGTCTCCACCGTCAACATCCAGCACCTGGAGTCACTCGGCGACGTCGTCGAGTCGATCACCGGCGTCCGCCAGCGGGAGACCGTGCCGGACGCCGTGGTGCGCCGCGCCGACCAGATCGAGCTGGTCGACATGGCCCCCGAGGCGCTGCGCCGGCGGATGGCCCACGGCAACATCTACGCCCCCGACAAGGTGGACGCGGCGCTCTCCCACTACTTCCGGCCCGGCAACCTGACCGCGCTGCGCGAGCTCGCCCTGCTGTGGACGGCCGACCGGGTCGACGCCTACCTGCGCCGCTACCGCGACGAGCACGGCATACGGTCCACCTGGCACGCCCGCGAGCGCCTGGTCGTCGGCCTCACCGGCGGCCCAGAGGGCTCCACCCTGATCCGCCGCGCCGCCCGGATGGCAGCCAAGAGCTCGGGCAGCGAGATCATGGCCGTCTACATCTCGCGCGCCGACGGCCTCACCTCGGCCTCGCCGCGCGAGCTGGCCGCCCAGCGCACCCTCGTCGAGCAGCTCGGCGGCACCTTCCACCACGTCATAGGCGACGAGGTCCCGGCCGCCCTGCTCGACTTCGCGCGCGGCGTCAACGCCAACCAGATCGTCCTCGGCTCCAGCCGCCGCAAGTCCTGGCAGTACGTCTTCGGGCCAGGCGTCGGCGCCACCGTCGCCCGCGACTCGGGTCCCGACATCGACGTGCACATCGTCACCCACGACGAGGTCGCCAAGGGCCGCGGCCTGCCCGCCGCCCGTGGCGCCAGGCTCGGCCGCTCCCGCATGGTCGCCGGCTGGCTGATCGGCGTGCTGGGCCCCATCCTGCTGACCCTGGGGCTCGCCCAGCCGGAGTCCGGCGCCGAGTTCGCCAGCGACGTGCTGCTCTTCCTCTCCGTCACCGTGCTCGCCGCCCTGGTCGGCGGCCTGCTCCCCGGGCTGTTCTCGGCGGCCTTCGGCTCGCTGCTGCTCAACTTCTACTTCGCCCGGCCCATCCACCAGTGGTCCATCGCCGAGGGCCACAACGTCGTCGCCATCGTCGTCTTCTTCGCCATCGCGGTGGCCGTGGCCACCGTCGTCGACCGCTCCGCGCGCCGCACCCAGCAGGCGGCCAGGCTGCGCGCCGAGTCCGAGACGCTGACGCTGCTCGCCGGCAGCGTGCTGCGCGGCGAGGACACCCTGGGCGCGCTCCTCGAGCGGGCCAGGGAGACCTTCGGCATGGAGTCGGCCGCCCTGCTCGAGACCGACCCCGACCGGCGGCACTGGACCTGCGTCGGCAGCGTCTCCGTGCCCGACCAGACCCCGGCCCGCCCGCTGCTGACCCCCGAGGACGCGGACGTCGACGTGCCGGTCGGCGAACACGCCACACTGGCCCTCTCCGGCCGGAAGCTGCCGGCCGAGGACCGCCGGGTGCTCACCGCCTTCGCCCTGCACGCCGCCGCCGTCCTCGACCGGCAGCGGCTGAAGTCCGAGGCCCACCGCGCCCACAAGCTCGCCGAGGGCAACCGCATCCGCACCGCGCTGCTGGCCGCCGTCTCACACGACCTGCGCACCCCGCTGGCCGCCATCAAGGCCGGCGTCTCCAGCCTCCGCTCGGACGACGTGGCCTGGTCGGAGGAGGACGAGGCCGACCTGTTGGAGAGCATCGAGCAGGGCGCCGACCGGCTGGACCAGCTGGTGGGCAACCTCCTCGACATGTCCCGGCTGCAGACCGGCACCGTCGAGCCGCTGATCCGTGAGATGTACCTGGACGAGGTGGTGCCCACGGCGCTCGGCGGCGTCCCCGAGGGCTCCGTCGACCTGGACATCCCCGAGACGCTGCCGCTGGTCGCCGCCGACCCCGGGCTCTTCGAACGCGTCGTCGCCAACGTCGTGGAGAACGCCGTCAAGTACAGCCCGGCGGACCGCCAGGTACTGGTGCGGGCCAGCAGCCTCGGCAACCGCGTCGAGCTGCGCGTGGTGGACCGCGGCCCCGGCGTCCCCGACAGCGAGAAGGCACGGATCTTCGAACCGTTCCAGCGGTACGGCGACACCCCCCGGGGCAACGGCGTCGGGCTTGGCCTCGCGGTCGCCCGCGGCTTCACGGAGGCCATGCACGGCACGCTGGACGCCGAGGACACGCCGGGCGGCGGACTGACCATGGTGATCACCCTGCCTGCCGCCCGCATCCCGGGACCGGCTCCCTCAGAAGAGACATCAGCAGAAGGAAGGGCGACCCATGCACCGGGTGCTCGTAGTCGATGACGAACCCCAGATCCTGCGCGCGCTCGTGATCAACCTCAAGGCCCGCAAGTACGAGGTGGACACCGCCGAGGACGGCGCCGCGGCGCTGCGGCTCGCCGTCGACCGGCACCCGGACGTGGTCATCCTCGACCTCGGCCTGCCCGACATGGACGGCGTCGACGTGATCACCGGCATCCGGGGCTGGACCCGGGTGCCGATCATCGTCCTGTCCGCGCGACACACCTCGGACGAGAAGGTCGAGGCGCTGGACGCGGGGGCCGACGACTACGTCACCAAGCCCTTCGGCATGGACGAGCTGCTGGCGCGGCTGCGAGCCGCCGTGCGGCGCGCCGAGCCGAGCGGCGCGGCCGAGGACGAGCCGACCGTCGAGACGGAGGACTTCACGGTCGACCTGGCAGCCAAGAAGGTCCACCGGCAGGGCAGGGACGTCCGGCTCACCCCCACCGAGTGGCACCTGCTCGAGGTGCTGATCCGCAACACCGGCCGGCTGGTCAGCCAGAAGCAGCTGCTCCAGGAGGTGTGGGGCCCCTCGTACGGCACGGAGACCAACTACCTGCGGGTCTACATGGCGCAGCTGCGCCGCAAGCTGGAAGCCGACCCGGCCGCGCCTCGCCATCTGATCACCGAACCGGGCATGGGTTACCGCTTCGAGCGCTGAGCCGTGGGTCGATCACGTTACGCTGAGAGCATGAGTGCCGAAGGCCGCCCCCCTCGGAGGCGGTGGAAGCTGTTCCCGTGGCCGGGCGCGAAGGGCGCGGACCGCGGCGACCTCGTCGGCGACGAGCAGCCGGCGGACGCGGGCTGCACGAGGATCCGCGACTGCGCGGAGGGCCCGGAGGGTCGCGAGGTGGTGCGGGTGTCGGGCACGCTGCGTGCCGTGACGCAACGCACGGTGGCCGGAATGCCGGCCCTGCAGGCGGAGCTCGACGACGGCTCGGCCTCCCTGGACGTGGTGTGGCTCGGCAGGCGCGCGATAGCCGGCATCGAGCCCGGCCGTGCGGTCGTCGCCTCCGGGCGGATCGTCAGGACGCACGGCAGGCAGGTGCTGTTCAACCCCCGATACCAGCTGCAACCGCGTGGACAGGAGTAGCCGAGTGAACAGACCGGAGAGTCGCACCGACGCCGGCCCCGACACCACCGCCGGGCCCGCCGAGCCCGAGATCGCCGACCAGACGCCTGACGAGGCGGCGACGCGCGCCGCGTTCTTCGAGGCGTTCGGCGGGGTGCGGGGCATGGTCGAGACGACGGTGCCCGGCCTGGTCTTCGTCCTCAGCTACACCATCAACCGCTCCATCAACATCTCGGCGATCGCGGCGCTCAGCATCTCCGCGCTGCTCGCCGTCTCCCGGCTGATCCAGCGGGACACCCTCAAGCACGCGCTGAGCGGCGTCTTCGGCGTCGCCTTCGGCGCGGTCTTCGCGATGATCTCCGGCGACGCGAGGAACTTCTACCTGCCGGGCATGCTCTACACCCTGGGCCTGGGGGTGGCCTACGTGGTCACGGCGCTGGCCGGCGTGCCGCTGCTCGGCCTCATCCTGGGCCCGGTCTTCCGCGAGAACCTGTCCTGGCGCACGCGCAACCCGGGCCGCAAACGGGCCTATGTGCGGGCCAGTTACGTCTGGGGCGGCATCCTGCTCGCGAAGTCGGCGATCACCTTCCCCATCTACTTCTGGGGCGACGCGACGCAGCTCGGCTGGCTGCGGGTGGCTCTCGGCATCCCGCCGTTCCTCGTCGCGGTCTACTTCACGTGGATCATCCTGGTGAAGGCGCCGGCGCCGATCGACGTGATCGCGGAATGGGAGGAACGGGAACGCCGCGAAGCGGCGGCTTCCGAGTAGGGGGTTTGCCC
>NZ_SMKC01000356.1 GCF_004348315.1 Streptomyces sp. 8K308 | reverse complement strand
CCTGACGGCGGAGGAGGGCGAGCGGCACCGGGCCGAGCTGCTGCGGCTCGGGCTGATCGTGCCCGCCGGCGCCCGGCACGCCGCGCGAGGAGCTGGACGGCGGTCGGCCGCTCGCGGGGGCGGGGACCGGGGGAGGGCCGTGCTGCCGGAGATCGCGCTGTTGCGGGTCCTCGACCGGGAGCGGGTCACGCTGCGGGAGCACCTGGACCGGTCCGACCGGTTTCACGGGGTGCTCTCCGCCCTCACCAACCGCTTCCGCGCGACGGCTGGTGACGGCCGGAAGCGTGCCGCCGCCGGCGCCCGCTGACCGCCGCCGCGGCGGGTGAGTGACCCACCGTCGCCGCGGTGGGTCACCTCAGCCGACGTGGACGTGGGGGCGGCGGGGGAGGCAGGGCTCAGCTCGGCGCAGCACCTCGCGGGTGACCGGGGCGACCTCGCCGTCGCCGAAGACCAGGAACCGCAGCAGGTGGCCGAGCGGATGGCCCTCGGTCCAGTTGAAGTAGGCGTGCGGCACCGCGCCGGTGCGGTCGCGCAGGTGCAGCAGCACGGCCGCGATGGTGTTGGGCACGACCGGGCCCGCCACGCGCAGGATCTGGTAGCCGTGGCGCTCCTCGCCCCGCACGGTGACGTCGGCCGTGAAGTCCGAGGAGTCCGGCACCGTGACCTCGAGGAACAGCACGGGCCCGCCGTTCGGGATGTGGGTCTCCTCCCGCTGGCTGTACTCCTTCTCGCGGTACTCGGCGGCGTCCCGCTCGTCCGGCTCGTTGGCGATGATCCGCAGACAGCCGTGGGCCGCGGCGTGGTCGACCATAGTGACCGCGGCGTCGTCCAGGACGATCTCGCCGGTGCGCAGTTCGAAGGCGCGGTGGATCCGGGAGCCGAACGAGGTGAGCAGGATGCCCAGGATGAACAGCGAGGCGATGCGGATGCCGTCGGGCCGTTCGATGACGTTGACGACCAGCGTGTAGACGAAGACGGCGGTGATCACGCCGAAGCCGATGGACGCCGGCCGGTGGCCCTTGCGCCGCGCCGAGATGGTGGCGGCCGCGGAGGCCGAGACCATCAAAACCAGCACGCCGGTGGCGTAGGCGCCGCCCTGCGCGTCGACGTCGGCCCGGAAGAGGATGGTGATCGTGAACGCGATCACCGTGAACAGCAGCACCAGCGGCCGCACCGCCCGGGTCCACTCCGGGGCCATGCCGTAGCGCGGCAGATAGCGCGGCACCAGGTTCAGCAGCCCGGCGAGCGCCGAGGCGCCGGCGAACCACAGGATGGCGATGGTCGAGACGTCGTAGAGGGTGCCGAACGCCTCACCGAGGTAGTCGTGGGCCAGGAACGCGAGCGCCCGACCGTTGGCCTCGCCGCCCGACTCGAACTCCTCGGCCGGTATCAGCAGCGTGGTGGCGAGGCTGGACACCAGCAGGAAGCCGCTCATGATCAGCGCGGCCGTGGTCAGCAGCTTCCTGGTGTCGCGGATCCGGCCCACCGGGCGCTCCTCGGTGTCGCCGGCGTCGCCGCGCACCTGCGGCATCACCGCGACGCCGGTCTCGAAGCCGGACATGCCGAGCGCCAGGCGCGGAAACACCAGCAGCGCCACGCCGACCATCAGCCAGGGCGAGGAGTGCTCCGCCGTGGCCGCGTCCCACCAGTCGGTGACGACCACCGGCTCGGTCAGCACATGCCAGGCGGCGGTCGCCAGCACGATCGTGTTGAGCCCCAGGTAGACCGCGACCAGGACCACGGCGACGCCGATGGCCTCCCGGAAGCCCTTGAGGAACACGGCGCCGAGCCCGGCGACCAGCAGCAGCGTGATCCACACGTTGCCGTCGTGCATGAAGGACGGCGCCAGCGGGTTCTCCACCACGTGCGCCGAGGCGTCGGCGGCCGAGAGCGTGATGGTGATCATGAAGTCGGTGGCGGCGAACCCGAGCAGCACGAGCACGAACACCTTGCCCGACCACCAGGGCAGCAGCCGCTCGAGCATGGCGATGGAGCCCTCGCCGTGTGGGCTCTCGCGGGCCACCCGCCGGTAGACCGGCAGCGCGCCGAGCAGCGTGAGCCCGATCAGCACCACGGTGGCGAGCGGCGAGAGCACGCCGGCGGCGAGCGCGGCGATGCCCGGCTGGTAGCCCAGGGTGGAGAAGTAGTCGACGCCGGTCAGGCACATCACGCGCCACCAGCGGTGGCCGCGGTGCTCGGCGGAGACCGTGGCGTGCGGTCCTGGGTGGCGCGCGGTCCGTTCGCTCAGTCCGTCGAGCAACCACGCCCTCAGCCGGCCGGAGCCGCGGGGCGGTGGAGCGTCGTCCACCTCGGGCGACTGCGCGGTGGCACTCGCCATCGTCGTACACCTCTTCGTCTCGTGCCTGCGGACCCTCGTCCCGGGGCAGGGCAACGAAGAGCGAGTATGAGCGATTCGGGTGACGGGTGGCGGGCGGTCTTCACGCGTTCATAACGCGCCCGGGGCTTTCCCTCCGGCCGTTCGTCGGGTGCCGGCGGGCCGCCCATGGCCGCTGAGCCGGGGGAAGCCGGCTGCTCGCGGCCGTTGGGGCGGGGCGGGCGCGCGCCGGGCCGCCCGCCGGCACTCGAAAAACTCATACGAGTCTTTAACGGGATATGGGGCCGATCCGGCTGGCGCCGTCCTCGTCGTGGTCCAGGTCATGACCCAGGTCATGACCCAGGTCATGGTCCGGGTCATGGTCCATGGTCGTGGTCCAACAGGAGGTCGACGACGGCGATGTCGACGACCCGCACGTCGAGGCCGAGCCGGTCGCGCGCCGCCGCGACGATCTCCTCCCTGAGCCGCCCGGCGAGCTCGGGCACCGTCCAGTTCAGGCCGGCCGCCACCTCGAGCCGGACCCGCAGCGGGCCCCGGTCGGCCGCGTCGGCGACGGGGGAGATCCGGCACCCGCCAGCCCGCACCCCGGGCAGCGCGTCGGCCACCGCGCGGAGGACCCGGGCCGCGGCGCCCTCGTCGGGGCCGCCGGGCCGCGGCTCGCGGCGCACCAGCTCCATGACGGTGGCGGTCACGCCCTCGTCGCCGGCCGCGGACCGCCGCGCGCGCCGGGGGCGCCGACACCGGTTCGTGACGATGCCGCGCATCCAGCTCGGGAACGGGGTCTGCCCCCGGAACTCGGGCAGCCGGCGCCACGCCTCGACGAAGGCCTCCTGGACGACCTCCTCGGCCCCCGCGCGGTCGCCGCCGAGCAGCCGGGACGCCAGCGGCAGCAGGGCCGGCAGGTGCCGCCGCACCAGCGTCTCGAACGCCTCCGCGTCCCCCTCGCCGGCCCGGACGGCCAGCAGCGCGTCGGGAGTCGTCAGCCCCTCGGCCTCCCGCACCTCGGCTCCCTCCGCCACGCCCACCGGTTCCAGGCCGAGAAGCCTACGGCGAACCCGCCGAGGCCCGCCACGCGCCGCGTGGCGGGCCTCGGCGGGTGCCCGACCGTCAACGGGAGGCGGAGGTGATGGCGTCCCTGGTGCGGTCCACCAGGGAGGCGAAGGGACCCACGGTGAACTGCATCAGCGGCTTGCCGGCGGCCGACGGGTGCGGCCTGGTCGGAGCGACCTTCTCGGCCGCGCGCAGCATCCGGCCCATCCGCTGCAACTGCTCCTCGCTGCGTCCTGTCCTGAGGGTGGGGAACTCCTCGTTCTCCTCCTTCTCCGCGTGCGCCACCACCGCGCGCTCGAAGTCCGCGAACTCCCGGTCGAACTCGGCGCTCGTGACGTCCATCCGCTCCAGCGCCACCAGCACCTCGTTGGCCTCGTGCTCCTCCTCGTTGCGCGCCTCGACCTCGGCCTTGCCGGCGGTGTCCTTGGCGACCGGGCGGATGACCATCTCCTCCGCGGTCTCGTGCACCGCCAGTAGCGCCCGCAACTCGTCGAACGCCTGCTGCTTGACCTCGCCCCGCGCGCCCTTGACCTCGGCGAACAGATCACGGATGCGGCCATGCTGTTCCAGCAGGATCCGCACCACGTCACCCTCCGGGAGCTCGGCCGCCTTCCGCCGGTCGGCGTCACCCTCATGCGCCATGGAGCCCACTTCCCTTCCCGCGCTTCTCGCCAATTTTCGGGTGTATAGCCAGTAACCCCACCGATAACAGTCAAACCCGCCACCGCCGGGAACGCGAGTCGACGCACGCGCGCCTCCCGCGGCTCGCCGGCGCTCCTCACCGAGAAGGGCGACGTCTGACAGCGCCAGCCGCGCGGCAACCTCCCTCAGGCACTCGTGCGCGCCCACCTGCTGGAGAGCGCCGCCGCCCGCTGCCACCGACACCCCCGCACCGCACCGGCCGGCAGCCCGCCG
Source organism: Streptomyces sp. 8K308 (assembly GCF_004348315.1). Classification (GTDB taxonomy): domain Bacteria; phylum Actinomycetota; class Actinomycetes; order Streptomycetales; family Streptomycetaceae; genus Streptomyces. The sequence goes on along the minus strand of NZ_SMKC01000356.1, from coordinate 2,744 downwards.
GTGCCGCGACACCCACAGCTTCGCGCTGTGCCCCACGCCTCGTCGTCGAACACGCCACGCGGCCCGTAGTCCGCGCCGCCCGGGCCGTCCACCGCCTCCAGCGCCCCGCACGCGGCCACCTCCGCCTGGTGCGCCGGCGGCACCAGGCACGGATGTCCGCGCATCCGCGACAGCACCCAGCTGAACTGCGTCGGGTTCACCGCCGGCAGCTGCGCCATCGTCAGCCGCACCGACCTGCGCGATCGTGCCGCCGCCCGGCTGTCGCTCCATCTGCCGCAACGCCACCGGGGTGCCGTACGTCGACCCCAGGTACGTCACCTCGGTCCCCGCCGCAGCTCTTCCGCGCTCACCTTGGCCGCCTCCGCGAGGACGGCGGTGAACGCCGCGCTCCCCCACACGCCGATCCGGCGCGCCAGCGCGTTGGGGCAGTCGAGGGCGCGCACCAGGCGGCCGCCCGCCGGGAGGTGGTGGACGGCTTCGCCGGAGTGGCGCCGGTCCGTGACAGCAAGACCCCCGAGGCTCCGGCCCTGGTCTTCCCCGCCGGCGCTTGGGCCGCGTTCGTACGGAGCGCGAAGGGCTGACGTCCGTAGGAGGCCGCGTCCACGCCGGGGCGGGCGGAGGGTCTCGGGCGAACGCCGGAGACGTCGCGCGACGGCCCGTTGCTCGGTTGCCGTTGGGTATCTGCTGAGGCCCTGCCCCAGTTGCTCCGGGTGCTTCAAGGAAGGTCCGCCCCACTGGGAGTCGCGGCCGAGCTTCTGGCGGTTGGCCCCTGGCTTTCGGCACTTGGCGTGCGGCACGTAGAGGCCGATGGGCGCCAGTCGGAGAGAGGGACACGAGGAGCGTGAGCTGTGAAGTGTGCCCCGCCTTCTATCATGGGCTTGCCAGTATGAGGCCGCGACGAGGGGTGGCTCGATGAACCCACGCCATTACGACCTGTTGGAGCAGGCTCGCCGCGCTGTTCCGAAGAACGTGAAGGTCGAGCTCAGCGGCGACGTGATCGTCATGCAGGCTTCCCCGTCCGCCCTGCATCAGCGCAACCTGGCGATCATTCAACGGCAGTTCGACGCCCACTGTCCCGAGGGCTACTTCGGATCGGGAAACAGCGATATCGCCGCCGGGCGCGTGGGTAAGGTGCGGAACCCCGATCTCACCTATTTGCCCGATGCGGCCGTGGATCTTCCACAGCATGACATTCCGGCAGAACTTGCGCTGGTCGCCGTGGAGTTGGTTTCACCAAGTAATCCAGAGAACGACTGGGTGGGGAAGCTGCGAGACTATCCCGTCATGGGTGTTCCGCTGTATCTCATCGTGGATGCCCGGGCGAAGACCGTGACCCTGTTCTCCGAAGCCGAGAACGATCGTTATCGCTGCCGAGAAGATGCGAACTTTGGCGAGACCATTCATATTCCGGCGCCGTTCGACTTCGTTCTGCAGACGTCGTCACTGCTGCCCACGACGGACTGACGCCCGGTACCGTCGCTGATCACTCCACCGTGCCGATGACGCGCCCGATCGCGGTGGCGGCGTCGGCGGCGCGGTGGGTGGGGCCGTAGGAGTCGAACGGCCACAGGGCATCGGTCGCGACACCCAGACGCTGCGCAGGCCCAGGGCGTGGGCGCCGGCGATGTCGGCGTGGGGTGAGTCGCCGATGAGCCAGGAGTCGTCGGTGAGGGGGAGGTCGGTGAGAGCGGCCGCGGTCTGGAAGATCTCGGGTGCCGGCTTCTTGTGGCCGATGGCCTCGGAGATCAGCCCAGCCGTTGACCAGCCGGTCGAGACCGGTGTTGCGGATTTTTCGCCTCCTGCTGGGCCGTGCGGCCGTTGGTGACGATGACGCAGGCCGGTCGGCGGCTCGGGCTCGGCGGAGGGCGAGGGCGGTGGGCCTTGGGAGAGTGGCGCGGTCGGCGCCGCCGGTGTCGAGGAGGGGCTGGATGGCGGCGGCCGTCACATGGTCCCGGAACCGGTCGGTCATCGCCGTGGCCAGGTCATGGCGCGGGGCGTAGCCGCTGGCGTCGGTGGTCATCACCCAGTCGAGTTCGTCAGGCGGCAGGCCGTGCCGGGTCAGGAACTCGGCGACGGCGGAGCGGAAGGCCGCGTCCCGGTCGATCAGGGTGTTGTCGAGATCCGGTATGAGCAGGGGCGTGGGAACCGCCTACCCCGCCGGAGAGGTGGGCTGGCGGATCTGGCTACCCGGGCCCAGGTCGGTGGCCTGGATCGCGGCCGTCAGCGCGGAGTTGGCGGTTCGGGCGCGCACCGTGGGTTCCCCCGGCCGGTGCCGGGGGTGAGGCGGCGTAGGGCGGTCTGGCCGCGTTTGGGGGCGTGGATTGCCCTAAACGGCGTAAAGCGGGCGCGGTGTGACGCATGGTCTCCGCCGCTGCGCGGCACTCGTTGGGGTGTCGGTAGGCGAAGAAGCGCGAACGGGAGGCTGGGTCATGGCTGGTGGTGGCGGTGTGATTCGGGTGACCGCGTGGGGTGAGTTCACGAGGAGTCTGCCGTGCGTGGCGCGCAGTGCCGCCGAGGCTCGGGGGTTGGTCAGGGCCGCGCTCGGTGTCTGGGGGTTGATGGAGTTGGTCGATGACGGGGTGCTTGTGGTCTCGGAGTTGGTGGGGAACGCGGCGGAGCACACCGGTTCGCGGCGGATCAGTGTGACGGTGAGCCGGCCCGAGGTGGACACCGTGCGGATCTCGGTCGTGGACCGGTCGCGGACGATGCCGGTGCCGCGGCTGGCCAGGGTCGGTCTCTTATAC
>NZ_SMKC01000355.1 GCF_004348315.1 Streptomyces sp. 8K308 | reverse complement strand
CCCCCGTCACCCCCACCCGCCGGAAGCGCGTGACCGTCACCGCCCGGCTCACCGGCAACCGTCTGCTGAGCCTGCCCGGCGCCGGCAAGGAGGTGCGCCGCTTCACCCTGGACGCCCGCGACAGCGAGACCCCGCTCGAGTACGAGGTCGGCGACGCGCTCGGCATCCGGCCCACCAACTGCCAGGACCTGGTCGCCGAGTGGCTCGCGGTCACCGGCCTCGACCCGGCCGCCAAGGTCACCCTTGAGGACGCCGGCGACCTTCTGTTCGCCGAGGCCCTCCACCGCCACCTGGACATCACCCGCATCACCCACGGGCTGCTCCGCTTCGTCGCGGAGCGCACCGGCGACCGCGGCCTGCGGAAGCTGCTGCGTCCCGGCAACGCCGGCGAGCTCGCCCAGTACTCCTGGTGCCGGCAGGCCGTCGACGTCGTCAGCGAGCACCCGGTGCGGGCCACCGCCCAGGAGTGGGCCGACGTGCTCGGCCGGCTGAAGCCCCGCCTGTACTCCATATCGTCGTCCCCGCTCGACGACCCGCGCACGGTCTCGCTGACCGTCTCCGTCGTCCGCTACGAGAACCTGCGCGGCCGGCGGCGCAAAGGCGTCTGCTCGACCTTCCTCGCCGACGCCGAGCCCGGCACCGAGATGTCGGTCTTCGTGCAGCGCGCCCCGCACTTCAGACCCCCGGCCGACCCCGCGACGCCCATGGTGATGGTCGGCCCAGGCACCGGCGTCGCGCCGTTCATCGGCTTCCTCGACGAACGACGCGCCCGCGGCCACCGCGCGCCCAACTGGCTGTTCTTCGGCGAGCAGCACCAGGCCACCGACTTCTACTACCGTGAGGAGCTGAGCTCCTTCCGCGAGCAGGGCGTGCTCACCCGTCTCGACACCGCCTTCTCCCGCGACCAGCGCGCCAAGGTCTACGTCCAGGACCGGATGCGCGAGCACGGCCCCCGGCTGTGGTCCTGGCTGAAGGACGGCGCCCACTTCTACGTCTGCGGCGACGCCAGCCGGATGGCCCGCGACGTCGACGGCGCGCTGCGCGAGATCGCCAGGCGCCACGGCGGCCTCGGCGAGGACGAGGCCGCCGCCTACGTGCGCCGGCTCGCCGCCGACCGGCGCTACGTCCGCGACGTCTACTAGCCGCTAGCCGCTCGGCGCCTCGACCGGGCGGCGGGCGTGCGGCACCACCATCGGCGTGCCCGTCCGGGGATCAGGCACGATGTCGCAGGGCAGCCCGAACACGTCGCCCACCAGCTCGGCGGTCAGCACCGTGTCCGGCGGGCCCTGGGCGACCACCCGGCCCTCGTGCATCACCACCAGGTGGGAGGCGAAGCGCGCCGCCTGGTTGAGGTCGTGCAGCACCGCCACGATCGTCCGCCCCTCCCGGTGCAACTCGGCGCACAGCTCGAGGAGCTCGTACTGGTGGGCGATGTCGAGAAAGGTGGTGGGCTCGTCGAGCAGCAGCAGCTCGGTCTCCTGCGCCAGCACCATCGCGATCCACGCCCGCTGCCGCTGGCCGCCGGACAGCTCGCCCGCCTGCGCGTCGGCCAGCTCGGTGAGACCCGTGCGCTCCAGCGCGAAGGCGATCGCCGCGTCGTCCGCCGGCGACCACTGCCGCAGCAGCGTGTGGTGCGGATAGCGGCCGCGCCGCACCAGGCCGCGCACCGTGATCCCGTCCGGCGCCACCGGGCTCTGAGGCAGCAGCGCCACCTGCCGCGCCGCCTCCTTCGGCCGGTACGCGTGCAGGTCCCTGCCGTGCAGCAGGATCCGCCCGCCGACCGGCTTCAGCACCCGCGCGAACGCCTTCACCAGCGTCGACTTCCCGCAGCCGTTGGGGCCGATGATCATCGTCAGACCGCCGTGCGGCACGTCCAGGCTCAACTCCCGCACGATCGGCTCGCCGCCGTACGAGATGGTCACCCCGTCCGCACTCAGACCCGTGCCCACTAGAGCCGCCCCTTCCGCCACTCACGAACCAGCAGATAGCCCAGATAGACGCCGCCGAGCGCCATGGTGTAGATGCCGACCGGCAGTCCGTCCGACCACGGCGCCTGCTGCGCCACCAGATCGGCGAGCACCAGCAGCAACGCCCCCACCAGGGCGGCCAGCGTCTGGTGCGCGCCGGTGGAGCCGGTCAGCCGGCGGGCGATCTGCGGCGCCGTGAGTGCCACGAAGGCGATCGGCCCCGCCACGGTGACCGCGCCGGCCGACAGCACCACCGAGAGCGTGACCGCGAACACCCGGGTCCGCTTGGGATCGGCCCCGAGCCCGGCGGCCAGCTCGTCGCCCATCTCGCCGACGTCCAACCGGCGGCCGAGCAGCGCCGCCAGCGGCGCCACCACGGCCAGTACAAGCCAGATCGTCGCCGCGTGGTTCCAGTCCCGCGCCGACAGGCTGCCGTTCACGTACGCCATCAGCACGGAGGCCCGGTCCCGCTCCATCACGTAGACCACGTACTCGGTGAGCGCGAGCGCCATCGCGGCCACCCCGATCCCGGCCACGATCAGCCGCCCCGGGTTGCGGAACCCGGTGCCCGTCGCGAAGTACACCAGCAGCATGGCCGCCGCGGCGCCGCAGAGCGCGCCGAGCCACACCGGCAGGGCGCCGGGCAGCAGCAGCGCGAAGACCGCCGCGCCCGCGCCCGCGCCGGCGCCGAGCCCGATCACGTCCGGGCTGCCCAGCGGGTTGCGGGTGACCGACTGGAAGAGCGCGCCCGACAGGCCGAGCGCCGCCCCCGCGCCGATCGCCACCACGAGCCGCGGACCGCGCAGCCGCTCGAGCACGAACTCCTGGCTGCCCTCGGCCCCGCCGAACACCGCCCCGGCCAACTCGCCGAGCGGGATGCCGAGCCGTCCGAGCGTCAGCGTGGCCACGCACGCACCGAGCAGCAGCAGGAGGACGGCGAGCATCGCCAGCAGATAGCCGCGGTGCACGGGCAGCGCGACCGTCCGCCCGATCCGCAGCACCCCCCCGCTCCCGGCGGGGACCCTCTCGGAGACCGTCACGCGCTCCCCTTCATCCGCCGCACCGCGAACAGCAGCACCGGCGCCCCGACGAACGCGGTCACCACGCCCACCATCAGCTCCTGCGGGCGCACGACGACCCGGCCCACCACGTCGGCGAGCAGCAGCAGCGCGGGGCCCACGATGGTCGCGTAGCCGATCTGCAACCGAAAGTCGACGCCCACCAGCGCCCGCACCACGTGCGGAACGGCCAGGCCCACGAAGGCGATCGGGCCCACCGCCGCCGTCGCCGCCGCGCTCAGCAGCGTGGCCGCGACCAGACCGGCCGAGCGCAGCACCGTCGGATTGGCGCCGAGCGAGGACGCCGACTCGTCGCCGAGCGCCAGTGCGTTCAGCCCCGAGCCGAGCAGCAGCGCCAGCAGGAAGCCGGCCAGCGCGAACGGCAACACCGAGCGGAACACGTCGAAGTCCCGGCCGCCGAGCGCCCCGACCACCCAGTAGCGGTAGCTGTCGAACGCGTCGGGATGGGTCAGGGCGATCGCCTGCACCAGCGCCGTCAGCACCGCCGACACCACGGCGCCGGCCAGCACCAGGCGCACCACGCCCCCGTCGGCGCCAGCCGCCCCGATCACGTAGACCAGCAGGCCGGCGAGGAGCGCGCCAGGCAGCGCCCACCACACGGTGGCCGCCTGCCCCGAGACGCCGAAGAACGCCGTCGCCGACACCACGGCCGCGGCGGCGCCCGCGTTGAGGCCGAGCAGCCCGGGATCCGCCAGCGGGTTGCGGGTGACGCCCTGCATCAGGGTGCCCCCGACGGCCAGGCAGACGCCGGCGAGCACGCCGAGCGCGGTGCGCGGATAGCGGCTCTCCACGACCGTGGTGACATAGGGGTCGGCGTCGCCGGCCCAGACGTCGAGGACGTCGCCGAACGACGTCGACCTGCTGCCGAACATGACGCTGGCCAGCACGGCGAGCACCAGCACGGCCAGGCCGAGCAGCAGCGCGAACACCCGGCGAGCGGTGCCGACGCGGGAGGCGTCGGCACCGCTCGGGCGGGGCTTGACGAGGGTGGTGGTCACGAGGGCGTGTTACCCGTGGATCACTCGTCGATCGTGGCGACGGCCTCGTCGATCAGCGGCAGATAGCGGTCGATCACCCACGGCACGGTCAGCGGGTTGATGATCGAGGAGGCGGTGACGAAGGAGTTGTCGTCGCTGGCGACGATGCCGCCGCGCTCCACCGCCGGGATCGCCGCGTACAGCGGCTGCGCCTCGATCTCCCGGCGCGTCTCCTCGTCGGTGTAGAAGGTGAAGATCAGGTCACTGTCGGCGAGTTGGTCCGCGTTCTCCAGACCGATCAGCGCCGAGTCGGTGCCCTCGGTCTCCTCGAAGGTCTCGACCACCGGGTCCACCGTCAGGCCGAGGCCTGAGAGCATCGCCACCCGCTGCTCCTCCGGCAGGAAGACGCCGAGCGTGCCCGGGCCGGAGGTGTAGATGTAGGAGAAGGTGACGTCCGCGTACTCGGGGCGGGTCGCCGCGGCCTCCGCGAGCTGGTCCTCGATGTCCCCGATCAGGGTGGCCGCCTCGTCGGGCTGGCCGAGCGCGGTCGCGATGATCTCGATCTGCTCGTCCCAGTTGGTCGACCAGGCCAGGTCCGGGTAGGCGACGGTCGGCGCGATGTCGGAGAGCACGTCGAACTGGTCCTGGGTGATGCCGGACCAGGGCGCCAGGATCACGTCGGGCTCGAGCTCGATGATCGCCTCGAAGTCGATGTCCTCGCCGCCGGTGAACTGCGTCGGGAGCTCGTCCCCCGCCTCGGTCACGGCCTCGTGGATCCACGGCAGGTAGCCGGTGTCGTCGCTGCCCCACTCGTAGCTCTCGATGCCGACCGGGGTGTGGCCGAGCGCGATGGCGGTCTCGGCCGAGCCCTGCCCGAGGGTGACGACGCGCTCGGGCTGCTCCTCTATGGTGGCCGGGCCGAGCGCGCTCTCGATGGTGACCGGAAACGCGCCCTCGCTCTGCGCGGAGTCGCCGGAGCCGCCGGTGGTCTCCTCGTCGTCGGAGGAGTCGGACGAGCAGCCGGCGAGCAAGAGCGCCGCGGCGGCGGTGAGGGTGAGCGCGGAGCGGCGCAGGCGGGTCAGGCGGGGCGACATGCTGTTCCTCGGTGGGTGTGTGGTGCGTCGGTGTCCGGGGACGGAGGCTAGCTTAGGTAAGCCTAACCGTACAGTGCCTCCCGCCGGCCGCCCGCGCCTGGGCGGCCTCGCCGCCCGGCGGGGCCGGGTGCGGAGCCGGTCCCGCCGCGCTCCGGCCGACCCCTGCCACCGTGTTGGCCAAGACCCTGTACCTGCCGGCCCGCTGGCAGTCCACCGGTGAGGTTCCGTGGAGCCAGGACCGACCAGGGAGTCGGCCAACTTCATCCTGCTGTGGGGGGAGGAGTCGGGCACCAACCCGCTGAACGCGCCCGCCGAGTTCCGGTTCGACCCGAGCGGCTGGCTGCCGCGTGGTTCCCCCGCGTCCGGAACTAGCGTGTGCTGGCTCTGGGGCGGTTGACCGCGCCCCGCTTCCACGCGTCGTCGCCTCGGTGGGCGATGTCGCGGGAGCCGTTGTGGTCCGCGTGCAGCACGGTCCCGCGGGACCGGCATGCGAACCGTGCCTGGGTCACCCGGTTGGTGCGGTGGGTGTCCAGCACCGCGAGCCCGCTGGTCCTTCTTGGCCGTAACCCTCTGCCGGACGCCCGAGAGGTCTTCCAGGGCGATCCCGCGCGAGGTGCTCCCCCAGCCTTCGGCCGGGAGGTGCCCCCAAGCGGTGGCGACGAGTTTCTTGGCGATGACGTGGTTGGTGTTGGCGGCGTGCCGCGCTTCGCGGCGGCGGGCAGGCTTCAAGGCGCGCTTCGCGCTCTTGGTGCGCTTCTTCTGGAGCTTGGCGCGCAGGTGGGATGTGCTTGATCCGGCCCGTGACCGTCCGGATACTCATGGTCCGCTGATCGAGGTTCCGCGTCAGGATGCGGTCGTCGAACGGCTGCGCCGCGTCCTCACGGCACCGGATCGGCTTCGACTCCACCCCGCACCGGCGCTTGGATCCTTCAGGACCCAGGTTCCCGGCCTTGATGTTGGCCTTGAGCGTCGCGTAGGCGTCGCACACCTTCTTGACCACTCCTACAGCGGGCTGCGCGCCCAGGCCGAAGTCCGTTCTGAGCGCGTGGTAGACCTCCTTCTGCACCACATTGCGCCGCTTGAGGTCCTTGGCGATTGGCACCTCGGACGCCTGGTTCGCCGCCCGGTTGCACGCGCGCAGGGTCGCCGCCAAACCCCGACCGGGGCTGTGACGGCCGCGGTGGCGAGACGGACATCAACCCGGCGGTCAGCCCGTTCTCCCAGGCCGAGATGGTCCTCGGCGGTCGGTGACCCCCGCTCCGGGCGAGGGCCGCCGGGATTTCGCCCGGAGCCCGTTGTCAGTGCCTCCTGTCAGCATGGCGGCATGAACGACCACACCAGCGCCACCGCCGCGATCGCCGCCTACTGGGACGCGGCCGCCGACCGGTTCGATGAGGAGCCGGACCACGGCCTGCGCGACCCGGGGACCCGCGCTGCCTGGCGCCGCCGGCTGCGCTCCTGGCTGCCGCCGGCCCCCGCCGACGTGCTCGACGTGGGCTGCGGCACGGGCTCGCTCGCCCTGCTGGCGGCCGAGGCCGGGCACCGGGTCACGGGCGTCGACCTCGCGCCCGGCATGGTCACGCGGGCGCGGGAGAAGTTCCAGGCGGCCGACCTCGGCGGGCGGTTCCTCGTCGGGGACGCGGCGGAGCCGCCCACCGGGGACGCCCGGTTCGACGTGCTGCTGGCGCGGCACCTGGTGTGGACGCTGCCGGACCCCGAGGCGGCGCTGCGGGCGTGGCTCGCGCGGCTGCGTCCTGGTGGGCGCCTGGTGCTGATAGAGGGGCGGTGGCGGGAGGCCGGGCAGGCCGCCGAGCCCTACGTGGCGGGGGCCGAGTCGCTGCCGTGGGGCGGCGGCATGGCGGCCGAGGAGCTGGCCTCGGTCGTCAGGCCGCTGGTGGCGCGCCTGGTCGTCCAGCCGCTGAGCGGGGATCCGGCGCTGTGGGGAGGCCCGGTGGCGGACGAGCGGTACGCGCTCATAGCGGCACGGGGGTGAGC
>NZ_SMKC01000354.1 GCF_004348315.1 Streptomyces sp. 8K308 | reverse complement strand
GCCCCTTCCCGCGCTTCGCGCGAGCGGGGCGGCGCGCCACGCGGGCCGGCCCGCGGCGGCTGCGCCGCCGGGCCACGCGCCCCCCGCCGCACGAGGCCACCGGCCAAAGGCGGCTGGGTGGGCGCGGCACAGCCACAGGCCAGCACCGCCGCAAGGGCCCGACGGGCGGCGAAGCCGCCGGTCAGGGCCCCTGCAAGCCGCGCAGCGCAACACCGCACCAGGCGCGCGGAGCACGGCGCGCGCCCGCGCCGTGGCCGACGCCAAGCGCGCAGCGAGCGCGCAGCGGACCCGTTTGCGGGTGGGGGGCGCGGGCCGCACCATGGGCGGAGGGTGGCGTTCGGCCACCACCCGCAGGGAGGTCGTCGGATGAAGGCCGTCCAGTATCGGGAGATCGGCACCGCGCCCGAGGTCGTGAGCGTGCCGGAGCCGGAGCCGGGGCCCGGGCAGGTGTTGCTGCGGGTGGCGGCGGCCGGGGTCTGTCACTCGGACATCGCCGTGATGAGCTGGCCGGCCGAGTCGTTCCCCTACACGCTGCCGCTCACCCTCGGGCACGAGGGCGCCGGCACGGTGGTGGCGGTCGGCGAGGGGGTCACCGGGGTCGCCGATGGCGAGCTGGTCGCGGTGTACGGGCCGCAGGGCTGTGGCCGCTGCGCCAAGTGCGCCGAGGGCAAGGAGAACTACTGCCTGCGCGCCGCCGAGTTGGGGATCTTTCCGCCGGGTCTCGGCTCCCCCGGCGCGATGGCGGAGTTCCTGCTGGTGGACGACGCCCGGTTCCTGGTGCCGTTGAACGGGCTCGACCCGGTGAGCGCGGTGCCCCTGACGGACGCCGGCCTCACCCCGTACCACGCGATCAAGCGCTCGCTGCCCAAGCTGCTGCCCGGGTCCACGGCCGTGGTGATCGGCACGGGTGGGCTCGGACACGTGGCGATCCAGCTGCTGCGCGCGTTGTCGCCGAGCCGGGTGATCGCGCTCGACGTGTCGGAGGACAAGCTGACGCTGGCCAGGGCGGTCGGCGCGCACGAGACGGTGCTGTCCGACGAGCGGGCGGCCGCCCGGGTCAGGGAGCTGACCGGGGGGCTCGGCGCCGAGGCGGTGTTCGACTTCGTGGGGGCCCAGCAGACCGTGACCACGGCGGGGGCGGTGGCGGCCGTGGAGGCGGACGTGGCGCTCGTGGGGATCGCGGGCGGCGCGCTGCCGGTCGGCGTCAACACGACCGCGTTCGACGTGGCCGTGACCGCGCCGTACTGGGGCAGCAGGGGGGAGCTCGGCGAGGTGCTCGCGCTGGCCAGGTCGGGGGCCGTGGAGGTCAGGGTGGAGACCTACGGGATCGACGACGCGCCGCTGGCGTACGAGCGGCTGCACGCCGGGAAGGTCAACGGCCGGGCGGTGATCCTGCCCAACGGCTGACGCGCCGCGGCGCCCCCGGTCGACGTCCGGGGGCGCCGCCGTGCGGGTCAGTCGGTGAGGTTGACGCCCCGGGCCGAGGTGGCGCCGATCTCGTCGGCGATCTCGTTGAGGACCGCGGGCGGGATGGTGCTGTCGATGGTGAGGGCGATCAGGGCGTCGCCGCCCTCCTCGGCGCGGGCCACCTGCATGCCGGCGATGTTGATGCCGGCCTCGCCGAGGATCCGGCCGAGCGTGCCGACGACGCCGGGGCGGTCGGTGTAGCGGAGGAACGCCATGTGGTCGGCGAGCGCCAGGTCCACGGTGTGCGGGCCGATGCCGACGATCTTCTGGAGGTGCTTGGGCCCGGCCAGGGTGCCGGCGACCGAGACCACCTCGCCGCTGGTCAGCGTGCCGCGCACGTTGATCAGGTTGCGGTGGTCGGGCGACTCGGAGCTGGTGGTGAGCCGCACCTCGACGCCGCGCTCCTGCGCGAAGAGCGGCGCGTTGACGTAGGAGACGGTCTCCGCGACGACGTCCTCGAAGACGCCCTTGAGCGCGGAGAGTTCCAGGATCTTGACGTCGTGCTGGGTGATCTCGCCGCAGACCTCGACGTCGAGCCGCTGGGCCACCTCGCCGGCCAGCGCGGTGAAGATGCGGCCGAGCTTCTCGGCGAGCGGCAGCCCCGGCCTGACGTCCTCGGCGATGACGCCGCCCTGGACGTTGACCGCGTCCGGGACGAGCTCGCCGGCCAGCGCGAGCCGGACGGACTTGGCGACGGCGAGGCCGGCCTTCTCCTGGGCCTCGCCGGTGGAGGCGCCGAGGTGCGGGGTGCCGATCACGGTGTCGAACTCGAAGAGCGGCGAGTCGGTACAGGGCTCGGTGGCGTAGACGTCGAGGCCAGCGCCGGCGACCCGGCCCTCCTTGAGGGCGCTGAGCAGGGCTGCCTCGTCGACGATGCCGCCGCGGGCCGCGTTGATGATCCGGACGCTCGGCTTGACCTTGTGCAGCGCCTCGTCCCCGATGAGCCCCAGGGTCTCGGGGGTCTTGGGGAGGTGGACGGTGATGAAGTCGGAGACGGCGAGGAGTTCGTCGAGGCTGAGCAGCCGGACGCCCATCTGGGCGGCGCGGGCCGGCTGTACGTAGGGGTCGTAGGCGACGATGTCCATGCCGAAGGCGGCCATCCGCTGGGCGACGAGCACGCCGATGCGGCCGAGGCCGACGACGCCGAGGGTCTTCTCGGCGAGTTCGACGCCCGTGTACTTGCTGCGCTTCCACTCGCCCTGTTTGAGCGCGGCGTTGGCCTGCGGGATGTTGCGGGCGGTGGAGACGATCAGGCCGCACGCGAGCTCGGCGGCGGTCACGATGTTGGAGGTGGGCGCGTTGACCACCATGACGCCGGCCTTGGTGGCGGCGGCCACGTCGACGTTGTCCAGGCCGACGCCGGCGCGGGCGACGACCTTGAGGCGGCGGGCGGCCGCGATGGCCTCGGCGTCGATCTTGGTGGCGCTGCGGATCAGCACGGCGTCCACGTCGGCGATGGCGGTCAGCAGTTCGTCACGGGCGGCACCGTCGCAGTGCCGGATCTCGAAGTCGGGACCGAGGGCATCGACGGTCGCGGGGGAGAGCTCTTCTGCGATGAGTACGACGGGCTTGCTCACTGGGTCTCACTGGTCCTTTGCGGAAGGCCGCGTCCCGACGGCCGGGCGGTGGAGAGGTAGGCAGCCACGTGGAGCCGCACGACGCTGTGAGCCCGTGACACGCTTGGTGCAGTGCAGTGTAGCGGCGGGCGGCGAGCCCGGCGGTCGAGTGCCGGACCCGCCGCCCGATCGAGCGAACTCCCCGCGGTGACGGGGCGGATCGATCGGTTCTGTGAGGCTCAGGCGTCCTCGTCGACCCAGCTCATCAGCTTGCGGAGCTCCTTGCCCGTGGTCTCGAGCAGGTGGCCGGCGTCGGCCTTCTTGTACTCGTTGTAGCGCGGCAGGCCGGCGTTGTACTCGGCCATCCACGCCTCGGCGAAGGTGCCGTCCTGGATGTCGCCCAGGATGCGCTTCATCTCGGCCTTGGTCTGCTCGGTGATGACGCGCGGACCCGACACGTAGTCGCCCCACTCGGCGGTCTCGGAGATCGACCAGCGCATCTTCTCCAGGCCGCCCTCGTACATGAGGTCCACGATGAGCTTGAGCTCGTGCAGGCACTCGAAGTAGGCGATCTCCGGCTGGTAGCCGGCCTCCGTCAGGGTCTCGAAGCCGGCCTTGACGAGGGCCGCGGTGCCGCCGCAGAGGACCGCCTGCTCGCCGAAGAGGTCGGTCTCGGTCTCCTCGGTGAAGGTGGTCTTGATGACGCCGGCCCGGGTGCCGCCGATGGCCTTGGCGTAGGAGAGGGCGAGCGGGAAGGCGTTGCCCGTGGCGTCCTGCTCGACGGCCGCGATACACGGCACGCCGCGGCCCTCCTCGTACTGGCGGCGGACCAGGTGGCCGGGGCCCTTGGGGGCCACCATGCAGACGTCGACGCCCGCCGGCGGCTTGATGAAGCCGAAGCGGATGTTGAAGCCGTGGCCGAAGAAGATCGCGTCGCCCTCCTTGAGGTTGCCCTTGACTGACTCCTCGTAGACGCGCGCCTGGATCGGGTCCGGCACCAGGATCATGATGACGTCGGCCTCGGCGGCGGCCTCGGCGGGAGTGGTCACCCGCAGCCCCTGCTCCTCGGCCTTGGCACGGGACGCGGAGCCCTCGTGCAGGCCGACCCGGACGTCGACGCCCGAGTCGCGCAGGGACAGCGCGTGGGCGTGGCCCTGGCTGCCGTAACCGAGGACCGCCACCTTGCGGCCCTGGATGATGGACAGGTCGGCGTCGTCGTCGTAGAACAGCTCGGCCACTTCGGTTCTTCTCCTTGTTGGTTCACGCCGCCGCGGAGGGGCGACAGCCGGGTTCCACGGTACGACCTGTGGAACGGGGGTGGTGGGTGGTCTCGGTATCCGGTCGGGGGCGGTGCCGCGCCCCGTGGGGGGCGCGGTTCGCAGCCGCTTTCCCGGTGGAGCCGCTCAGGCGCTGCGGTCCAGGGCGCGCAGCGAGCGGTCGGTGATGGAGCGGGAGCCGCGGCCGATGGCGATCGCGCCGGACTGCACCAACTCCTTGATGCCGAACGGCTCCAGCATCCGCAGCATCGCCTCCAGCTTGTCGCTGCTGCCGGTGGCCTCGATGGTGACGGCCTCGGGGGCGACGTCCACGGTCTTGGCGCGGAACAGCTGCACGATCTCGACGATCTGCGACCTGGTCTCGTTGTCGGCGCGAACTTTCACCAGAACGAGCTCCCGGTGGACGGCGGCCGACGGGTCGAGCTCGACGATCTTGAGGACGTTGACCAGCTTGTTGAGCTGCTTGGTGACCTGCTCGAGCGGCAGCGCCTCGACGCTGACGACGATGGTGATGCGGGACACCTCCGGGTGCTCGGTCGTGCCGACGGCGAGCGAGTCGATGTTGAAGCCGCGCCGGGAGAAGAGCGAGGTGATCCGGGCGAGGACGCCGGGCTTGTTCTCGACCAGGACGGAGAGCGTGTGCTTGGACATGGGGTTGGCTGCCTTCGGGGGTGGGTCGGTCCTGGTCGGTCAGTCGCCGGCGTCGCTGAAGTCGGGGCGCACGCCGCGGGCGGCCATCACCTCGTCGTTGGAGGTGCCGGCGGCGACCATCGGCCACACCATGGCGTCCTCGTGGACGATGAAGTCGATCACGACGGGCCGGTCGTTGATGGCGTTGGCCTTCTCGATCACGGCGTCGAGCTGGTCCGGGTCCTCGCAGCGCAGGCCGACGCAGCCCATGGCCTCCGCCAGCTTGACGAAGTCGGGGATCCGGGTGCCCTTGACCTCGGGACCCTCGCGCAGCACGGTGTTGGAGTAGCGCTGGTTGTAGAAGAGGGTCTGCCACTGGCGGACCATGCCCAGGGCGCCGTTGTTGATGATGGCGACCTTGATCGGGATGTCGTTGAGCGCGGCGGTGACCAGTTCCTGGTTGGTCATTTGGAAGCAGCCGTCGCCGTCGATGGCCCAGACGGGGGCCTCGGGACGGCCGGCCTTGGCGCCGAGCGCGGCGGGGACCGCGTAGCCCATGGTGCCCAGGCCGCCGGAGTTGAGCCAGGTGCCGGGGCGCTCGAAGGGCAGGTAGTGGGCGGCCCACATCTGGTGCTGGCCGACGCCCGCGGTGAAGACGGTGCCCTCGGGGGCGAGCTGGCCGATGCGTTCGATGACCTGCTGCGGGGAGAGGGTGCCGTCCTCGGGCAGGTCGTAGCCCAGCGGGTAGGTCTCGCGCCAGCGGTCGAGCTGCTCCCACCAGGCGGCGTAGCGCTCGGCGGCGTCGGGGCCGGCCGCGGTGGCGGGGTCGTCGGCGCGCAGCGCGGCGGTCAGGTCGGCCATCACGTCCTTGACGTCGCCCACGATGGGGACGTCGGCGACCCGGTTCTTGCCGATCTCGGCGGGGTCGATGTCGGCGTGCACGATCTTGGCGTGCGGCGCGAAGGAGTCGATCCTGCCGGTGACGCGGTCGTCGAAGCGGGCGCCGAGGGCGACGATCAGGTCGGCCCGCTGGAGCGCGGTGACGGCGGCGACCGAGCCGTGCATGCCGGGCATGCCCAGGTGCTGACGGTGGCTGTCGGGGAAGGCGCCGAGGGCCATCAGGGTGGTGGTGACCGGGACGCCGGTCAGCTCGGCCAGCTCACGCAGCTCGGCGGAGGCGCCGGCCTTGATGACACCGCCGCCGACGTAGAGGACGGGGCGCCTGGCCTGGGCGATCAGCCGGGCGGCCTCGCGGATCTGCTTGGCGTGCGGGCGGCTCACCGGGCGGTAGCCCGGCAGGTCGGTGGTGGGCGGCCAGGAGAAGACGGTCCTGGCCTGCAGGGCGTCCTTGGCGATGTCGACCAGGACGGGCCCTGGGCGGCCCGTGGCGGCGATGTGGAACGCCTCGGCGATGGTGCGCGGGATCTCCGCGGGGTCGGTGACCAGGAAGTTGTGCTTGGTGACGGGCAGGGTGATGCCGCAGATGTCGGCTTCCTGGAAGGCGTCGGTGCCGATGGAGGGGCCGGCCACCTGTCCCGTGATGGCGACCAGCGGCACCGAGTCCATGTGGGCATCGGCGATGGGGGTGACCAGGTTGGTGGCGCCGGGGCCCGAGGTGGCCATGCAGACGCCGACCTTGCCGGTGGCCTGGGCGTAGCCCGTGGCGGCGTGTCCTGCGCCCTGCTCGTGGCGCACGAGGATGTGGCGGACCTTGGTGGAGTCCATCATCGGGTCGTAGGCGGGGAGGATGGCGCCGCCGGGGATGCCGAAGACGGTGTCCGCGCCGACCGCTTCGAGGGAGCGGATGAGGGACTGGGCGCCCGTGACGTGCTCGACGGTGGCGGTGGGCTGCGGTGCTCCGCCTCGGGGGGCCCGTGGCTGCGGCTTGGGTGCCCCGGTGGCCTGCTCGGTCATCGACGTTCTCTTCTCGGGGTGGTGAGGGTGGTGAAGCTGGGTGCGGATGCGGGTTCCGACGTCGTCCCTGACGGCGTCGCTGCAACAAAAAACCCCTCGTGCCGTGAGGCATGCGAGGGGGAGCGCGTCGCTGGGGGCCACGGATTGTCCGAGGTCAGCCGACGCGCCATCCAAGTACGAGAATTCGGGAGTGCATGGGTCCGACCTTGCTCCCCTGCCCGCCGGGTGTCAAGCGAGCACGAGTGGCGTCTCACTATGTGGGCCGGGGGTGGCCGGGTTCTGGCCGGCCACGGACCGGGC
>NZ_SMKC01000353.1 GCF_004348315.1 Streptomyces sp. 8K308 | reverse complement strand
GGGCGGGGTGGGCGGCGCACCGCTCCATCGAAACACGTCGCGGCGGCGGCCGGGACCCTCGTCCGGCCTACATCGAAGGATGCAGCCGGGAGGCCCGAGGATCACCGGGGAAGCGGACGCGGCGGGGCCGGTGCCGGTCGAGCATGGAGGCGACGGGGGAAGGAGTCGTTGCCGTGATCGTCGCTTTCATCCTGGCCGCCGAGGTCGCCTTCTGGGTGGTGCTCGCGGCCGGCCTGGCCGTCCGCTACCTGTTGCGCAGGCGGCGGGCGAGCACCGTGCTGCTGCTCGCGGTGCCGCTGATCGACGTGCTGCTGCTGGCCGCCACGGCCTGGGACCTCAGAGACGGCGGCGAACCGTCCTACACGCACGGCCTCGCCGCGCTCTACCTCGGCTTCACCGTCGCCTACGGTCACTCGGTGATCGCCTGGGCCGACCGGCACGCCGCCCACCGCCTGGGCGGCGGTCCCAGGCCGCCGAAGCTGGAGCTGTACGGCAGGGAGCGCAGCGCCTACGAGTGGCGGATCTGGACGAGGACGCTGTTGGCCGCCGCCATCGCGGTCGTGGTGATCGAGGCCATGATCCTCTTGATCGACGACGCGGACGCGGCGTCCCCGCTCCGCTCGACCGAGGGCGCGGCCGCCAGGGCGGTCGGCATCCACGCCCTGGTCGCCCTCTACTACACGATCTGGCCAGGCAAGGCCAGCGGGCTGACGCCCGAGGAAGCGGTCCGGCGGAACGAGCCGTGACACCGGCCGGCACCCCCGGGTGCCGGCGACGGGGCCCGCGACCGCCGTCCTGGCCCTCAGCGAAGCGTCATGAACGCTAGCGGAGCGTCACCGGTTGTCGCCCGGCACCCAGAGCACATCGCCGGTCTCCTTGTTGGCCGTCCTGGCGAGGATGAACAGCAGGTCGGAGAGCCGGTTGAGGTAGGTGGCGGTCAGCGGGTTCATCGTGTCGCCGTGCAGTTCGAGGGCGGCCCAGGTGCTGCGCTCCGCGCGGCGGACCACGGTGCACGCCTGGTGCAGCAGGGCGGCGCCCGGGGCGCCGCCGGGGAGGATGAAGCTGCGCAGCTTGTCGAGGTCGGCGAGGAAGCGGTCGCAGTCCTCCTCCAGGCGGTCGACGTAGCGCTGTTCGACGCGCAGCGGCGGGAACTCGGGCTCGGCGACGACGGGGTTGCACAGGTCGGCGCCGACGTCGAAGAGGTCGTTCTGCACCCGGACGAGCACGGCGCGCACCTCGTCCGACAGCTGGCCGAGGGCCAACGCCGTCCCGATGACGGCGTTGGCCTCGTTGGCGTCGGCGTAGGCGGCGATGCGGGCGTCGGTCTTGGGCACCCGGCTGTTGTCGCCGAGCGCGGTGGTCCCCTGGTCCCCGGTGCGGGTGTAGATCCGCGTGAGATTCACCATGGGCTGAGCGTAGGCCCTGTCCGGGCGACCTTGCCGGCCCGCTCCGCCAGCTATGGCACCTCGCTGCGTTGCCCCACGCCGCGCGCGAGTACGGTCAGGTATGAGCCGCGCTGCTGCCGATGGGCGGCTCCGCCGCGTGCGGCGCCTTGGGCGAAGCGGCTGGGGGCGCCCCCACCCGGGCCGCCAGGCCTGGGGGAGCCAAGGGGCGATCCGCGAAGACCGCCCGGACAGGGCCTGGCCGGCGCACCGGCGCTCGACGCGGGCTCGCGCCGTGGAGCGGCTACGCGCCCGCCTTGCGGAAGATGCGGGTGCCCAAAGTAATGGAGACGACCGCGAGGCCGACCGCGACCAGCGCGCCGAGGGCCATGTCGCCGCCGTAGTCGCCGACGAAGGCCGCCCGGACGGCGTCCACCAGGTAGCGGAACGGCACGAAGTGGGAGACGGTGTCGAGCCACACCGGCGCCAGGGCCATCGGCAGCAGGATGCCGGAAAGCAGCATCGCCGGCAGGTTGATCGAGTTGATGACCGGGGCGAACTCCTGGATGGTGTTGACCCGCATCGCGAAGGCATAGGACAGCGAGGCGAGCGAGACGCCGAGCAGGCTGACGAAGGCGAAGCCGATTAGCACGCCGAGGACCGGGGCGCGCAGCCCGAACGCGACGCCGAGCAGCACGAGCAGCAGGGACTGCACGAGCAGCTGGGTGGCGTCCCGCAGCACCCGGCCGAGCAGCAGCGCCAGCCGGCTGACCGGCGTTACCCGCATCCGCTCCACGATGCCGAGCTGCTTCTCCATGATGATGCCGAATCCGGCGAACGCGGCGGAGAACAGGCCGAGTTGGACGAGCAGGCCGGGGACGAGGGTCTGCCAGGAGTCGCCGCTGCCGCCCAGCGGCACGTCCTCGAGCAGCGGCCCGAAGAAGGCGAGGAACAGGGTGGGTTGGAGCAGTCCGAAGACGAGGCCGATGTGGGAGCGCAGCGTCTGCCGGAGGTAGCGGCCGTAGACGACGCGGGTGTCGGCGAGCAGGTGGGACATGGTGGCGGTGATTCCTTCGCTGCGGGGTGGGCTCGGGGAGACCGGCTCGGGGTTCAGAGGGCGACGGGCGCGAGGTCGTCCTTCTTGGGGCCGCGTCCGGTGATGGCGATGAAGGTGTCCTGCAGGGAGGCGTCCGGCGAGCCGCCGTGGCGGGTCTTCAGCTGGAGCGGGGTGCCCTCGGCCGCGACCCGGCCGCCGTCGACGACGACCAGCCGGTCGGAGAGCTCGTCGGCCTCGTCCAGGTAGTGGGTGGTGAGGAAGACGGTGGTGCCCTGCCGGCCGCGGACGCGGCGGATCAGGTCCCACAGGTCGGCGCGGCTGCCCGGGTCGAGCCCGGTGGTGGGCTCGTCGAGGAAGAGCATTTCGGGGCGGTGGACGAGCGCCAGGGCGATGTCGAGGCGGCGCTTCTGGCCGCCGGAGAGCTCCGAGCACCTGCGGCCGAGCAGCTCGGTCAGGTCGAGCTCGGCGGCCAGTTCCTCGGCCCTGGCCTCCGCCTCGGTGCGCGGCAGCCGGTAGAGGCGGCCCTGGAAGACGAGTTCGTCGCGCACCAGCTCGTCGGGGGCGACGCCGCTGGACTGCGCGACATAGCCGATGACCCGGCGGACGGCCTCCGGGGCGCGGGCCAGGTCGTGGCCGGCGATGGTGGCGCTGCCCCTGGTGGGCGCGAGGAGGGTGGTGAGCATGCGCAGGGTGGTGCTCTTGCCGGCGCCGTTGGGGCCGAGGAAGCCGAGGATCTCGCCGGGCTCGACGGACATGTCGATGCCGCGGACGGCCTCCACCGTGCCGCGCTTGGTCTGGAAGGTGCGGGCGAGGTCGTGGGTGGTGAGGATCGGTGCCATGCCCCCTAGAAAAGCAGGGTCACTGAAAGATTGCAACGTCCCCAAGTTTTAAGTTGGTCAAGGATGGCTACGATGAGGTCATGAGCGGCCTGAGAGAGCGCAAGAAGCAACAGACGCGGCAGCACATCTCCGACGTCGCCACCGGGCTGTTCATCGAGCGTGGGTTCGACGCGGTCACCGTGGCGGAGATCGCCGAGGCCGCCGAGGTCTCGGTCAACACGGTCTACAACTACTTCCCCGCCAAGGAGGACCTGTTCTTCGACCGCGCCGCCGACAACATCGAGCGCCCCGCGCGCCGGGTGCTTGAGCGGTTCCCCGGCGAGTCGGCGACCGAGGCGATCCTCCGCGGGCTGCGGCAGGACATCGAGGAGCGCCGGCCCTGGGTCGGGCTGAGCGAGGGATACGGCAGGTTCATGCGCACCGCGTTCGGCTCCCCCGCCCTGCTGCACCGGCTGCGCGAGATGCAGCAGCAGACCGGCCAGCGGCTCGCCGAGGTGCTGCGCGCGGAGGCCGGCGCCGCCCCCGACGACCGGATCCCCGAGCTGATCGCCGAGCACCTGATGTCCGTCCAGGCCAGCGTGTTCCGCACCGGTGGCTTCTGCCTGCTGAACGACGAGCCGGTGCCCGTGGCCGCCAAGCGCATGCTGGAGATGCTGGACGACGCCCAGTGGCTGATGAGCGACCGCGTCCTCGACTACGCAAGGCGCCCCGACGCGTGACGCGCGTCTCTTCCCGCCCGTGCGCCGTGCCGAACGGCTACCCGTGGGTAGTAGGGTCGTGCACCCCTTAACTCGCACCGGATCGAGGGAGATCACGTGGCCAGGGAACTCGCCGTCATCGGCGCCGGACTGATGGGTTCCGGCATCGCGCAGGTCGCCGCGCAGGCGGGCTGGCGGGTCACCGTGGTCGACACCACCGAGGAGGCGCTGCGGCGGGGCATCGAGGGCGTCCAGGCGTCCTGGGCCAGGTTCGTTGAGAAGGGCAAGCTCGCGGAGGGCGAGGCGGCCGCCGCGCTCGAGCGGATCACCACGAGCACCGAGCTCGACGCCGTGGCCGACGCCGACATCGTGGTGGAGGCCGTCTTCGAGCAGGTCGAGGTCAAACGCGAGCTGTTCCGCACCCTGGACGGCCTGGTCAAGGACACCACCGTGCTGGCCTCCAACACCTCGGCCATCCCCATCACCAAGCTCGCCGCCGCCACCCGGCACCCCGAGCGCGTCGTGGGCACCCACTTCTTCTCCCCGGTGCCGCTGATGAGCCTGTGCGAGCTGGTCCGCGGCCTCAGGACCAGCGACGAGACCCTGGCCACCGCCCGGGAGTTCGCCGAGTCCACCGGCAAGACCTGCATCGTCGTCGAGCGCGACGTCGCGGGGTTCGTCACCACCCGGCTGATCTCGGCGCTGGTGGTGGAGGCCGTCAAGCTCTACGAGGCCGGCGTCGCCTCGGCGGAGGACATCGACCTCGCCTGCAAGCTCGGCTTCGGCCACGCCATGGGGCCGCTGGCCACGGCCGACCTCACCGGCGTCGACATCCTCAGCCACGCCACCGAGAACATCTACGCGGAGTCCAGGGACGAGAAGTTCGCGCCCCCCGAGCTGATGCGCCGGATGGTCGACGCCGGCGACTTCGGGCGCAAGACCGGCCGTGGCTTCTACCGCTACTGACCGCCGCGACCACCCGGTCACTCGGCCGGGTGATCGCGAACCGGGTTTCGGTATCGGTTTGAGCACGGCTGGCAACCCCGTCACCCACGGCACCGTCTGCTGTATAAGTCTGAACCCTTGAACTCTGAATCACCGTCAGCACCATCTGCCGCTGTCACCACCACGGAATCGGGGAGTCATCCATGCACATCAGGGGCGACCACGCGAGGTTGGTCGTCGCCGGGCGGCTCGACGTGCGCAGCGCGCACGACGCCAGGACCGCCCTGCACCGCGCGGTGGACGCCGGCGACGGCGACCTGGTGCTCGACCTGGCCGGGCTCGACTCGTGGGACGCCACCGGGCTCGGCGTCATCATGGGCACCCACCGCAGGGCCGGTCGCTGCGGCCGGCGCCTGGTGCTGCACGACGTGCCGCCGCGTATGCGGCGGGTGTTGGTGGCCACCCGGCTGCACCGCGTCCTCACCATCGCGCCGTGACCCGCCTGCTCCGTGATCCCACGGTGACCTGCCCGCTTGTGCGAAGCGTCGGGCGGCGGCGGTAGCGTGGGGGCAGCCAAGCTCCCCGGACCGCGCGAGAGACACTGACCATGGACCTCAACCACCCCGTACCCTACGGTGAGCCGTCCCGGGACGCGGACGGATCGGCCGAAGGACCCCGCCTGATGGTTGAGTTGGTCGCCGGGGACTTCCTCCTCACCGTCAACCCCGTCGACGGCAGCGAGATCGTCTCCTGCCCGCCGGGGCGTCGCCCGATAGCCCCGCGCCGGGCCCCCGGCGGCGAGAGTCCGGCGCCCGCCCTCGACGGCCCGCTGCTCGAGCGCGAGGAGGAGCGGCACCGCCTCTACCGGCTGCTGGCCCGCGGCCGCTCCGTCCGCCTCACCGGACCCGCGGGCAGCGGCCGCAGCACCCTGCTCGCCGCCGTCGCCCGCGACTGCGCCGAGCTCGCGCCCTACGGCGTCATCCGGCTCAGCGGCTACCGGCGCGGGCCCAGGGACCTGCTGCACGAGCTGTACGCCGCCGTCCACCACACCCCCGGCTACCGCCCGGGCCCCACCGAGCTGGTCGCCGAGCTGCGCGAGGTCGGCGCCGTGGTGGTCATCGACGACATCGAGTTCGGCGGCACGGCGCTCGACGAGATCCTGGAGGCCACGCCCGAGTGCGCCTTTCTCATATCCGCGCGCCCCGGCGTGCCGGCCCCCGGCGAGCGCTCCCAGGTCACCGAGCTCACCATCGGCGGCCTCAGCCGCACCGCCTGCCTCGAACTGCTCGAACTCGCCGTCGCCCGCCCGCTGACCGACGTGGAGGCCGACTGGGCCGGCGACCTCTGGTTCCACAGCGAGGGCCTGCCGCAGTGCTTCGTCCAGGCCGGCGCCTTGCTGCGGCTGCGCGACGGGGCACCCTCCGGCGGTGCCGAGCTGCCCGAGCCGGCCGGCCTCACCCTCGCGCTCGCCGAGGCCCTGCCCGAGGGCGCCCGCGAGATCCTGCGCCTCGCGGTGGCGCTTGGCGACGTCGTGCCTGGGCCCGAGCGGCTGCTCACCCTCGCCGGCGACCCCGCCGCCCCCGACCAGCACGCCGCGCTGGTGGCCAGCGGCCTGCTCAGCCCGATCGGCGCCCGCCACCGGCTCACCTCCGCCGCACTCGGCGACCTGCTCGGCGCCGGGTACGCGGAGGGCGCCGAGGCCAGGTCGCTCGCCGCGGCCCAGCACTACGCGGCGTGGTTCGGCCGCCGCGGCGTCACCGGCGCGGACGCGGCAGCCGAGGCCGAGGTGCTGCCGAGCGTGGTCCAGGCCGCGCAGCGCGCCGGCCACGCGGTCGCCGTCGCCGACCTCGCGCGGGTCGCCGCGCCCGCGCTCGCCGCCTCGCTCCGCTGGAACGTCTGGGAGCGGGTGCTGCGCAGCGGCGCCGAGTCGGCGCGTGGCGCCGGCGCGGTAGCACAACAGGCTTACTTCCACCACGAGTTGGGCGTGCTCGCCATCTGCCAGGGGCAGTTGGCCAGGGCGCGCGCCGAGCTCGAGGCGTCCACGGCGCTGCGCGGCGTGCTGTCCGACGCGGGCGGCGCGGTCGCGGGCCGTCGCGCCCTGGCCCTCGTCGACGACCTGAGCCGGCCGCTGGCCCTGCCGCCGAACGCCCAGGACGTCACCCAGCCGCTTGCCCTGCCGTCGGCCGCCAGCACGGCCGCGTTGCCGGCGGTCACCGACCCGCCGGCCTCGGCCGTGCACCACGACACCACCCGCCTCACCCCCGTCGGC
>NZ_SMKC01000352.1 GCF_004348315.1 Streptomyces sp. 8K308 | reverse complement strand
CTACTGAGCGACGCGCCCCACACACGGCGGCGCCCCCGCCGCCCTTTTTCGAGGGTGGCGGGGGCGCCGATCACCGCCTGGCTGGCGGAAGCGGTCAGGTCACTCCTTGGAGAGGTTCGGGCCGCCCTTGGCCGCCTGCTCGACCGGGGGGACGTCCGGGAGGGAGGACTTCTCCTCGCCCCGGAAGGTGAAGACCTTGTCCGCACCCTCGCCCTCGGTGTCGACGACCACGATGTGGCCGGGCCGCAGCTCGCCGAAGAGGATCTTCTCGGACAGCACGTCCTCGATGTCCCGCTGGATCGTCCGCCGCAGCGGCCGGGCGCCGAGCACCGGGTCGTAGCCGCGCTTGGCCAGCAGCAGCTTGGCCTCCGTCGACAGCTCGATGCCCATGTCCCGGTCCTTCAGCCGGTCGTCCACCTGGGCGATCATCAGGTCGACGATCTTGATGATGTCGTCCTGCGTCAGCTGGTGGAAGACCACCGTGTCGTCGACACGGTTCAGGAACTCCGGCCGGAAGTGCTGCTTCAGCTCGTCGTTGACCTTGGCCTTCATCCGGTCGTACCCGGTGGCGACGTCGCCGGCCACCGCGAACCCCATGTTGAAGCCCTTGGAGATGTCCCGGGTGCCGAGGTTGGTCGTCATGATGATGACCGTGTTCTTGAAGTCCACGACCCGGCCCTGGGAGTCGGTCAGGCGACCGTCCTCCAGGATCTGCAGCAGCGAGTTGAAGATGTCCGGGTGGGCCTTCTCGACCTCGTCGAAGAGGACCACGGAGAACGGCTTCCGGCGCACCTTCTCGGTCAGCTGGCCCCCTTCCTCGTACCCGACGTAGCCGGGCGGGGAGCCGAAGAGCCGGGAGACGGTGTGCTTCTCGCCGAACTCCGACATGTCGAGGGAGATCAGCGCGTCCTCGTCGCCGAAGAGGAACTCCGCCAGCGTCTTGGACAGCTCGGTCTTACCCACGCCGGACGGGCCGGCGAAGATGAACGAGCCACCGGGGCGCTTGGGGTCCTTCAGGCCGGCGCGGGTCCGCCGGATGGCCTGCGAAAGCGCCTTGATGGCGTCCTCCTGGCCGATGACGCGCTTGTGCAGCTCGTCCTCCATGCGGAGCAGGCGCGAGGACTCCTCCTCGGTCAGCTTGAAGACGGGGATGCCGGTCGAGGCCGCCAGGACCTCGGCGATCAGCTCCTCGTCCACCTCGGCGACGACGTCCATGTCGCCGGACTTCCACTCCTTCTCGCGCTGCGCCTTGGCGGTCAGGAGCTGCTTCTCGTTGTCCCGCAGCGAGGCGGCCTTCTCGAAGTCCTGCGAGTCGATCGCGGACTCCTTCTCGCGGCGCACGCTGGCGATCTTCTCGTCGAACTCGCGCAGGTCCGGCGGCGCGGTCATCCGGCGGATCCGCATCCGGGAGCCGGCCTCGTCGATCAGGTCGATGGCCTTGTCCGGCAGGAAGCGGTCCGAGATGTACCGGTCGGCCAGCTGGGCCGCGGCGACCAGGGCCGAGTCGGTGATCGAGACGCGGTGGTGCGCCTCGTACCGGTCGCGCAGGCCCTTGAGGATCTCGATGGTGTGCGGCAGCGACGGCTCCGCGACCTGGATGGGCTGGAAGCGGCGCTCCAGGGCCGCGTCCTTCTCCAGGTACTTGCGGTACTCGTCCAGCGTGGTCGCGCCGATGGTCTGCAGCTCGCCACGGGCCAGCATCGGCTTGAGGATGCTGGCGGCGTCGATCGCGCCCTCGGCGGCGCCCGCACCCACCAGGGTGTGCAGCTCGTCGATGAACAGGATGATGTCGCCGCGGGTGCGGATCTCCTTGAGCACCTTCTTCAGGCGCTCCTCGAAGTCACCGCGGTACCGGGAGCCGGCGACCAGGGCGCCGAGGTCCAGGGTGTAGAGGTGCTTGTCCTTCAGGGTCTCGGGCACCTCGCCCTTGACGATGGCCTGGGCCAGGCCCTCGACGACTGCCGTCTTGCCGACGCCGGGCTCGCCGATGAGGACCGGGTTGTTCTTGGTGCGGCGGGACAGCACCTGCATGACCCGCTCGATCTCCTTCTCGCGCCCGATGACCGGGTCGAGCTTGGACTCGCGGGCGGCCTGGGTGAGGTTCCGGCCGAACTGGTCGAGGACGAGGGAGGTGGACGGCGTGCCCTCGGACGGCGCGCCGGCGGTGGCGGCCTCCTTGCCGCCCGAGTAACCGGAGAGCAGCTGGATGACCTGCTGCCGCACCCGGTTCAGATCGGCGCCCAGCTTCACGAGGACCTGGGCGGCGACGCCCTCGCCCTCGCGGATCAGGCCGAGCAGGATGTGCTCGGTGCCGATGTAGTTGTGGCCGAGCTGGAGCGCCTCACGCAGCGAAAGCTCCAGGACCTTCTTGGCCCGGGGCGTGAAGGGGATGTGCCCGGACGGGGCCTGCTGGCCCTGGCCGATGATCTCCTCCACCTGCTGGCGGACCGCCTCAAGCGAGATCCCGAGGCTCTCCAGGGCCTTAGCGGCGACACCCTCACCCTCGTGGATCAGGCCCAGGAGGATGTGCTCGGTGCCGATGTAGTTGTGGTTGAGCATCCGGGCCTCTTCCTGAGCCAGGACGACAACCCGCCGCGCACGGTCGGTGAACCTCTCGAACATCGTTAATCGCTCCTCAGAGCGGTCAGGCAGTAAAGGGGTCGGTCCCCTCCCTGTCCTTCCGCAGCTTAGTCCCGCAACGGGGGACCGCTCATTCCAACTGTGTGCTCCTGTCCCCGGCGCCGTGCCCCGAACAGGCGACAACAGTTCCAACCCGATGGTGCGAGACGATGTTCCCGTGGGCCAAGGATTGGCACCCCAGAGGACTACGCCGTCGGCGAACGCCGCTGAGGAACGCACCCGGACCCACCACCACCGCCCCCCTCATCCAGGAGAGTGCCCATCATCCGTCAGGAACTGCCTACCCCTCCAGGCTGACACTCCATGCCCGGACAGCCACCGACATCCGCTACGGGCGAACGCGAACACCCCGAGCGGCGGTACCTCGACGGAGGGTGACCGCCGGCGTGGCCGGGCCCGGGTGCGCCTCGGGGGGTCGCCCGGTCACGGGCGACCCCCCGGAGAGGAGAGCCGGTTCGGCCGCGCCTCCCGGCCTCCGGCCGGGGAGAGGGCCACTGCGAGCCCCGCGGGATCAGACGCCCGCCTTCTCGTATGCCTCGCGAATGTTGGCGGGCACGCGACCGCGGTCATTGACCTCGTATCCGTTCTCCTTGGCCCACGCGCGGATTTTCGCGGTGTCCTGGCTGCTCGAGCCCGCACCGGGAGCCACCGCGGCCCGACCGCGACCGCGCGCCGCCCTGGCGCCGCCGGCCCGACGACCCGCCTTCACATAGGGCTCAAGGGCGTCGCGAAGCTTCTCCGCGTTATCCGTGTTGAGGTCGATCTCGTAAGTCTTGCCGTCCAGCGCGAACGTAACCGTCTCGTCCGCCTCGCCGCCACTGAGGTCATCGAGGAGAAGGACCTGAACCTTCTGTGCCACCGGGCTACTCCTCATTCATAGTCGCCGAATACCAATAGGGTACTGCCGTGTAATCAAACCGCCATTCCCGAGAAAACACAAACCCTGGGCTCGTGATTACATCGCATCTGATAAGACACGATGGGACGATTCGGACATAACCGTCATCGAAGCGTCATCGGGAGTCGAGAATCAGAGATGCAGCAGCATCCGCCTGTTACCCAATGTGTTGGGCTTCACGCGTTCAAGCCCCAGGAACTCGGCGACACCCTCGTCATAGGAACGCAGCAGCTCGCTGTAGACGTCCCCATCCACGGGAGCGTCACCGATCTCGATGAACCCGTGTCGACTGAAGAACTCCACTTCGAAGGTCAGACAGAAAATGCGACGCACCCCGAGCCAGCGGGCGGTCCCCAGCAACTTCTCCAGCACCCGGTGGCCCACTCCGTGCCCCCTCAGCTGGGGATCCACGGCCAGCGTGCGCACCTCGGCCAGGTCCTCCCACATCACGTGGAGCGCACCACAGGCCACCACCTCGCCGTCCAGGTCACGCTCGGCCACCCAGAACTCCTGAATGTCCTCGTAAAGGGTGACCGTGGCCTTGTCGAGCAGGATCCGTTCCCGCGAGTAGACGTCGATGAGACGGCGCACCGAGCGGACATCCGTAGTCCTGGCACGGCGGACAGTGACTTCTGTTGGGGTTTCCCGCACAAGCGGAGGCTATCGCCGAGCGCCTTCCCCTTCGCCTTCGGGGGCTTCGTCTTCGGCGGCTTCGCGATCGGGAGCTTCGCCTTCGGGAGCTTCCCCTTGCCGACCCTCGCCACGCGATACCGCGCCCGCGGACCCGGCCGGCTCATCCCTGGCGGTGAGCGTCACTCCCGCGACATCGACCACACGCAGGGCGTCACGCAAAGCCTCCGTCTGCTCGGCGGACATCATGCCGAAGAAAGCCACGAGGGCGGCGGCCGCGTTGTCACTCTCGGCCCATGCATCATTCATCAAAGCGGCCGAGTAGGCCGCCCGAGTGGAGATCGCCTCATAGCGATAGGCGCGACCCTCCTGCTCGCGGCGCACCCAGCCCTTCTGGTGCAGGTTGTCGAGAACGGTCATCACCGTCGTATAGGCGATCGAACGCTCGCGGCGCAGATCCTCGAGAACTTCTCGCACGGTGACGGGCCGGTTCCACTCCCATACCCGGCTCATCACCGCGTCTTCCAGCTCTCCCAGTGGTCGAGGCACAGGATGAAGAATAGCCGCGGGGAGGCAAAAGGGGCGGATGCGGCGTTCGGGGCGTGCGCGGGAGCGGGCGGGCGCGAGGAGGCGGAGGGAAGCGGCGGAGAGCGGCGGGGTCAGCTCGGGTCGACCGGCTTGCCGCTCTCGCGGGCGGCGATCGCCGCGTCCACGGCCGCGTCCTCCTTGTACTTGTTGGCCCCACCCTGGGACCGCACGATCGTCACGATCAGCGCGGCGAAGGCGACAGCCATCACGGTCGGGGGAAAGAGTGCGGCGATGTAGTCCACAGCGGACCTCCCTTGGACTCACCCACGGAATGTGCGCCGCGGGCCGCCACACAGCCTACCGACCCGCCTGACGGTCGCCTCCCTCGTCCCCCTCACGCCCCTCCTCGCGCTCGCCCGGCTCCTGGGGCGGTGACGGCGCCGGCCGGCGCTTGCGACGCGGCGGGAAGACCTCCGCCGGGGTGGGAATCGGCCGGGACGTCGAGGGACGGCGCTGCTGCTGCCGCTTGCCGGTCTCTTCCCCTTCACCGCTGGGGGTGGGGGAACCCTGGGAACCCTGGGACGTAACCATAAACCGACATTAAGTGGTAAACAGACAATTTGCAGCGAACCTCGGCCACCCCGGCGTGTTCAGCCGCTTCGGCCGCTTCAGCCGCGCGAGACGTTCCGCTCGTAGACCAGGCGCAGGCCCACGAGCGTGAGCCAGGGCTCGTGCTCGTCGATGACGGTCGACTCGCGCAGCACCATCGGCGCGAGACCGCCGGTGGCGATCACCGTCACGTCGTCCGGGTCGTCGGCCAGCTCCCGCGACATCCGCTCCACCATGCCGTCCACCTGGCCGGCAAAGCCGTACAGGATGCCGGACTGCATCGACTCCACCGTGTTCTTGCCGATCACGTGCCGTGGCCTGGCCAGCTCCACCTTGCGCAGCTGCGCGCCGCGCATGCCCAGGGCCTCGACCGAGATCTCGATGCCGGGCGCGATCGCCCCGCCGGCGTACTCGCCGCGCGCCGAGACGGCGTCGTACGTGGTCGCGGTGCCGAAGTCCACCACGATGCAGGGGCCGCCGTAGAGCTCGACCGCCGCGACCGCGTTGATGATCCGGTCGGCGCCGACCTCCTTGGGGTTGTCCGTGAGGATCGGCACCCCGGTCTTGACGCCCGGCTCCACCAGGACCGCGGGGATGTCCCCGTAGTACCGCCTGGTCACCTCGCGCAGCTCGTGCAGCACGGAGGGCACCGTCGAGCAGATCGAGATGCCGTCGATGCCATCGCCCAGCTCCTCGCCGAGCAGCGGGTGCATGCCCATGAGCCCTTGGAGCAGCACCGCGAGCTCGTCCGCGGTGCGCCGGGAGTCCGTGGAGATGCGCCAGTGCTCCACGATCTCCTCTCCGTCGAAGAGGCCGAGCACCGTGTGCGTGTTGCCGACGTCGATAGTGAGCAGCATCGTCAGTCGCGCCCCTCCGCGCGCAGGTCGAGCCCGATGTCCAGGATCGGCGACGAGTGGGTGAGCGCGCCGACCGCCAGGTAGTCGACGCCGGCCTCCGCGTAGGCCCTGGCGTTCGCCAGGGTGAGCCGCCCCGAGGACTCAAGGGTGGCGCGGCCGGCGACGATCCGCACGGCCTCCGCCGTCTCCTCGGGGGTCAGGTTGTCGAGCAGGATCAGGTCGGCGCCCTCGGCGATGACGGGCTCGAGCTGGTCGAGCCGGTCGACCTCGACCTCCACCGGCACACCGGGGAACTCCTCGCGGACCCGGCGGAAGGCCTCGGCGACGCCGCCCGCCGCGATCACGTGGTTGTCCTTGACCAGCGCGGCGTCCGAGAGCGACATACGGTGGTTGACGCCGCCGCCGCAGCGCACCGCGTACTTCTCCAGGGCGCGCAGCCCTGGAGTGGTCTTGCGGGTGTCGCGGACCCGGGCCCCGGTGCCGGCGAGCGCGTCGGCCCAGGCGCGGGTCGCGGTGGCGATACCGGAGAGCCGGCAGAGCAGGTTGAGCGCGCTGCGCTCGCCCGTGAGCAGGTCGCGGGTGCGGGCGGTGACGGTGAGCAGCACCTGCCCGGCGGCCACCCGGTCGCCGTCGGCGACGTGCCGCTCGACCTCGAACTCGTCGGTGCAGACGACGGAGAGCACTGCCTCGACGACGTGCAGCCCGGCCACGGTGCCGGCCTCGCGGGCGGTGAAGTCGGCGGTGGCGACGGCGTCCTCGGGGATGGTGGCGACGGTGGTGACGTCGACGCCGTTGTCCAGGTCCTCCTCGACGGCCAGGTGGGCGATGTCCTCGACCTGGACGGGGTCGAGCCCGCCGGCGGCGATCAGCTCGGCGAGGTCGGGGTCGAGGCCGCACTCCAGCGGGTCGTACTCGTGGTCGGCGTTGAACGCCCCATCGAAATCGCCGTCCCCCCCGCAGCCGCAGCCCGCCCCGCAGCCGCCGACCGGCTCGTCCGCGCCTGGGCGGGCGCCGATGGGCAGCAGGGTGAGCTCTACTCGCTGGGA
>NZ_SMKC01000351.1 GCF_004348315.1 Streptomyces sp. 8K308 | reverse complement strand
CTCCCCGGGCTCTCGCCCCTCCCCCAGCCGGTCGTGGGATGTGCCCCAGGCCGACCGCGGGAGGCGCCCACGCGGCGCTGACCGGCAACCTACCCGCGCCGCGCGGCCACGTCACCAGCGGGTGACGCGTATCCGGTGCCGTCCGGCGTCGTCGGCGTCAAGGACGTGCACGCTGACGCGGGCGTCGCGGTCCCGGAAGGTCTCGCCGGGGACGAAGGGGGCGTCGGTGAGCTCGGCGGTGACCTGGGGGTCGGGCGTGGGTTGGCAGCCGGCGCTGCCGGGGGTGGCGTCGGCGACGCGGACCGGGCCGAGGCCGCTCGCGGTCTCGGTGCTGATCCGGGAGACGAGGACGCCGGGGCGGCAGACGACGTCGTCGAGGCCGCCGGGGGCGCGCACCTCGATGGCGAGCGCCTCGTGCTCGCCGGTGCGTACGGCCACGAGGCGGGTGCCCTCGGTGCCCGGGGTGCCGACGGGGGTGAGGACGTGCTCGGTGGTGGTGGCCTCGGCGACGCAGTCGACCTGGTCGGCGGCGAGCCAGCCGAGCTTCCACTTGTGCCAGGCGAGGAAGTCGTTGCCGGGTCCCCAGTCCTGCTCCATCACGTCCCAGTGGCCGGCGAGGGTGTCGGGGGCGGGCGCGTGATCGGTCCAGTAGAGGTCGGGGAGGCCGAAGACGTGGCCGTTCTCGTGGAGCAGGACCCGGTAGGGGTCGCCCGGCTGGTGGGACCAGATGAAGCTGACGTCGCGCAGCGCGCCGCCGTCTGGCGTGGGGACGAGGTCGCGGCCGGGGAAGGTGACGGACAGCACCTGTTCGGTGGCCGGGGGGCCGGCGTTGGGGGTGGCGAGGACGTTGATCAGGTCATGGTCGCCGAAGCCGGGGAAGTCCGGGTCGTCGGCAAGGGCGTCGACTATCTCGTGGAGCAGGCGGTTGTAGCCCTGGTCATCGTCGGGGCGCCAGCCGGCGCCCCGGTCTATGCCGTAGTCCTCGAAGGGCTGGGACATGCGCAGCCAGCGGTGCACGGGGACAGCGCGGTAGTCGAGGCGCCCGTAGGAACTGGCGGCGAAGTGCTCGGCGGTCTCGGGGAAGAACTCGGCGAACCGTTCGCGGGTGCTGATCTCGGCCTCGGCGTCGGGGAAGTCGATGAAGACGGTGAGGGCCGAGACGGTGCCGGTGGCGTCGGTGAAGCCGGGGGTGGCGCCGATGGTCTCGGTCAGGCCCTCGGCGAGGCCAGTGGGTGCCTCGGGGGCACAGGCGGTGGCCGCGGTGGAGCCGGGCGCCGGGGTTCCGGTCAGCGGGGCGACCGCGGTGCCGGGCGTGCTGCCGAGCAGGAGGGCGATGGACCCGCCGGCGGCTAGCACGGCCCGGCGGCCGGGTATGTGCGGCATGCGTCCACGATGGAGCGCCGAATCGGCCGGGCGCCCGTGGAATGACGCGTTCGGGTGGCGGGTACCCGGAGGGTCCGCGGGGACGGACGGCGAGCGGGGCGAGACGCGGGGCGGAAACGGCGTTCGCGCAACTTTGCGGGGGCGTTGTTCGTCTTGAGGGATGTGGGAGCGATGTCCCACGGGGAGCAGGGGGGCTGGCGCAGTGGGGCAGGGTACTGCATCGCCGAGAAAAAGATGCACCGCTTGGGAATTCTGTCCGGATTCCCGTCGTTGATTCGTTACGGATGCGGGAGGCAAGGGGGCGTCCCCGTCCTGGTCTGACAAGGGACCCCGATGTGAGTGGGTTCGAGTAGGAATTGATCACTTCGCAAGGGAGCACGCGTATGGCAACCCGTGCCGTCGCCCGGCGTTCGGACACCGATGACAGTGTCGAGACGACGGGCAGTGTCCGGTCCAGCGCAGGCAGCGATGCCACGGAGCGCGACCTGGTCGGGATGTACCTGGACGAGATAGCCCGCACCCCGCTGCTCGACGCGGCGAGGGAGGTGGAGCTCTCCCTCGCGATCGAAGCCGGGTTGTACGCGGAGCGCCTTCTCCGGGGCGAGGAGGAGCCGGTCGCCGGCAGCGCCTCGGCCTCGGCCTCCGAGGAGGAGCTGAAGGAGCTCGTCAAGGCGGGTGAGCGCGCCAAGGACGTGTTCATCCGGTCCAACCTGCGTCTGGTCGTGGCGGTCGCGCGGCGGTATCCGCGGAGCGGTCTGCCGCTGCTCGACCTGATCCAGGAGGGCAACGCCGGCCTGGTCCGGGCCGTGGAGAAGTTCGACTACACCAAGGGATTCAAGTTCTCGACGTACGCGACGTGGTGGATCAGGCAGGCCATCACGCGGTCGATAGCCGACCAGTCGCGCACCATCCGGCTGCCCGTCCACCTGGTCGAGGAGCTCGGCCGGATCCGGCGGGTGCAGCGGGAGTTCAACCGCGAGCACGGCCGTGAGCCGGAGCCGGCGGAGGTGGCGAAGGAGCTCGGCTCGACGGCGGAGCGCGTGCAGGACGTGCTGGACTGGGCCCGTGACCCGGTCAGTCTGAACATGTCGGTGGACGACGAGGGTGAGACGCAGTTCGGCGACCTGCTCGAGGACACCTCGGCGGCGACGCCCGAGCAGTCGGTGCTGGTGATGATGCGCCGGGAGGGCCTCGAGGACCTGATCGGCCGGCTCGACGCGCGCACCGCGGCCATCATCAGGGCGCGGTACGGCATCGAGGACGGTCGGGAGCGCACGCTCACCGAGGTGGGCAAGCAGCACGGTCTGACCCGGGAGCGGATCCGCCAGATCGAGAAGCACGCGCTGCTCGAGCTGAAGCGGATGGCGAACGACTCGGGATTCGACGCGGCGGCGTGACGGCGGCCGGTCGGGCCGTCCCCCCGCCAGCGCGCTGACCGACCGAGCAGTGAGAGAGGGACCGTGAGCCTCGGCGCCACGTCGGCGCCGAGGCTTTGTGCTGCGCCGCTCGGCACCGGGCCCGCGGCATGTGACTCAGAACACAGCGACTCGCGAAATATCCGGGGACGCTCTCTCCGTTTTGGACACTGTCCGACTCAACCGGGGACCGGATCCCCGGTTGTTCATCGCGGCGCCGACCGGCGTTCGCGCGACAGGTCCCAGGGAGCGGCATCGTGAGCACCATCGCCACCGCCAAGGCACCTCGGCTCCGTGCCGACGCCATGCGGAACCGCGAGCGCATCCTCGCCGCCGCGCGCGAGTCGTTCGTCCTGCACGGCCTGGACGCGCCCCTGGATGAAATCGCTCGACGCGCCGGCGTCGGCAATGCCACGCTGTACCGCCACTTTCCCGATCGGAAGACACTCCTCCTCCATGTATTGCTCTACGTGAAGCAACAGCTCGTCGACCGCGCCGAGGCGGCCATGGCCGCGGAGCACGATCCGTTCGAGACCCTCTCCACCCTCGTCCTCAGCGCCGCGCGGGAGCGCATCGGCGGGCTCTGCCCGCTGATCGCCGGCCACCTCGACAAGGAGGACCCGCGCCTGCTCGAGAGCCAGCGGCAGATGCGGGAGATCACCGAGCGGGTGATCTCCCGGGCACACGCCTCGGGCCAGCTGCGCCGCGACGTGGGCGCCGGGGACGTGCTGATCGCGATCGGCCGCCTGACGCTCCCGCTGCCCGGCACCTGCGGAGGCAGCGAGGACCTGGCCCTGCGCCACCTGCAGATCTTCCTCGACGGCCTGCGCACGCCAGCACGCAGCGTGCTGCCCGGCCGAGCGAGGCACTTCGAGGACCTCAAGGACGAGCTCCGCTGACCGGCCC
Source organism: Streptomyces sp. 8K308 (assembly GCF_004348315.1). Taxonomy (GTDB): domain Bacteria; phylum Actinomycetota; class Actinomycetes; order Streptomycetales; family Streptomycetaceae; genus Streptomyces. The sequence continues at coordinate 3,511 of NZ_SMKC01000351.1, read as the reverse complement.
CCCGGGCCGCCCCTGACCACCGACGCACCGCCGCGCCGAAGCGGCGATGACTTCTCCCTCCCACGCGGGTCTGTCTCCACGCAGGCACACCCTCGGGACCCATTTGCGCCCCTAAATCAGCCCAAGCGATCAGCCCGACAACGTGAGGTAACCACCCTTATGCCACCGGAATCCGCCGTCAGCCAGGCTGCCGGCGCCCTCGACCCCAGGCGCTGGAAGGCGCTGATATTCATCGCCATAGCCCAGCTGATGGTCGTGCTGGACGGCACCATCGTGAACATCGCGCTGCCCTCGGCCCAGCAGGATCTCGACATCAGCCAGGCCAACACGCAGTGGGTGATCACCGCCTACGCCCTCGCCTTCGGCGGACTGCTGCTCTTCGGTGGCCGGGTGGCCGACCTGTGGGGCCGGCAGCGCGCCTTCGCGATCGGCCTGATCGGCTTCGCGCTCGCCTCCGCGCTCGGTGGCGCCGCGACCAGCCAGGCCATGCTCTTCGGCTCCCGCGCCCTGCAGGGCGTCTTCGGCGCGCTGCTCGCGCCCGCCGCGCTCTCGCTGCTGACCGTGCTGTTCACCGACGCCAAGGAGCGCGCCAAGGCGTTCGGCGTCTACGGCGCCATCGCCGGTGCCGGCGCGGCCATCGGCCTGCTGCTCGGCGGCACGCTCACCGAGTACCTGGACTGGCGCTGGACCTTCTACGTGAACATCCCGTTCGCCGTGGTCGCCGCCGCCGGTGCCATGCTGGTGATCCGCGAGCCCGAGTCGGCCCGCAACCACTCGCGCCTCGACATCCCCGGCGTCATCCTCGCCTCGACCGGTCTGGTGGCCCTGGTCTACGGGTTCACCCGGGCCGAGCACGAGGGCTGGGGCGAGAGCCTGACCGTGACGATGTTCGTCGCCGCCGCCGTGCTGCTCGCGCTGTTCGCCCTCGTCGAGTCCCGTGTCAAGGCCCCGCTGCTGCCGCTGCGGGTCATCACCGACCGGAACCGGGGCGGCGCGTACCTCGCGCTCGGCCTGGCGATCATCGGGATGTTCGGCCTGTTCCTGTTCCTGACCTACTACCTCCAGGTGGTCCGCGGGTACTCGCCGGTCAGGACCGGTTTCGCGTTCCTGCCGATGGTGGTCGGCATGATCATCGGCTCGACGCAGATCGGCGCGCGGCTGGTCACCCGGGTGGCCCCGCGCAACCTGATGGTGCCCGGCCTGCTCACCGCCTCGCTCGGCATGCTGCTGCTGACCCAGCTCAGCCTGGACAGCTCCTACGCGGGCCTGCTGATGCCGGCCATGCTGCTGCTCGGCCTCGGCATGGGCACCTCGTTCATGCCGGCCATGAGCCTGTCCACGACGGGCGTGCGGCCGACCGACGCGGGCGTGGCCTCGGCCATGGTGAACGTGTCGCAGCAGGTGGGCGGCGCGATCGGCATCGCCGCGCTGAACACCGTCGCGACCAGCGCCACCACGTCGTACGCCGAGGAGCACGGCGTGCTCCCGATCGACCCGGCCGCCATGGTGGAGGGCTTCACCTCGGCGATCTGGTGGGCCTTCGGGATCCTGGTGGCCGCCGCCGTGGTCGCCGGGCTGCTGATCAACAACAGGGGCCCGCAGGCGCGGCCCGAGGGAGGGAAGGGTCTCGGCGAGGCGGAGCCGGTCCCGGTGCTCGCGCACTGAGCCTCGCCTCCTCCCCGCTCCCTACCGGCCCCCGCGGCGATCGCCGCGGGGGCCGGTCCGCGTTCGCGGACGGCCGTCGGCGCCGTCGGCCCGAGACGACCGAGCCCATTTGCGCCCAGACAGTTTCCGGATCTGTTTACTTCGCTGCGCCTCGGGCGTAACATCCGAGCCAAACCACAGATATCTGGGCATAGGACGGGCAGAAACACAGATGTACGCACCCGAGCGGCAGCAGGCGATCCTCCGGCTCGCCAGGGAGCGCGGCCGGGCTGAGGTCCTCGCCCTCGCCGACGAGTTCCAGGTCACCGCCGAGACGATCAGGCGCGACCTGAAGACCCTGGTCAAGGCCGGCGTGCTGCGCCGGGTCCACGGCGGTGCCATCCCCGTCGGCCGGCTCGACTTCGAGCCCGACCTCACCGAGCGCGAGGCCACCGCCGTCGCCGAGAAGGAGCGCATCGCCCAGGCCGCACTCGCCGAGCTGCCCGACGAGGGCAGCGTGATCCTCGACGCCGGCACCACCACGGCCGCGCTGGCCGCCGCCCTGCCGCTGGACGCCGCCCTCACCGTCGTCACCCACGCGCTGCCGCTGGCCGCCAGGCTCGCCGACCACCCCGGCATCGAGCTGCACGTGGTCGGCGGCCGGGTCAGGCACCGCACCAGGGCCGCCGTCGACGCCTGGGCGCTGCGCACCTACGGCGAGATCACCGCCGACGTCCTCTTCCTCGCCACCAACGGCTTCGGCCCCGACTCAGGGCTCACCACCCCCGACCTCGCCGAGGCCGCGGTCAAGCGGGCGCTGATCGGCGCCGCCCGCCGCGTCGTGCTGCTCGCCGACTCCCGGAAGCTCGGCCAGGAACACTTCGCCAGGTTCGGTGCGCTGCGCCAGGTGGACGTACTGGTCACCGACACCGGCCTCGGGGACGCGGAGGCCCGCGCCATCGAGGCCGCCGGCACGGAGGTGCGGCGCGCGTGATCCTCACCGTCACCCCCAACCCGAGCCTGGACCGCGCCTACGAGATCCCGGCGCTGGAGCGCGGCGCCGTGCTGCGGGCCGGCGGCGACCGCGTCGACCCGGGCGGCAAGGGCGTCAACGTCTCGCGCGCGGTGGCGGCGGCCGGCCACCGCACCACCGCCGTCATGCCACTCGGCGGCCCGGAGGGCGCGCTGCTCGAACGGCTGCTGACCAACCAGGGCATCGACGTCGCCGCCGTGCAGGTCACCGGCCGCACCCGCGTGAACGTCTCGGCCGTCGAACCGGACGGCACCCTCACCAAGCTGAACGCGGCGGGCCCCGAGCTGACCGCCGCGGAGAGCGAGGCGCTGCTCGAGGCCGCCGGCGAACACGCGGCCGCCGCCTCCTGGACCGCCTGCTGCGGCAGCCTGCCACGCGGCCTCGACGACGGCTGGTACGCGCGGCTCGTCGCGCGCACCCACCGCGCCGGCGCCCGGATCGCGCTGGACACCTCGGGACCCGCCCTGCTGCGGGCGCTCACCGAGCGGCCCGACGTCATCAAGCCCAACGCGGAGGAGCTGGCCGCCGCGGTCGGCCGCAGCCTCGCCACGGTCGGCGAGGCCGCCAAGGCCGCGGAGGAGCTCCGGGCCGCGGGTGCGCGCGCCGTGCTGGCCAGCCTCGGCGCGGCCGGCCAGCTCCTGGTGGACGACACCGGGCTGTACTTCGGGACCGCGCCCGTCGCCGCCGTGCGCAGCGACGTCGGCGCCGGGGACGCGTCCCTCGCCGGCTTCCTGACCTCGGGCGGCCGCGGCCCAGCGGCGCTGGCCGCCGCCCTCGCGCACGGCGCCGCCGCCGTGCAGCTGCCGGGCAGTTCCATGCCCACCCCCGCCGACC
>NZ_SMKC01000350.1 GCF_004348315.1 Streptomyces sp. 8K308 | reverse complement strand
AAGAGTGGAAGCAGCAGCAAGAACCGTGACCGGGGAAGCAGGATGAACACCGGCGGATCCCCGTCGGTGTCATGCCACCTGCCGGCCGCCGCCGTTCCTGAGCCACCGGCTGCAAAATCCGACTCGTGCAGAGCACAACCATGTTCCCGACGCAAGCACCGAGATGTCACGCGTACCGCGACCGCGGCCTGCCGATCCCCGAGCCCACCCCCGCCACGTGCCAGGAGTGCCGCGAGCTCCTGGCGCTCCCGCCAGTCGACGACCCGGCCGCCTGCACGACCCGGGACGAAGTCGTGCTCCAGCACCTGCTGAGCCACCTCCTGCCGCTGGTCCCCGACCTGCCGCCCTCAACGAGCGGCTGAGCACCCGGCCGACCCGCACGGCGTGCGGGCCCGGAGAACGGCGCGTGGGCCGCCGTGCCGGGCCCGCCCGGCCGCTTGGGCCCACAGCTCGGGCGAGTCCGTCCTGGGCCGACACGACGCCTCTCAACGCCGCGCCGTCGGCAGATCGCCCACCCCCACCCCGGAATGAGCCCCACTGGGAGCACATATAGGGGTGTCGGGCTATCCGACCCGCCCGAAAACTGCGTCTGACCTGCAGAAACAGGCCGAGGTTGACCAACTTTGGGGGTAGGGGAGAGGGAAGGGGAGACGGTAGGGGAGAGGGAAGGGCCACAGGACGGTAACGGAGAGGTTGACCACGGCGGTTGGTCAACCGCCCTGGATGCTTGACCAACCGCCGTGGTCAACCCCCGGTCGCCCGCTGCTCGCGCCCGTCATCTCAGGGCGCGGTCCGGGCGACACACCTCGCACGGCACGGCCCCGGCCTGGGCGGCAGCGCGCACCTGGTCGACGGTCGCCGGCCGCACCTCGTGCTCGGGGTTGGGCGCGGCGCAGTCGCCGCGGTTGGCGTTGACGGTCTGATCTGGCCCCACCTTTCCGGCCTCAGGTGGCTCCATGTCGTCGTGGCTGGGGGTCTGCCTTCCGGCTTGCCGCGGCCCCGGCTTCCGGTCTCGCGTGGCCCCAGCCGACGATGGGGCGGCGACCTCCTTCACCGCTCGTCACAAGTCAGACCGGGTCAGGTCATGACTGACCGTGGTAGTACTCCTCGGAAGGCATCGAGTCCCATTCGGTATTCGCGCCGTCGCGCGTCACCATGAACAACGGGCGCGATCGCAGGACCTGCCCGACGCGTTGCCCGCGTATGACGACCCCGGGATCATCCGGTCCTGCATAGCCCTCGGGCGTGTAGCGAAAGTGACCATCCACTGCCTCGGCATGCGCGATTTCGTCGCTCTCCAGTTCCGACAGGTCCCTTCCGACCAGCGGGATTCCATCGTGTCCGACCTGGGGACCGTGGACGGCGTCAGCTGCGATGCAGAACAGCCCCGCGGCTTGGCTCACGTAGGCCGTGACGGCAGGCAGTGAAGAGGCCACCCCGCGGCGATGGACCTCGATTTTCCACGTGGGCGAGAAGATCGCGTGGACGTGCGGGCAATCGCTGACCTTCGTCTGGCCGAGAACCTGAAACGCGTCGACCACTTCGTCGACGGTCATACCGAACCGGAGCGGTCCGACGCCGACCGCTGGCGCATAGGACCACTCATCCCGATCGGCGACTCCGGAATCGGCTTCGGCCTTGAACGTCATCGTCGCCCCCTGGAGACAGCTGAAATCTTGCCGCAGCCCATCATGTCAATGGTTGACCAGCAGCCCGTCAGGTGCCTCCAGGCGATCGCTAGGTTCGCTGCTGCTTGGCTTTGGTCTGGGCGAGGCGGTAGGACTCGGTGCCGGTCTCGATGATGGTGCCGTTGAAGGTGAGTCGGTCGACGATGGCCGCGCAGAGCCGCGGGTCGGTGAAGGTCTTGGTCCAGCCTCCGAACGACTCGTTGGAAGCGATGGCCACGCTGTTCTTTTCCTCCCTCTCGGTCAGAACCTGGAACAGCATCTCGGCGCCCCGCCGGTCAAGCTCGAGATAGCCCAGCTCATCGATGCAGAGAAGATCGACGCGCCCGTAGCGGGCGATCGTCTTCGACAGCTGCTTTTCGTCGGCGGCCTCGACGAGCTCGTTGACGAGTTTGGCGGCCAGGGCATAGCGGACGCGGCAGCCGGCCATGGCCGCGGCCGTCCCGAGGCCGATCAGCAGGTGGGACTTGCCGGTGCCGGAGTCCCCGATCAGGCAGAGCGGCTCGCCCTTCTTGACCCAGTCGCAGGTGGCGAGGTTGTTGACCACAGCCGGGACGACGTTGGGGTTGGCGTTGTAGTCGAAGTCGGAGAGCCACTTCTGGCGGGGGAAGCCGGCCGCCCGGATCCGTCGCTCCGAGCGTCGCCGGTCCCGGTCCTCACATTCGGACATCAGCAGCTCGGCCAGGAACCCTCGGTAGGAGAGCCGTTCGCGTTCGGCGCGGGCGACGAGGTCGGGGAACTGGGCTCGCATGGTGGGCAGCCGCAGGACCCGGCAGGCTGTGTCGATCGCTGCGTCGGAGGCGGTCTCGGTCAGGTTGTGGTGCGGGCCGGTCATGGCGCGTCCTTCCTGGAGCGGTTCAGAAGCTGGTCCCAGCGGTCGAGAGAGGGCAGGGGACGCTGGTCGGTGGGGAGGCGGACGGCCCGGTGGGCGTTCAGGCTGACCACCTCGCTGGGCTCCGGCCCGGGCAGTGCCGGTGCCGGCCCGGCGACCGTCACGGTGGGGGAACGGCCATCGGTCTGAGCGGCTTTGCGGGCTTCGAGGGCGACGATGTCGGCGGTGTGGGCGCCGACCGCGAGGGCTGATCGGATTCCGGCGATCACATCGCGGTGTTCGAGGTGGCGGTGCAGCAGGAGCACGTGGACCAGCTGCTTGGTCCCTTCGGTGTCGCCCTCGGCCTTCTTCGCCGCAGCCCAGAACGCTTCGTGGGCGGCGGTGAATGTGCCCTCGCGGCGGGCCTGGTCCAGGGCCTCGGAGCCGGCCATCGCGCCGGGCTTGGCCAGCAGGACTTCGAGGAAGTGGTCCAGGACGACCCGCTCGGCGCCTTTCGCCGTCAGGCGGGGGTGGCGGGCGATCTCGGTGCGGCCGTGGAAGACGACGAGGTCGCTGGAGCGGAGCACGACTCGGACGGTGCGGCCGATGAACCGGGCTGGGACGGAGTAGCGGCAGACCCTCACCGCGATCATTCCGTAGCGGTCCACCCGCGGGGTGAACACGACGCCGGTCTCGAAGGAATCCTGCGGCAGCGGCATCAGCAGCACGGACTCGTGGGCGAAGTCCTGGCCGATCGTGCGGATCCGCATCCCGATCCGCCGGCCTTCCTCCGCCCGCTCAAACTCGGCGAAGGACTCGTTCAGCTCGTCCAGCGAGCCCACCCGGGGAACGGGCGTGAGGTAGTTGCGGCGGAAGTAGCCGACCTGACCCTCCACTCCACCCTTCTCATGGGCGCCGCGAAGTCCCGGCTCGCAGTAGAAAGGGGTGAGCCCGAAGTGCTGGCGGAACTCCGTCCACCTGGGGTGTTCGTCCCGTGACCGGCTCTTGTGGATCACCCGGGAGACCGCTGGAGAGAGGTTGTCGTAACGGATCTGACCGCCCGGGACGCCGCCCAGCGTGCGAAAGGCGTGAACGTGGCCGTCCAGGAAAGCCTCCTGGCCGCAGGACGTGGTGATGCGGTGCACCGCCTTGCCCGAGTAGGCCAGACGCAGGGCGAAGACGAAGCACTTCGTCCGTTCTCCCGCCAGGTCCACCCATGCCTCGCCGAAGTCGACCTCGGCGTCCATGCCCGGCTGGTTGTGGCGGATCACGAACCCCGCGGCCGGTGCCGCCCCCGTGGCCTCGGCTATCTCCCGGCGCCGACGGGAGACGTAGTCCCAGACCGTGGTGTAGGCGATCTCCGCCCGGCACTCCTGCCGCAGTCGATTCAAGATCCGCTGGACCGTGTGCCGCTGCTTCGGCGGTGCTTCCAAGTCCCCCAGCAGCCACTCGTCGATCGTCTTCTTGAACGGATCCAACCTGGGCGAGGGCCGTACCGGGGTCTTCCGCGGCCTGGGCACCGGCGACGCCAAGGCTTCGCGTACGAGCCGGCGGTGCACGCCGTATTTGCGGGCCAGCGCCCGCATCGACAGCCCCTCCTGCCACGAGTCACGGCGGATCCGCAGGAACAGCTCTTCCCTCGACAACTCCATCCGGCATCGCCCCCACACGGTGGCCCGCCACGACCGTCCCACCGCCCGCCGCCCGGTGGGGCCAGATCAGACCGGAACAACCCCCGAACGCTCCCGTACGCCCCCAGGGGTGGGGCCAACTCAAGCCGGAAAGTGGAGCCGGATCAGAGCGTTAATGCCACGCGGTGCACGACCAGTTGGTCGCCACCCGTCGCCTCGAGGAGCCAGCGCGGCGGCGGCCGGCGGATCCCGTCGGTGGGCACCTGGTCGTAGTCCTCACCGGGGATCGGTTCACACGCGTCGACAGGGGCCCAGCACTCCACCGGCTCCGGCATAGCCACCAGGCTGCCGTCCGGCCGCTGCGACGGCCCCCACAGAGACAGCCTGACCAGATACCACCACGAGCCCTCCTCAGCGAGCCGGCGACGCCGCAGCACCGCCAGGAGCTCCTGGCCGTCCGGCAGCTTAAGGCGCACCGGCGGCCCGCCCTCCGGCGCCTCGCCGTCGCCGCCGCTGCTGCTGTTCGTCATGCCGCCGACGCTACGGGCTGGCACTCACACGCGCCCGGCCACCGCTCCCCTTTGTCAGGCTTCCCTGCCGCCCGGCCGAGCCAGGAAGGCTGTAGGGAAGTTGTCGGCACACCACAGACCCCTTGTCCAGCGACATGACCTGCATCTTCCTGCGCGATCTGGAGACCCGGAGGCAACAGGAGAGGCAACACGAGAGGCCGTAGGAGAAGCAACAGGAGAAGCAACGGGATGGGCAACCGGAGAGGCAACCTGCCGCCGGCGGGCGGGGCCCGCGCGGGCCAAGGAACCTGCTCCCTCGGTTCCGCAGCCGTTTTCCGCGCCACCCGCCACCCCGGCATGACCACACCACAACGTGCTCATAGAGGGGTGTCAGACTTCCCGCAGCCCCCGAAAAACCACCTCCGACCAGGGCGAACACCCCGAGGTTGACCAGCGAAGCCGGACGTGGAAACGGAAGTGGATTTGGACGTGGAAACGGAAGTGCCCTGCAAGGCTTGCCGTAGGGCTTGACCACAGCCGGGTGGCAACACGCCGTTGCCACCCCGCGTTGGCAGTGGCAATCGCGGTGGCAACGCATTGCCACCCGCGCACCGCGCCGTCAACCGAGCACGCGATCCGGCCGGCACAACACGGCGCGGACAGACCGGCCCTCGCCTCGCCGCCTGCCGAACAAGCGCGCCGAACCCGCCCGGGCCGGCAACAGTGAGGTACTGGTGGTGGGGTGAGCTGGCCTGCCCGGGTGGAACCGATACTGGCCCGCCCTGTTCCCGCGCTGCCGGGACCCGGCGTGTTGCCGGGTGGGGTGGTGTTCGAGCCGAAGTGGGACGGCTACCGCGTTGTGGCGTACAGCACCGTCGACGGGCGGGCCCGGCTGCTGTCCCGGCGTGACACCGACCTCACCGCGGCGTTCCCCGAGATCGCCGACGCGGTGGCCGCCGTCGGCGAGAATCTGGTCGTCGACGGCGAGGTCGTCATCCACCGCGAGGGCCGGCTGGACTTCGGCGCCCTGCAGCGGCGCCTCGTCCGCGCGGCGGCCGCGGCGCGGCGGCTGGCGGTCGCCGAGCCGGCGCACCTGGTCGTCTTCGACATCCTGCAGCGCGGCCACCGCCGGCTGCTTGGCGAGCCCTACATCGTGCGGCGGGCCGCGCTGGAAGAGCTGTTCATCGACCACGAGCTCGGGCCGCCGTGGACGCTGTGCCCCTCCACCACCGACCCCGCGAAGGCGGAAGAGTGGATGACCGAATGGAGCGTCGTCGGCATCGAAGGCGTCGTCGCCAAAGGCCGCCAGCAACGCTACGAGCCAGGCCGGCGCGGCTGGCTGAAGGTGAAGACCAAGGCGACCACGGACGCGATCGTGGGCGCCGTCACCGGCCCCGTCGCCCGGCCGGACACCCTGCTCCTAGGGCGCCACGACCAGGACGACGTCCTGCGGCTGGTGGCCCGCAGCACCCCGCTCTCGCCCGAGCTGCGCGACAGCCTCGGGCGCCTCCTGACGCCGGCAGGCCCGGCCCACCCCTGGACGGGCGCCCGGTTCACCGTCCGGTGGGGCAGCCGCGAACCCCTCACCTTCACCACCGTCCAGCCCACGCTGGTGGTGGAGTTCGCCGGCGACACCGCCATCGACCACGGCCGCTGGCGCCACCCCGTCCGCGCCCTCCGCCACCGACCCGACATTGCGCCAGAGGATGTGTCGACCTTTCGGTGATGGCATCGGCTTCGCGCGGGCGCCCGCTCCTTCCAGCCGGCCGTGTCGCCGGCTGGCGAGATTCGGCTCGAGCGGGTCGATGGTGACAGCCAAGGTTGCCCAGTCACCCTAGAGCCGAAAGTGATCTTGGCATCACTGTACGTGAGATTCGTGGGGTGATGTTCCGTCGTACCGGACGGCACCGATAGTCGCGCTACCAGGGCGATTGTCAATCTCAGCCACCATCCGATCGGAATATGCCCCTACTGGGCGTAACCCGATTCGGGCGAAGAACAAAAAGCGGAATTCTTCGGTCAGTTGGGCAGGGGTGCTGATTACGTCCAGTAATCTCAGCTTAGCCGACTGTTCGACAGGTAGCGTCTCGCGATACGGAACAGGAGGAGGCCTGGCTCAGGTTGGACGCCCACCAGGCCCCGCTCCTTCATCATGTGTCCCTCGACCAAGGAGAGGCTTTGTCTCTTGATCGATCGCGCGGTAGGGCCGAAGTGTGGCTCTGGCCGCGGCTGCACGAAACTACCATTCCGCGGCCGGGTGGCCGGGAAACCTGGGAGTGGAGTGACAGGACAGTCAACATGCAGGCCTCGGCCTTCCTCGGCCTGCTGGTGATGCCGGTGGTCCTCATCCAGGGGACGCTGGAGCCGGAAGCGGCCGGCATCGTAGCGGCGATTCTGCTCGGCAGCCGCCGTTCGCACCTGCATGTTCGACGCGCACGGCTGACCTGACGGCCATTCGTTCGCCTCGCCGGAGCGCTCCTCAGGGCGCTCCGGCGCCCGCCGGACGCCGGCATCGACGCGAATTTCGTCCCCCCACGGCCCGCAAACAATCCGACGGCCCGACGAAATCCGCCCTCATTCCCC
>NZ_SMKC01000034.1 GCF_004348315.1 Streptomyces sp. 8K308 | reverse complement strand
CGACCACGGCGAAGCCCCCCTCCCCCTGCAGCCGCGGGACCTTCAGGAGATCGTCACCCTCACCAGCGAGACCGGCCTGACCTCACCCGAGGGCGCCTATGTGCCCCGGCCCCTGCTCGCCCACCGTCTCCTCCTCACCCCGCTCGGCGCCACCGCCGAACTGGGTGGCTCCTGGGACTACCCGAGCCCGGACGAGGCCAGGCGGCGGGGCTTCCCCGAGGTGCTCCTGATCTCCTATCAGAACATCTCCGGCCTCGGCCGGGACCGCTTCGTCCGCAAGGAGACCTGGGGCAGGCTGTCGAGCGGCCACCTCGCGAGCCTCACGAAGACCTTCGACCGGAAGTTCCAGGCCGGCCGGGACGGGGTCTCCACGGTGGCCTACCTGCAACGCAGGTCGTTTGTCACGGTGCGGGAACCGGTGCTGTCGTACGACAGCGCCACGGTCGGGTACCGGAACGAAGGGCGGGAGATGCCGTTCCTGTCGTTGCGGATCACGGACGTCAGGTCGCCCGAGGTCGTCGGCGTGCCGGACCCGAACCTGCCCTTCGTGCGCGGCGAAGACGGCAACCCCTTCCTCTTCACGCTCATCGGCACCGACCGCGAGGGCCGCCGTGTCACCTTCAAACTCCCCCTCATGTTCCTCGAGGGCGGCGGCGAGATGCCCACCGCCATTCGCGACGCCTACAACCACGAGTCGAACGCGCCCAGGAGAACGGCCGAGAAGCTCGCCGGCCAGGTCCTCGCCCTCGCACAGCCACCCGACCAGGCGGCCGGCTCCACGGCCCTGCCCGTCACGTCGCTCGTCTTCCAACTGGTCGAAGCGTCCAATCATCCGTTGAAGGTTCTGCCGGCGCTGGCCGGCGCGCACGTCCGGGTTCCGGCGCTGGAGCACGTGACCAACAGTGGCGGCGAGGCGATGGTCGCGCTCGCCAAGGACTATGTGGACACCGGCCCGGCGGCCCACCCCAGCGGCTCCTTCCTGTCCGTGGTCGACAAGAACCTCAAGGCCACCGACCTTCCCCTGGCCTTCGGCCCGCAGAACGTCGGCGGGCTCGCCCGGCCGGACGTCAGGATCAACCGGATCACCAGCCTCGCCGGCCCCCTGCCGGGCGCCATGGCCGAGGCCCAGAACGCCGCTCCCGACACGCTCAAGGCGGCGTTCGGCGACGCCAGGTTCCTGGGCACGCTGGCCCTCGGCGACCTCCTCGGGCCCGTCCCGCCGATCGATCCTGCGACTCTCCGCGACCTGGCGGACGAGCAGGTCGAGAACCTGCTGAACACCGCCGGGCTGCCGGTGCCCGTCCTGCGCTCCTTCGAGGAGCAGGCCACACGCAAGCGGGTGATCCGCTACCTGTGGACCCCCGAGCTGGGTGGCGAAAGAGTCCCGAAGTTCATCAAGCTGGACGACACCACCCTGGCGCTGGAGGCCAGGACCGAGGTGTCCCCGAACGGCCTGACCGAGTCGCGGGTCACCGGCAGGTTGCGCAACCTCGACCTGGACTTCGCCGACATGGTCGGCGTGCACGCCGACGAGCTGTCCTTCGTCAGCAGGCCCGGGGCCAAGCCCGACGTCACGGCCTCCGGCATCACGATGGAGTTCAAGGGCGCCCTGGAGTTCGTCAACGAGCTGCGTGAGCTGCTGCCCAAGGACGGCTTCGGCGCCGGCGCGTTCGTCGACGTCTCGCCGCGCGGCATCCGCACCGGTTACTCCCTCGCCCTTCCCCCGCTGGCGATCGGGGTGTTCAGCCTCACCAACATGGTGCTGTCCGCCGAACTGTCCATCCCCTTCGACGAGGAGCCGTTCCGGTTCCGGTTCGGCGTCTCCGAACGCCACAAGCCGTTCAACGTGAGCATCGCCCCGTTCAGCGGTGGCGGCTTCCTGGCCATCACCACACGCGGGGACAAGGTCGAACTCATCGAGGGCGCACTGGAGTTCGGCGGCAGCGCCGCGCTGAACCTGGGCATCGCCGAGGGCGGTGTCTCCCTCATGGCCGGCATCTACTTCGCCCTCGGCCCCGACAAGGTCCTGCTCAGCGGCTACGTGCGCTGCTCCGGATACCTGTCGGTACTCGGCATCGTCACCGTCTCCGTCGAGTTCTACCTCGCGCTCAGCTACGAGAAGATCTCCGAGGGCGGCAAGAGCTTCCCGGAGGTCTACGGCGAGGGCCGGGTTACGGTCAGCGTCCGGATCGCCTTCTTCAGCAAGTCGGTGTCACTGCACCTGGAGCGCCGCTTCCGCGGGGACGAGGGCGATCCCCCCTTCAGTCAGTTCGTCCTCCCCGACGACTGGAACCAGTACTGCCTGGCTTTCGCCGCCTGAGGGAGCGAGCATGCCCAACCCCATCCAGGACATCCAGTGGACCGCACTCCCCGCCGGGTTCTCCGGTCCGGACGGCCGGCCCAGGGTCTCGGTGTTCGTCGCGCCCCGGCTGCGCCCCGAGACGGCCACCACCCTCGACGCATTCCCCGACTTCCTGACGTGGGCCGAGCGGATGACCCGGGCCACCTTCCAACTGGTCGTGACGGACACCGGCGGCAACCCGCTCGGGGACCCGTTCGACGCGACGCCCGACTTCGGTGACACCCCGCCCGACCCGGCGCTGTGGGCACGGTTCTTCACCAAGGAGACGCCGGTGGAACCCCACACGCCCGACGACCACACCAGTCAGGTCTACGTCAGCTACCCAGCCCGCGACGTGGCGCGCGACAACCGTATCGAGTTCGCCCGGGTCGCCGGCACCTCCCCGCGCTCCATGCCCACCGCGTCCCAGATGGCCGGGGTGGGCGAGGCGTCGGACGACGGGGGCCCTGGCGAACTCCGCGTCCGGACGACCAGCGGTGGCGGAGACGGCTCCGGGATGATGACCGCCGAGGCGGTGCGCGCCTCGGACGAGCGCATCGACGCGGCGCTGGCCGAGGCCCGGGCGCAGGCGGCCCAGGCACGCGACCGGCACGTCGCGGCCATCGCCGGCGGCGCGGAGGCCGACGTCCGGCCGCCGTTCGTCTCGCTGAACGCGCTCCACCACCGGGACCGGCACCGGGCCTTCCACCGTCCGGCGCGCCAGGCCCGGTCGACGCCGGCCCCACCCCGGCCCGTCGAGCAGAAGGAGAAGATCGACTTCCACCGGATGCTCTCCGCGCTCGGCGACCACCCCTTCCTGCTGCGCAGGCTCGGCCTGGTCCTCGACTTCCTCCTGCCGGCCGACGCCATCGCTCCCGAGGGGCCGGCGGAACGCTGCCTGCGAGTGCTGCCCACCGTGCCCTCCGACGGTCCCGCCGAGGCCACCAGGCCCATCCGGTCGTGCACGGCGTTCGTGTTCCGCCGGGACGCCGGACTGTTCGCCGCCGCCGGCCGGGACAAACGGGAGGGGCCGCTCGCCCGGGGCCTGCTGGCCCTGCCCGACGCTGACTTCTCCCTCGACCAGAGCGACATCGACGGCGCCGCCCTCAAGACCATCGGCGCGCAGGTGACGAGCACCGCCCTCATGGCTGGAGGCCAGGACGCCCCGGGGTCGGCCGCCCCGGCCCTGCGGACCAGGGGCATGGCCCTCACCCACCAGGGGCGAGCCGCCGCGCTGCACGCGCAGTTGGCGACGTCCGTCACGCGCGAGGCGAAGCTCGGCACCGCCACCGACCCGATCCCCGATCCGGTCGTGGTCCTGCACGCCGAGGACCTGGTGCGTGGACACCGGCTCGACGTGTTCGACGAGAGCCGAGGGAAGTGGTTCTCGCTGCACCAGCGGGACATCACCTATCGCGGCAGGGACCGGGACGACGTCATCGCCTCGCACGCCGACGAGGGCTTCTTCCAGGACTCGCTGGTCTCCCAGCCCGAGCAGCCGGACGTGGTCGCCGTCCACGAACAGGTGGTCAGCTGGGACGGCTGGTCGCTGTCCGCGCCGCGCCCCGGCAAGGTGCTCCCGAGCGCGGCCGGTGGGCGCACCGGGGAGGAGAGGACGGGCGGGGTGACGGCGATCGACGACGAGCCCGTGACCGCCCTGCCGCTGCGGATCGAGGCGAGGGCCGGTCAGGGTTCGCTGCCGCGGCTGCGCTTCGGCAACCGCTACCGGGTGCGGGTGCGCACCGTGGACCTCGCGGGCAACGGGCTGACGCTCGCCCAGGCCGACGCGCTGCTCGACGCGGCGGGTCCGGGCGAGGGCGCGGACCAGCTGGTGCAGCCGAAAGGCGATCCCCAGGTCTTCCAGCGGTTCGACCCGGTGCCGCCACCGACCGTCGTTCCGCGCTTCCGCTTCAACGAGGCCGAGTCGGAGCACCGGATGGTGATCCGCAGCGTCGTCGACCAGTCCCCGGAGGAGTACGCGACCCGGTTCAATCGCGCGCACCGGGACCGCGTGCCGTACCGGGGCGTGGACGAGCGGCACCTCGTCGCCCCCCGCGCGTCGCTGGAGTGTGTGGAACGGCACGGCATGCTCGACCAGGACATGTCCTCCGAGGACCCGGACGTGCGCCGCAGGGCGTATGACCTCGCGATCCGGGAGAGCGGCAGGCTGGACGACGAGGAGCTGCCGGGGGTGGAGATCGTCACGCCCGACGCCGATCAGCAGGGCAGGCGGTATGCGGTGCACACCGGCGAACAGGTCGCCGTCAGGCATCTGCCCGACCCCGCCGCGACAGGGCCGCTGGTGCTCGACCTGCCCGGCGCGGCGGAGGTCTTCACGGTCGGCTGGGACGGCCCCACCTGGCACGAGCCGAGATCGCTGCGGCTGCGCCTCGTGGAGGGCGAGGGGGAGCACCGGTTCGACTCGGACGAGCGGGTGCTGACGGTTCCATTGGCCAAGGCCACCACGCGCACCCTCCGCGTCTGCTCCCGGCTCGACATGGCCACGACCGGGCCCGTCCTGGGCGCCGTCGAGTTGTGCCGTCGCGCTCTCGAGGACGACGAGCGGGACGCGCAGGACGGTCGGGACCGGCAGGCGGAGATGACGTCCATCCACGAGGCGGTCGCCGCCAACCAGCACTGGATGGTGACGCCCTGGCAGGCGATCACCCTGGTCCACGCCGTGCAGCGGCCCCTGTCCCCGCCCCGGCTCACCTTCGGCGACGGCACCGAGCGCAAGGAGGGCGAGACGGCCGCCTATCTGTCGGGCACGGTGGACCTGCACGCGGGCAGCACCGAACGGATCGACCTGCTGGCGGAGTGGACCGAGCAGATCGACGACGGCAGGAAGGAGAACCCGCCGGGCCCGCAGGGCAAGAGCGGCGCGGTCTGGCACATCCCGCTCGCCCTGGCGAAGAAGTTCACGCTCACCGGCGCGCCTCCCGACGGGTTCCCCTGTCGGCTGGAGGGCGACCGTCTGACGTTCAACTCGCGCGCCGCCGAGGCGTTCACCCGGGACGGACGTCCCAACACCCCGGCGGTCCCGGCCAGTCACGAGTTCGGCGACACCAAGCACCGGCTGGTCACCTACCGCCCGGTGGCCACCTCGGCCTTCGCCGACCACTTCCCGGCCACGCTCAGGAACGAGGACCCGGACGCTTTCTCGACGCACGGCGACCCGGTGGAGCACGTGGTGCCCAGCAGCGCCCGGCCGGCGGCGCCGAACCTGCTGTACTCGGTGCCGACCATCGGTTTCGAGGACATCGAGGCCGAACGGGGCACCACGGTCCGGCGCCGGCGGGGCGGCGGGCTGCGGATCTACCTCGCCCGCCCGTGGTTCTCCTCGGGCGACGGGGAGTTGCTCGGCGTCCTGCTGCACGAGGGTGCGGGCGATCCGCCGGAGAACGTGCTGCCGTTCGTCACCCTGATGGGGCGCGATCCCATCCATGAGTCGGCGGCCGTCGCCCGCCCCTCGGCCGCCACCTTCCCGGGAGCGGCCCTCACGAAGCCGGGCGTGAGGCTGACCGGCCCCGGGGTCCCCGAGAACCTGACGGTGACGGTCGTCGGCTACGCGCCGAAGTTCGACGAGGCGAGCAACCGCTGGTTCTGCGACCTGGACATCGACGCCGGTGACGCCTATCTGCCGTTCGCCCGGCTGGCGTTGGCCAGGTACCAACCGAACTCGCTGGACGGCCTCCACCTGTCGCCCGTGGTGCTGTCCGAGCTCGTCCGCGTTCTGCCCGAGCGGCTGCTCACCGTCACCCGGTCCCGGCCCGACGACGGGCCGCACCCCGGCCGGTTCCGTGAGTTCATGGGACGCTTCGGCCGGCACCACCGCGGCCGGCACGCACGCGGGCGGCACCACGAGGGCCACGAGCACCGGCCGGGCCCGGTGTCGGTGCGCGTCGAGGGTCCCTCGTACCGGCCGGGGCCCAACGGCGCCCCGCGCGTGGTGGCCGTCCTGGAACGGCGCGATCCCGAGGTGCCGGACGACGCGCTCGGCTGGGTGGAGATCCCGGAGTCCCGGGTGGAGTTGGCTCGCGAGGACACGGCGACGGGCACCGTCTTCTCCGGCGAGGTGCCGCCGGCGCGCGATGGCGGTCAGGTCCGGCTGATGGTGTTCGAGACGGAGGGGTTGCGCCCGGACAGCGAGGCCGATCCGATCGATCCGACCGAGAACCGGGTGATCTACTCGGACGTGGTACCGCTCGGCCGCCGGCCAGGACCTGAGGAACGCCCGCGCGACGACCACGACGAGCGACGGCACGGACCGCGCGACGACCACGACGGCAGACCCCACGACCGTCACGACGACCGCGAGCGCCGTGACCGGCGAGACCACAGGCCGCACCGCCCCAACCTCAACCCGTTCCGCGGCCGCGGCGGTGGCGGTGGCCGAGGCGGCGGTCGTGGGGGCCACTGACGGCACGCCGCCGACATGACGTGACGTCACCTCGTCACGATCGCAACGCTGGACGTCCCACGTCCCTTGTCTTACCTTACCGAGAGGCACCGATCAGGTGCATGCCACCACTCAGCTGTTCCCCCACAACCACAGCCCCCCACAAGGGAGTTGGGAGTCGAAGTGGCTTCAACGGGCTTCAACCGCCGCACCGCGATCGCGGCCGGCCTCGGTACCGCCCTCGCCGCCAGCCTGGCCCGCACCGCGCACGCGGCCGCGCCAACCGCCGCACCGGCCGCCGCGGTGGACGACCCGGCGGGAGACGCCGCGCCGTACCACCGGGCGTTCCCGCTGTTCCGCAGCGCCAACATGTCGTCCCCCGACCGGCTTTCGTCCGGGGTCGGCTTCCACTCGTTCCGCATCCCCGCCGTGGTCACCACGAGCACCGGCCGCATCCTCGCCTTCGCCGAGGGCCGGCGGCACAACAACAGGGACTACGGCGACATCAACCTCGTCTACAAGCGCACCAGAACCACCAGTGACCACGGCGCGAATCCGGCCGACTGGGAGCCGCTGCGCGAGGTCGTCGGCTCGGGCAACGGCACCTGGGGCAACCCGACCCCGGTGGTGGACGGCAACACCGTCTACCTCTTCATGTCGTGGAACGCGGGCGACCGCAGCTTCGAGGGCGGCGACCTCCTGCCCGACGGTTCCCGCACCAGGGCGGTCGACTCGACCGACGCCGGCCGCCGGCACCTCTACCTGAGCACCAGCACCGACGACGGCAACACCTGGTCGACGCCCCAGCGACTGACCTCGCAGCTCACCCCGTCCGGCTGGGCCTGGGACGCCGTCGGCCCGGGCAACGGCATACGACTGCGCTCCGGAGAGCTGGTGATCCCCGCTCAGGGCCGCAACATCATCGGCCGGGGCTCTGCCGGCAACCGGACGTGGTCGTACCAGAGGCTGTCGCAGACCTTCAACGAGGGCACCATCGCGCAGACCCCGGACGGCAACCTCTACCGCAACGACCGTGCCCTGACCGGCGACTACCGCATGGTCGCGCGCGGCACGCTCAGCGGCTTCGGCTCGTTCGCCGCCGACACCGGTCTGCCCGACCCCCTGTGCCAGGGCTCGGTGCTCGCCTACAACGTCGACGCGCCGGCCCGCACCATCTTCCTCAACCCGGCCTCCACCAGCAGCCGTCGGGCGCTGCGCGTCCGCATCAGCTACGACGCGGACGCCCGCACCTACACGGCGAGCCGCGCCCTCGCCGACGCGCCGGTCTCCGGGGTGGGCTACGAGGGCGGCTACACCAGCATGACCAAGACCGCCGACTACCGCATCGGCGCCCTCGTCGAGACCGACTTCTTCAACGACGGGACGGGCGGCGACTCGTACCGCGCCCTCCTGTGGCGTCGCTTCAACCTCTCCTGGATCCTCAACGCCTGACCGGCACCGCGCCGCCGGGCGCGGCCGCGCTCACGCGTGCCGCGCCCGGCGCCCCGGTCCTCGGGCGGCCCGCAGCAGCCCGAGGCCGACCAGCGCGAAAACCGTGAGCAGGATCCCGATGGTCACGTCGAAGGTGCTCGGCCCGTTCACCCGGGTGTCGCCGCGGCCGAAGACGAACGGCGCCGCGATCATCCAGCCGCCGGCCAGCAGGATCACCAGGTCGGAGCGCAGACCCGCGCCCCTGGAGAGCCGGCGCCCCGCGACGAAGACCACGATCAGGCCCACCACCAGCTCGTTGCTGCTGGCGTCCTTGGCATTGTCCGCCATCTGACCCGCGACCCAGGGCCCGAAGAACAGCGCCGCCCCGGCGATCAGCATCAGCACGCTGATGATGTCGTCGTGCTGCCCCTTCCGCAGGGCGCGCCGCCGGGCGACGGCCCGGCGGTCGGCCGGTGTGGCCCCGTCTTCCCGCATCTCGGGCGTCTCCCGCGCCATGGCACCTCCCTCATGCAACTCGATGACTCACCCGCAGGTGAAGAAGCGCGTCCCGGGTACCCAACCTTCCACCGCCCACACCGGTCCCCCTTGTGCGGCGTTATCCGCTCCTCACAAGATCAACTCGGGGGGTTGTCTTGAAGATCGCTTTCCTGCTGAACAACGCCTACGGCATCGGCGGCACCATCCGGTCCGTCGCGAACCTGTCGGGAGGCTTGGCGGCGCGCGGGCACCAGGTACGGGTGACGAGCCTGTACCGGCACCGGGACACCACCAGCTTCGCGTTCGGCCCGCGGGTGCCGATCGACACCCTGATCGACCAGCGGCCCGGCTCGCGGGACCTGGAGCTGCCCGAGGCGTCGGCGCCGAGCGAGCGGCTGCCGCACTGGCGGCGAGGTGTCTCCCTGCTGAGCGACCGGCGCATGGCCGACCACCTGGCGACCCTGGACGCGGACGTGGTCGTCTCGACCCGCCCGACGCTGAGCCACTACCTGGGCACGCTCGGCGCGGGACGCCCGTACCTGAGGGTCGGCCAGGAACACTCCACACTGGGGAGACGCCATTCCGCCGCACGGAGACTGCAGTTGTCGTCCGTGCCGCTGCTCGACGCGTTCGCGCCCGTCTCGGACGCGGACACCGCCGCCTACCGCGCCGCCTTGCCGGCCGTGGCCGAGCGGATCGTGTGGATCCCCAACTCCTCGGTCCCGCCGGCCGTCGCGCCGTCCAACGGCGACAGCAGGGTGATCGTGGCGGCCGGCCGTCTCGTGGACCAGAAGCGTTACGACCGCCTGCTCGACGCCTTCGCCCAGCTGACGGACGAGTTCCCCGACTGGCGGCTGCGCATCTACGGCCGGGGACCGCTGCGGGACGAGCTGCGCGCCCGCGTCGAGCATCTCGGCCTGTGGGACCGGGCCCGGCTGATGGGCGCGGTCTCCCCCATCGAGACGGAGTGGGCCAAGGGCTCGATCGCCGCCGTGACCTCCTGGTGGGAGTCGTTCGGCCTGACCATCGTGGAGGCCATGGCCTGCGGCGTGCCTGTGGTGTCCACCGACTGTCCGACAGGCCCGGCGGAGATCATCACACCCGGCAAGGACGGCCTGCTGGTTCCCGAGGACGGCGGGCCGGACGCCATCGCGCACGGCCTGCGCACCCTGATGGTGGACGACGCGCTGCGCCACCGCATGGGCGCGGCCGCGCTGGAGACCGCCAAGCGCTACACGCCCGACGTCATCGCCCGGCGCTACGAGGAGCTGTTCGCCCGGCTTGGGCCCCGGACCAGGCCCGCCCGACGCGGCAGGCTGCGCCGACTGCTCGCCGGCCTCAGGGCCACGCCGCACGCGCCGGCCGCGAAGGCGATGGGCCAGCCGCCCGCCGCCCATGCGGTCGCCCGCCGCGACGGGGCCCTGGCCGTCCGGGTCGAGCCGGCGGCCCGAGGCGACCTGGTCCTGCGGCTGCGCGGAGCGGCCAAGCGCACCGAGGTGCTGGTCCCACTCGACCGCGACGGCCGCACCGTCATCACCCGGGACGAGCACGACCTGGCGGAGGGCCGCTGGGACGCCTTCCTCGCCATCGCCGGCCCCCGCAGGCCCCGGCGGGTCGCGGCGCGGCTCGTCGAGCGGGCGGCCCTGGTCACGGCCCGCCCGGCCGTCGCGGCCGGCGGCGTCAGCGTCTGGATCCCCTACACCACCAAGGACGGCAACCTCACCCTTCGGGTGTGGCGACGGCCGGCGCACGCCGCGGTGGAGTCCGTCGAGATCACCGAGGAGGCGACCGCCGTCACGGTCACCCCGCTGCCGGCGGCGACCACGGTGACCGGCGCCGCGGCCCGGGCCGAGGGCGGCGCGCCGCTGGCGCTGCCCGTGGAGCCGGACGGCGAGGGCCGGCTGCGGATCGTGCTGCGCCACACGCTGGCCGCCCGGCTCGCCGCGGCCCCCGCCTGGCGTCTCCGGCTCACGGTCCCCGAGGAACCGCCCGTCCCCCTGGGCCGGCTGGCGGGCGACACGCCCGACCGCAGGCGAACGGACGTCCACCCGGCCATCCGCCGCGACGGCGTAGAACTGCGCCTGGCCTTCACGATCGACAACGAGCTCACCCTCGTCACGGCCCCGAGCACGACGAGCGCCTAGCGGGGACGGCGTGGGTGGTGGGTGGACGAGCCGCCCACCCACCACCCGACGGGCCGTTTCCGCCCGGCGGATCAGAACACGAACGGCCCGGGCGACTGCGGCGAGGTCGCCGTGCAGGTCACGGTGATGATGCCGAAGACCGTGAACCTGAGCGACTGCGCCTCGAGCACGTCACCGGCGGTGACCGTACCGCTCAGCGGGCCGGTGGTGACGGCGTCGCCCGCGCCCATCGCCGGGTTGCTGCTGCCGGTGAACGTCGTCGTGCCACTGCCGTTCCTGGTGAGCGTCAGCGTGGAGCGAACGGAGCCGGCCGGGACGTCGATGGGCGCGGTGACCGCCGACGAGGTGAGGGTGATGGTGGCTGAGGTGCCGTTCTGGGTGGCCACGAGCGTCGCCTCGCCCGAGCCGTACGTGCCGCAGTCGGCCGAGACGGTCGCGGTCGTCGGCTCGACCGCGGAGGCGGCGGGTGCCAGGGCGAGGGCGCCGGTGGCTAACGCCGCGACCGTCGTCACGGAACCGATCCTGAGCTTGCTGCGTCGCATGGGAACTACCTTTCGGCGTGGGGGAGTTACCTGGCATTGCGACAGCGCGGGCCCGCGCGGCGGAGTGGTGGCCGGAGTGCGTACGGCGCAGCGGCTCTCAGGGCCGTACCGGCTTGCCCGTCGCTCTCTGACGGGCTGTCACTCCTGCGAGGTTCATTGACTCGCCTGGAGAGGCGGATGGCAAGGGGGTCGACCCATGATTTTTACGCGCCAGTAAGAAACGAGCCGGCACCCGTGGTGACGGGTGCCGGCCCTGTTGGGGGGACGCGTTCGGTCGTCGGTTACGGTGTGACGACCCGGCCGCCGAAGGTCACGGTGAGGCGGCCGTCGGAGGCGAAGGACCAGCCGAGGGCGCCCGAGTACGTGGCGCACCGGGAGCCGTTGGAGCCGGAGTACCACTGGTTGGAGCTGTCGGAGTTGCCGACGATCCGGTCGTTCGACCCGCCGTTGCAGGAGGTGTTGTTCCGGAACACCGAGCTGCCGGCGTCGAAGTTGAAGTTGCGCTCCTCGCTGCCGATGCTCACGTTGTTCGAGATCGTCATCGAGCCCGGGTTCCGGTTGTAGGTGAACCCGTGTTGGCCGTTGTCGACGGCGATGTTGCGCCGGATGACGTGGTTGATCGGAACGTCCTCGCCACCGAGCTTGTAGCCGTTGCGGTCGCCGTTGGTCAGCTGGGTGCCGTCGCTGAGGGTGCCGTTCTCGTAGGAGAGGGAGTCCTCCACGGTCACCGGGCCGATCGCCTCCTCGTCGGCGTAGGTGTAGAGGTCCCAGCCGTCGTCGGCGTTGTTGTGGGCGACGGCGTAGCGGAAGACGTTGCCGTTGCCGACGGTGAGCTTGGCCGCGAAGCCGTCCGCGTCCTCGCCGTCGGAGTCGGCGTTGTCGTGCGACTCGGCGCTCAGCACGAGGTTGTTGGAGGGCCATTGGGCGCGCGGGGTGCTGGAGGAGATCCGCGCGATCTGCAGGCCGGTGTCGCGGTTGTAGCGCGTCAGGGTGCGCTCGAGGATGTTGTTGTTGCCGCCGACGAAGATGCCGTTGTCGCCGGCGCGTTCGACGGTGATGCCGTAGACGTGCCAGTAGTTGCCGTTCACCGCGAGCCCGCGGTTGGAGGAACTCTCGCTCTGGGCGGAGAAGTTGAACACCGGCCGCTCACCGTTGTACGCGGTCAGCCGGGTGCGGGCGCTCGAGGTGCCGTTGTTGCCCGGCGGGATGGTGACGGTCGTCGAGAAGTTGTAGGTGCCGCCGCGCACGTAGATCGTCCCGCCGGGGTCCACGCGGCTGATCGCGGAGGTGAGGGTCGTCGGGGCCGATATCGTGCCGGCCGCGCCGTCGGTGCCGTTCGGCGCCACGTAGAGGGTCGCGACCGCCGCCTCGACCGGCGCGGCCTGGGCGGTGTCGACGGTGGCCAGTCCCGCGACGGCGGCGAGCAGACCGGCACACCAGGCCGTCGCCACTGTCCTCGTTTTCCTTCGTGCGGGCATGTCGTGCCTTCCTTCCCAGACGGCTCTGCATGGGGGGTGGGGGGCCGCGCGGCTCGGGCGGAGTTCAGGCTAGATCGTCCTGTGTGGACGATCAGGGGCACCATGTGGACTATCGCGCGCATCCTGTAAACCAGTGGAGAGGGAGAACATGCGGCAACGGGTCTTCGGCAGGAGCGGCCAGCGGGTTTCCGAGGTCGGCCTCGGCACCTGGCAACTCGGGGCGGACT
This sequence comes from Streptomyces sp. 8K308, assembly GCF_004348315.1. Lineage (GTDB taxonomy): Bacteria > Actinomycetota > Actinomycetes > Streptomycetales > Streptomycetaceae > Streptomyces. The sequence continues at coordinate 23,982 of NZ_SMKC01000034.1, read as the reverse complement.
GGGGCGAGGTGAGGGAGGACGAGGCGCTCGCGGTGCTCGAGGCGTCCGTCGAGTCCGGGGTGACCTTCTTCGACACCGCGGACGTCTACGGGGACGGGCGCAGTGAGCGGCTGATCGGCCGGTTCCTGCGCGAGCGCCCGGACGCGGGGGTGTTGGTGGCCACCAAGATGGGCCGCCGGGTGGCGCAGGACCCGGCGCAGTTCACCCTGGACAACTTCCGTGCGTGGACGGACCGTTCACGCCGGAACCTGGGCGTCGACCGGCTCGACCTGGTGCAGTTGCACTGCCCGCCCACGCCGGTCTTCTCCTCGGACGCCGTCTTCGACGCGCTTGACACCCTGGTCGAGGAGGGGCGGATCGCGGCGTACGGGGTGAGCGTGGAGACGTGCGCGGAGGCGCTCACCGCGATCGGACGCCCCGGCACGGCGAGCGTGCAGATCATCCTCAACCCGTTCCGGCTCAAGCCGCTCGAGGAGGTGCTGCCCGCCGCCGACGACGCCGGGGTCGGCATCATCGCCCGCGTGCCGCTGGCCAGCGGCCTGCTGTCCGGCCGGTACACCGAGCACACCGTGTTCCCGCCGGACGACCACCGCACCTACAACCGGCAGGGCGAGGCCTTCGACCAGGGGGAGACCTTCTCCGGCGTCGACTACGCCACGGGCGTGGCGGCGGCCGTGGAGTTCGCGGAGCTGGCGCCCGAGGGGGCCACCCCCGCGCAGACGGCCCTGCGCTGGATTCTCCAGCAGCCGGGCGTCTCCACGGTCATCCCCGGTGCCCGCGACCGCGACCAGGCCCACGCCAACGCGGCGGCCGCCGCGCTGCCGGCCCTGCGGGACGAGACACTCGACGCCATCCGCGACCTCTACGACCACCGCATCCGCCCCCTGGTCCACGACCGCTGGTAGCCCCGCCACGCCGGCCCGACCGGCGAAGCGCGCGCCGCCGAACCCGCCGGCGCGGCCGCCGCGTCCCCGCCGGCGCGGGTACTCGCGCCGGCGGGTCATCGCCCCGTCAATAACTATTCATAAATAATGTCCAGGCTAGACTGGGCGCGTCCGATCACCCTCCACCCCGGGAGCTCGTCATGGCGGCCTACTCAGCCCGCGGCGTGCACGGGCAGGTGGTGCACCAGCTGGGTGCGCGCATCGTCGGCGGCGAGTTCACCGAGGGCGACACGCTGGACGTGCGGGCGCTCGGCGAGCAGCTCGACGTGAGCATCACCGTGATGCGCGAGTCGCTGAAGGTGCTGGCCGGCAAGGGCCTGATCGACGCCCGGCAGAAGCGCGGCACCTTCGTCCGCGCCCGCTCGGCGTGGAACCTGCTCGATCCCGACGTGATCCACTGGCGGGTCGTCAGCGGAGACTCGGAGCAGCTGCTGCGGGACCTGGCCGACGTGCGTTCCATAGTCGAGCCGGCCGCCGCCCGCCGGGCCGCGCTGCGCCGCACCGAGTCCGATCTGGCCGCGCTCGACGCGGCGCTGGCGGCGATGGCCGGTGCGCACGGCGACTCCGCGGCGGCGACCGAGGCCGACACCGCGTTCCACCGGGCCCTGTTGGCCGCCACCGGGAACGAACTCCTCGGCCGGCTGGACCTGTTGCTCGAGCCCGGGCTGCGGGAGCGGGACCGCCTGGTGCACGCGCACCCGGCGGCGGGCGATCCGGTGCCGAGCCATCGCGCGGTGCTGGACGCGGTCCGCGACCGGGACGCGGCGCGCGCCGAGCTGGCGATGCTGGAGCTGCTGGCCAAGTCGGCCGAGGATCAGGACCTGTTGGCCGCGGGCGAAAGCTGAGTGAGAGTCAACATCCGCCCGGCGCAAGGGTGTCGGGCAGGTATCGATCGACGACCACCCCTTGACGGGCCGGGAAACACGACAGCAACATCTGTAAACGATTACAGCCGCTGGAAACGATTACAGAAACCGGAACTATCCCAAGAAAAGGGACGGATGGGATGCCGAACGGTGGACAACCGACCATCGTGTCGATCGCGCGGCGCGCTGGCGTCTCGACCGCCTCGGTCTCCCGCGTGCTCAATGGTCAGGGCGCCCGCCGGGACACCACCGAGCGGGTGCGCCGCGCCGCCGCCGAGCTCGGCTACGTGCCCAACGCGGTCGCCCGTTCCCTCAAGGGCGGCAGAACGAGACAGCTCACCTTCGCCATGCCCGACATCGGCAACCCCGTCTACGTCGCGATGGTCAGGGCGATCCAGGCCGTCACCAAGGCCGCCGGCTACCGCCTGCTGCTGCACTCGACCGACGCGGTCGCCGAGGACGAACTGGCCGTGCTGCGCAGCCTCGGCGACCGCACGAGCGACGGGCTCATCCTCTGCCCGATCCGCATCACCGACGAGCACCTGGCGGCGCTGGCCTCCGCGGCGGGCCCCGTGGTGGTCATCGGCTCGCTGCCGGAGCCCGGCCCGGTGGACAGCGTGCGGGCCGACTCGGTCGCCGGCGCCGCGCTCGCCGTGCGGCACCTGCACGAGACGGGGCGGCGGCGGATCGCCTACATCGGCGGCCCGTCGGACACGGTCCCGGGACACAACCGCGACCTCGGCTACCGCGCCGCGCTCGCCGTCTGCGGCCTCCCCTACGACCCGGACCTCGTCGTCCACACCGACTTCGGCATCGAGCAGGGCCAGGCCGCGGCCGAGCGACTGCTCGCCGCCCGCCCGGACGCCGTCTTCTGCGCCAACGACCAGCTGGCGCTCGGCGCCGCGCACGCCCTGCTCGCGCACGGCCTTCGGATACCGCACGACCTCGCCGTGGCCGGCATGGACGACAGCGCGCTCGCCCAGGCCGGCTGGCCGCCGCTCACCAGCGTCGACCTCGGCTCCGCCGAGCGCGGCCGGCGCGCCGCCCTGATGCTCCTCGACCGACTCGAAGGCCCGGCCGGGAACCCGCTCGTGCCCGCGCCCCGGACCACCACCACCCCGCCCCGCCTCGTCGTGCGCGCCTCCACCGCGCCGGCGACCGACCCCAGAAGGTGACCATGAGTCTCACCGCCGCTCGGGCCGACGCCGCCCCGGGCAGCCGCGGCACCCCGCCGCCCCGCACGCCAGGGCGCCGCCGACAGGCCCTCGGCCTCGACCGCGGGGCCTGGTTCCTGCTGCTCCCCGTGCTGCTCCCGATACTCCTGCTGAGCGTCGGGCCGCTGCTCTACGGCATCTCGCTGGCGTTCACCGACGCGCAGGCCGGCCGCACCTCCCCCACCCAGTTCGTGGGCACCCTCAACTTCCAGGACCTCCGGCACGACGACCTGTTCTGGGAGTCGTTCCGGATCGGCGTGGTGTGGGCCGTCTGCGTCACCGCCCTGCAGTTCCTGCTGGCGCTCGGCCTCGCCCTGCTGCTCAACCAGGACCTGCGGTTCCGCTGGCTGGCGAGGACGCTGGCCATCGTCCCCTGGGCCATGCCCGAGGTGGTCGTCGGCATCATGTGGCGGCTGGTCTACCACCAGGACGCCGGCATCCTCAACGGAACGCTCTCCGACCTCGGCCTGATCACGGAGAACGTCGACTGGCTCACCGACCTGTCGCTCGCGCTGCCCGCCGTCATCGTCGTCGGCGTCTGGGCCGGGATGCCGCAGACCACCGTCGTGCTCCTCGCCGGCCTGCAGAACGTCCCGCACGAGCTGCGGGAGGCCGCGCAGATCGACGGCGCCGGCGTCTGGCGCCGCTTCACGACGGTGACCTGGCCGGCGCTGCGGCCCGTGGTGCTGGCCATTACCGCGCTCAACTTCATCTGGAACTTCAACTCCTTCGGCCTGGTGTACGTGCTCACCGGCGGCGGCCCCGCCGGCGAGACCAGGCTGCCGAGCCTCTTCGTCTACGAGGAGGCCTTCACCTACGGCCAGTACGGCTACGCCGCCGCGATGGGCCTGGTCCTGGTCGCCGTCGTCGCCGTCTTCCTGACGTTGTTCCTGCGGAACCGGCTGAAGGGAGAGACCCGATGAGCGACGACAGGAGCCCGGGGCCTGCGATGGTCGCGCCGCCACGCGCCGGCTCCGCCGCGCCCCGCGCGGCGGGCGGCGGCAGGCGGTCGGTGTCGGCCCGGCGCCGAGCCGCCCGCGCCGGGCAGTACCTCGCGCTGGCCGCGTACCTCGTCTTCCTCGCCTTCCCGCTGCTGTGGCTGGTGTCCACCTCGTTCAAGTCACCGCAGGAGCTGGGCGCGATCGATCCGACGTGGCTGCCGAGGGAGCCAAGCCTGGACAACTACCGGGACGCGTTCGACGCGCAGCCGCTGCTGCGCTCGGCGCTCAACAGCCTGCTGGTGGCGGTCAGCGCGGCGCTGATAGCCGTGGCGATATCCGTGCCGGCGGCGTACGTGATGGTGCGCTTCCGCTCCCGGATCAGCCAGGCCGGCACGGTCTGGATCCTGATCAGCCAGATGTTCCCCTTCGTGCTGGTCATCATCCCGCTGTTCCTGGTGCTGCGAAACCTGCACCTCATCAACTCGCTGCCGGGCCTGGTCCTGGTCTACGTGGTGTGGAACCTGCCGTTCGCGCTCTGGATGCTCCAGGGCTACGTGCGGGCGGTGCCGCTCGAACTCGAGGAGGCCGCCGCGATGGACGGCGCCGGCCGGCTCCGCACCCTGGCCAGCGTCGTGCTGCCGATGCTCACCCCGGGCCTGGTGGCCACCCTGATGTTCTCCTTCGTCACCGCCTGGAACGAGTTCTTCTTCGCCCTGGTCCTGCTCAAGTCCCCGGAGAAGCAGACGATGTCCGTGATCCTCACCCACTTCATCGGCGCCGAGGGCGTGGCGGACCTCGGCCCGCTGGCCGCCGCCTCGGTGCTCGCCACCCTGCCGACGCTGCTGTTCTTCGCGCTGCTCCAGCGGCGCCTGGTCGGCGGCATGCTCGCGGGGGCGGTGAAGGGCTGATGCCACGACGACTCCCCCGGGCGGCTGCCGCCGCCCTCGCGCTGGTCACCCTCGCCGGCTGCGCCGGCGCGGGTGACGGCGCCGACAACGGCACGATCACCCTCGAGTTCCTCAGCCTGGCCTGGCAGGAGGAGTCGATCGCCGCCAACGAGGCGCTGGTCGAGGAGTGGAACGCGGCCAACCCCGACGTGCGGGTGCGCTATGTGCAGGGCAGCTGGGACAACATCCACGACCACCTGCTGACCTCGTTCGAGGGCGGCGAGGCCCCAGACATCATCCACAACGACGCCTCCGACCTCACCAACTTCGCCAACGGCGGCTTCCTCGCCGACCTGAGCGGGCTGCTCCCCGACGAGCTGCGCGCCGACGTACCCGAGGAGTCCTGGGCCACCACCACCTACGACGGCGGCGTCTACGGCGTGCCGTTCCTCCAGGAGCCGCGCGTGCTGATCGCCAACAGCCGGCTGCTCGAGGCGTCCGGGGTTCGGGTGCCCACCACCGAGGAACCGTGGACCTGGGCCGAGTTCGAGGCGGCCTGCCGGGCGCTGACCACCGACGAGGACGGCAACGGCACCCCGGAGACCTACGGCGTCGCCTGGTCCATGCGGGAGCCGGTGGCCCAGTCGGTCAACCTTTCGTTGACCACAGGCGGCCAGGTCTTCCACCGGGAGGACGGCAGGAACGTGGTGCGCTTCGACGCGGCCGACTCCGCCTTCGCCGAGCTGGTCAACCGCCAGGTGCACCGGGACGGCACGGCGCCGAGCGGCAGCCTCGGCATGTCGGGCTCCGAGACGCTGCCCGGCTTCTTCGCCGACCGCTACGCCATGGTGCCGCTCAACTTCTCCTTCCGGCAGCAGGTCAGCCAGCAGGCCCCCGACGGCTTCGAGTGGACCGTGCTGCCCATGCCGACCGGCGGCGCCGAGCAGGGACTCGCCCAGGGCGTGGTGCCGCAGACCCTGTCGGTGGCCGAGGACAGCGAACACCAGCAGGCCGCCGCCGACTTCATCGCCTTCCTCACCCGCCCCGAGCACGCCGTCGACCTGGCGCGCGGCGACTGGATGCTGCCCACCAGCCGCACCGCGCTGACCGACCCCGCGCTCAACACCACGGACGACGGGTGGAACGTCGGCGCCGAACTGGCCGACCAGCTGCTGCCGTCGCCGGTGCTCGGGGTGCGCGGCTACCCCGAGTGGAAGGACAAGATCGCCACCCCCGCCTTCCAGGAGTACTACGCCGGCGCCCTGGACCTCGCGGGGCTGCGCGAGGAGCTCGCCGAGGACGGCAACCGGATCCTCAACCGCTACCAGCGCTGACCCCCACAGGACCACCCACACCCGACGGAAGAGAGTTCTGACCACACCATGAGCGCCACCCCCAGGACAGCGCCGGAACCGGACCCGGCCGCGCGACCGGCCCCGCGCCGGCTGCGGGCCGTGCCAGAGCAGCCGCCGCCCGTCGCCGTCGTGCCGCGGGACCGGGCCCGGGGCGCCATGCTGGGCCTCGCCGTCGGCGACGCGCTCGGCGCGCCGGCCGAGAACCTCAAGCCCTCCCAGATCAGGGAGCGTTGGGGGCGCATCGTGGGGTTCGTCTCGGACGACCCGGCCGGCACGGACGACACCGAGTACGCGATCTTCTCCGGGCTGCTGCTGGCCGAGCACGGCTCGGAGCTGACCGTCGAGCACGTCGAGTCGGCCTGGCACGAGTGGATCGCGGACCGGGACGAAGGGCCCTTCCGCGGCGCCGGGTTCAGCGAGCGGGGCACGCTGGAGAATTTGCGCCGGGGCCTCGCCGCGCCCATCTCGGCGCAGCACCGGCACGCCTGGAGCGACGGGCTCGCGATGCGGGCGGCGCCGTTCGGGGTGTTCGCGGCGGGCCGGCCGGCCGAGGCGGCCCGTCTGGTGGCGATCGACGGCACGGTCTCGCACGACGGCGAGGGCATCTACGGCGGGCAGGCGGTGGCGGCCGGCGTGGCGGCGGCCATGGTGAGCCACAGCCCGGACGTGGTGGTGCTCGCGGCGCTCTCGGTGGTGCCGGACGACTCCTGGACGGCGCGTTCGCTGCAACGGGCGGTGACGGCGGCCCGGCGGGCGCGGCGCGACCCGGCGGCCAGCGAGCTGTCGATCGAGCGGGCCGTCAGATCGGCCACCGTGATCGGGGGCTACCCCTGGACCGACCTGGCGCCGGAGGCGGTCGGCCTGGCCTTCGGGGCGTTCGACGCGGCCCGCGGCGACTTCGCGCGCGCGGTGGAGACGGCCGTCAACATGGGCCGGGACGCGGACACCACGGCCGCCGTGGCGGGGGCCCTGTGCGGGGCGCTGCGCGGTGAGGCGGCCATCCCCGCCGACTGGGCGGCGGCCATCGGTCCGGTGCGCGGCAGCTGCCTGCCGTCCATGGCGGGCCGCCATGTGCTGGACGTCGCCGAGCGGTTGGCGCCGGCGGGGGTCGGGCCGCAGGGCGGTCTCGCCGAGGCGGCGCGATGACCGGACAGAGCGCCATGGACGGCGCCCGACGTCCCGTCGACGAGTCGCCGCCCGGCACCGCCGCCGGCGCGCGCGATCGTCCGGAGAGCCGAGCGGACCGGCGGCCCCGGGGCGCCGCAGGGTCACCCCATGGCGGGCGGGCGACGGCCGAGCCCCGCGCAGCGGAGTCCGCGGGGCGTCGGATCGAGGGGCTGCTGCTCGGGATCGCCGCGGGCGACGCCGCCGGCTGGCCCTCGGGCCGGCACCGGGCGGCCCGGCTGCCCGAGTGGACCAGACGGCTCACCCGGGAGCTCGACACCTTCGCCGAACAGAACGCGACCACCACGCTGCCGGTGCCGATAGCGCTCAACCAGCCGCCGGAGCCGCTGCGGCTCGGGCCTTCGGACGACGCGGAGTGGGCGGCGTTCACGGCGCTCTCCGTGCTGTCCGCGGCCAGCGGCGGCGGCGCGCCTGAGGAGATCGGCGGCCGGGTGCGCTCGGCGCTCGCGCTGGCCTGGACGGCGCTGGCCGACGAGGTCGCGGCGGCGGCCGAGCAGGCCGACGAGATCGAGTCGGCGCGGATCCCGCTGCGGGCCAGGATCTCGGTGCGGGCCGGCCTCGGGAACCTGGCGGCCGGGCTTCGGCCGCCAGCCACAGGACACGACAACCCGCACTACTTCGACGACGCCGCCTGCGTGCGGGCCGCCGTGCTGGCCGTGGTCCACCCTGGTGATCCGGAGGCGGCCGCCGCCCTGGCCGAGTTCGACGCCCGCTACACGCAGGACGGCGACGGGGTCCACGGCGCCCGTGCGATGGCCGCCGCGACGGCCGTGGCGCTGACCGGCGCGCCGGTGGACTCCTGCGTGGACGCGGCGCTTCGGCAGCTGCCGGACGGCACCGAGATCCGCCGCAACGCGCTACACGCCGTCGGCCTCGCCAGGTCCGCGGTGGCCGCCGCGCCGGGTCCCGCCGGCACCGCGTTCGCGCTGGTGCCGGTCCTCGAGCACGAGATCGTCGACCACGTCTACAGCTACGGCATCGCGGCGGCCGAGACGGTGCCCGTCGCCCTCGCGGTGGCCACCGCCGCCGGCGGCGCGATGAGCGAGGCGGTGCCCACGGCGGCCTGCCTGTCCCGGGTGGCGGACTCGGCGCCTGCCCTGGCCGGCGCGCTGACCGGGGCCGTCTCGGGCGCCGGCGCGCTGCCCGCGAGTTGGCGCGCGGCCTGCCGGACGCTGCCCGGCTGCGCGCTGCCCAGGCTCGCCGGCACCGACCTGGTGGATCTCGCCGGGCGGCTCGCCGCGACGTCGTTCGCCGGGCGGCCGGCGCCGCCGCCCTCGTTCACCCCGGCCCTCGGCCGCGCCCCTGCCACCGGCCGCGCCGCGGCCATGGAGAGTTCCACCCGCCAGAAGGGATCGACCGCATGACCTCCTCCACCCCTTCCTCCCTCTCCGACCTCACCCACCTCTCCCTGGAGAGCCGCACCACGGGCGCCCTGGTGGGCGCCGCGGTCGGCGACGCGCTCGGCGGCCCGGTCGAGGGCTGGACGCCCGAGGCCATCGTCGAGCGGCACGGCGGCCGGGTGCGGGGCATCGTCGAGCCGTTCCACCGGGATGAGTGGCGCACCGCCCGGCCCATCGCGCCGTACCACAAGGGCGACGGGCACGTCACCGACGACACCCTGATGACGCACGCCCTGGTGCGGGTCTACGAGAAGGTGCGCGACCATCTCGACGCCTACGCGGTCGCCGACCACCTGGTGCCCGACCTGATCACCACCCCGCGCTGGATCCCCGAACTCGATGCGGAGGCGCTGCCGTTGCAGCGGATCTTCCTGGCCGAGAAGTGGATCGTGGCCCGGATCCACTACGGCCACGTCGACCCGCGCGAGGCCGGCGTGGGCAACATCGTCAACTGCGGCGCCGCGATGTACATGGCGCCGGTGGGGGTGGTCAACGCGGGCAACCCGGCCGGCGCCTACGCGGAGGCCCTGGACGTGGCCGGGGCGCACCAGTCGTCCTACGGGCGGGAGGCGGCCGGGGTGTTCGCCGCGGCGGTGGCGGCGGCGTTCAGGCCGGGTGCCACGCCCGAGTCGGTGGTGGCGGAGGCGCTGTCGCTGGCGAAGGACGGCACCCGCTCGGCGATCGAGGCGGTGTGTGAGGTCGCGGCCGGGTTCGACGACTTCGAGGCGGCGCTCGGGCCGCTGCGGGCGGCCGTGTCGCCGTTCGACACGGTGGGCGCCGACTACCGCAGCCCCTCGCTCGGGGCCCGCAGGCCGTCCCGGCTGCACGCCATCGAGGAGCTGCCGATCGCGCTCGGGATGCTGCTGGTCGGCCGGGGCGACTACCGGCACACGGTGCTCGGCGCGGTCAACTACGGCCGGGACTGCGACTCCATCGCCACCATGGCGGGCGCCATCGTGGGTGCGCTGCACGGCGAGGGCGCGGTGCCCGAGGAGTGGAGCGTGGAGGTGGCCCGGGCCAGCCGGCTCGACCTGCGGGCGCCGGCCGAGGCGCTGACCGCCGTGGCGCGCGAGGTGTTCGCGCGGGACGTGGCGCGGCGGCGGGCCCACGAGGAGCTGTTCGCCGCCCTCTCGGGGATGCGGCCGTGAGCGGGGCGCTGCGGTTGACATGGGTTCAGCCGGAGGATCTGCTCGGGCACGAGCTGCGGCAGGCCGCCCAGGACGGGCGGGACGCCTCGGCGATCGAGCGCCGCTGGCTGGCCGCCGGTGGCCGGCCGGCGCCGGAGCGCGCCGGTGCCTCGGCCGGTCCCGGCGACCCGGAGCTGCGCCGCCTCGCGGAGCGGCTGCTGGACGAACTGGCGCTGCTTCAGGCCCTGTCGGCCGAGCGGGAGCCGGCGGACCTGGCGGCGATCAGGGCCGCCTGCCCCGACTGGCCGGCGCCCGCGGGGTCCTGGGCCTCCGACCGGGTGGCGCTTGAGAGCCGGCTGCACGCCGGCTGGCTGGGCCGGGCGGCCGGCTGCGTGCTGGGCAAGCCGGTGGAGAAGCTGTCGCTGGCCGGAATCCGGGCCATCGCCCGGGCCACCGGCAACTGGCCGCTCGACACCTGGTTCACCGCGCGCGGGCTGCCCGCCGAGCTGGCCGCCGCCCACCCCTGGAACCGCCGCTCGGCGGCCACCTCGCTGGCCGAGAACATCGACGGCGCCCCGGAGGACGACGACCTCAACTACCCGCTGCTCGGGCTGCTGTTGCTGCACCGGCACGGGCACGGCTTCCGCACGGCCGACGTGGCGGGGCTGTGGCTCGACGAGCTGCCCGCCGGCCGCACCTTCACGGCCGAGCGGGTCGCCTACCGCAACCTGCTCGCCGGGCTCGTGCCGCCGGCGACGGCCACCCACCGCAACCCGTTCCGGGAGTGGATCGGCGCCCTGATCAGGGCCGACGTCTACGGCTACACGCATCCGGGCGACCCGGCGGCCGCAGCCGAACTGGCCCATCGGGACGCGGTGTTGAGCCACTCGGCGAACGGCGTCTACGGGGCGATGTTCGCGGCGGCGGCGATCGCCGCGGCCGCCGGTGGCGGCGTGGACGTGCACGGCTGCCTGCGGGCCGGGCTCGCCGTGGTGCCGCCGGGATCCCGGCTGGCCCAGGCCGTCCGGTTCGGCGTGGCGACGGCCCGCGGGCTGCCGGACGCCGCCGACTTCGACACCGTCGTGGACCGGCTGCACGACCGTTACGCGGACTACCACTGGGTGCACGTGCTGCCCAACGTGGCGCTGCTGGCCGCCGCGCTCACCCACGCTGACGGGGACTACACGGCGTCCATCTGCCGGGCGGTGTCCGGCGGTTGGGACACCGACAGCAACGGCGCCACGGCCGGCTCGCTGGCCGGGCTGCTCGCCGGCTCGCCCGAGGCGCTGCCGGCGCGGTGGACCGCGCCGTTGAAGAACCGGCTCGCCACCTCGATCGCCGGCTTCGACGGCATAGGGTTCGACGAGCTCGCCGCCCTCACCCTGGAGGTCGTCGCATGAACCACCCGGCGACCACCGGGGCCCCGGCGATCGCCGTCCTCGGCTCGACCAACATGGACCTGGTCGCCTACGTGTCGGTCGCGCCCCGGCGCGGCGAGACCGTCTCCGGCCGCGAGTTCCGCACCGTGCCGGGCGGCAAGGGCACCAACCAGGCCATCGCGGCGGCCCGTTCCGGCGGCCGGGTGACCATGATCGGGGCGGTCGGCGACGATGACCTCGGCCCCCGGCTGCGCGCCGCGCTCGCCGACTCCGGGGTGGACACGGCCGGTCTGCGCACCGTCCCCGGGCCAAGCGGTACCGCGCACATCGTGGTGGACGACAAGGGCGGCAACTCCATCGTGGTGGTGCCGGGCGCCAACGGCACGGTGACCGGTCTCGGCCCCGGCGACGAGGAGCGCGTCGCGTCCGCCGGCGCCCTGCTGCTCCAGCTGGAACTGCCCATGGCGGGCGTGCTGGCCGGGGCCAATACCGCCAGGGCGCACGGGGTGCGGACGGTGCTCACCCCGGCGCCGGCCCGCGAGCTGCCGGACGAACTGCTCGAAATGACCGACCTGTTGGTGCCCAACGAGCACGAGGCCACGGCGCTGACCGGGCACCGGGACCCACGCCGGGCGGCCGCCGCGCTGCTCGATCTGGTGCCCGAGGTGGTGGTCACGCTCGGCGAGGCCGGCAGCCTGTTCGTCGCGCGCGGCGCGGAGCCGGTGGCCGTGCCGGCGTCCCGGGTGCGCGCGGTCGACACCACGGCCGCCGGCGACACCTTCGTCGGCGCGCTGGCGGTGGCGCGCGGCGAGGGCCGGCCGATGCCGGCGGCGCTGGCGTGGGCGTCGGCGGCCGCCGGCCTCTCGGTGACGCGCCCCGGCGCCTCGTCGTCGATGCCGAGCCGGGCCGAGATCGACGCCGCCGCCGGCTGAGGGGGTCAGCCGCAGACCGAGGACGGCCAGACCGCGCCGTCCTCGGTCACGGCCGCGCTCACCCGCTCCAGGTCGGCGAGGAGTGCGTCGGGCGGCTGGCTCGGCTCGGCGAGCAGGCGCAGCACGGCGTGCTGGAAGGCGTCCCGCACGGGCGGCGGCATGGCGTCCGAGGCGTCGAGGCAGTGCGGCCCGGTGCCCCGGAGGATTCGGGCGATCTCGGCGCCGGCCGCGTCGCCCTCGTAGACGTCCTCGCCCACCTGTGCGTTGGCGAACATGGGGCTCGGCATGTCGTCGGGCATCGCGCCGGCCCACAGCCGCTGAGCCTCGGCCGACGCCAGGTAGCCGATGAGCCGTCGCGCCTGCGGGGTGTCGCGGAACATGCCGGCGAAGTCCCCGGCCACCTCCCAGCCGCGCTGCACTCCCGCGGTGCCGGGCAGCACGGTGGCGGAGGGCAGGAACGCCCCCGGCGGCACGCCGCCGCCGGGGGCCTCCTGGCCGTACTCGGCGCGGATGAACGACGACTGGTGGTCGAGCGCGCAGCCCGGCGGGTCGGCGAACAGCTCGCGGGACGCCGGGCCGTGGTCCCGGGTCAGGGACTCGGTGGCGCGGTCGGAGCCCCCACCGGTGAGCACCTCGGCGACGCCGCGCCAGGCGGCGGCCATCTCGGGTGTCGTCCAGCTGCCTCGAGCTCCGGTGGCCCAGTCCTCGTACGCGTCGGGTCCCGCCGTCTGGAGCAGCAGGTCCTCCACCCAGTCGGTGCCCGGCCAGCCGGAGGTGGCGTCCGAGCCCATGCCGACGCACCAGGAGTCGCCGTCGCCGGCGAGCGCGGCGGCGTCCCCGGGCTCCGGGTGGCGTGCCGGGTCGTACCAGACGACGCTCTTGAGGTCGATCTTGACGGGCACCCAGTAGGTCTCCCGGCCGCCGGCGACGGGCGCGAGCCAGGGCGCGTCGTAGGCGGCCCGCTGCGGGCCAAGCGCCGTGTCGAGCGGGAACGCCTCGCCACGGCCGGCGTACTCGGCGAGTTCGCCGGGGCTGGAGAGGATCGCCACGTCGGGCGGTGAGCCCGACCGCACCTGGGACATCAGCACCTCGCGCTGGGCGGTGGTGCCCTGGTACTCGGCCTCGATGCCGGTCCGCTCGGTGAACTCGGCGAGCACGGCCTCGAACGCCGTGGCCTCCCAGCCGGTCCAGGAGGCGAACACGGTGACGGTGCCGGCGGACGAGGCGGACCTGCCCACCCGGTCGACCACGGCGTAGGCGGCCACGAGGAGGGCCAGGACGAGGGCCGCCGTTGCGGCGACGCGCGGGCCCCTCATCGCACCCGGAACCGATACTCGGCGATGCGCGGCGCCATGCCGCACACGATCAGGGTGGCGAGCGCGGGGGCGAGCGCCGGCACCCAGCCGGTGAGCCCGACCCGCCAGCCGGTGTCACGCATCTCCGTCTCGACCTCCTCCGCGGTGCCGCGGATGGATCGGGCGACGTCCTCCTGTCGGCCCGCCGCCTCGCCGCCCGCGACCGACTGCCAGATGTCCACGGTCTCGGCGAGGTCGCCGCGTGACTCGTCCTTGGCGCACTGGGTCTGGACGGTGCCGAGGGCGAGCAGCGCGCAGGCCGCGAGCAGCGCGAGGGTGGCGCCGAACAGCCAGGGGTTGTGTCGGCGCCTGAACCGGCGGCGCAGGAACCGCTGAGTCTCGCGCAGGCGGTCGACGAGCGCGGCGGACGTCAGCAGCGCCGCCGCCCAGGTGAGCCGCTCCGGCCAGCCGAAGACGGTCTGCGTGGCCAGCTCGGCGCGCTGCTCGGTCTGGAGCCGGTCGAGGCGCGCGAGGATGCCGCTGTCCTCGCGGTTGAGCATGGTGTCGGCGTAGTGCAGGTACGCGCCGCGCAGGTCGGGGTCCTGCGACGCCGCGGCTGCCCGCTCGATCCATCCCGAGTAGGCGACGATGAGGCCGCTGACGGTCTGCAGGACGCGCAGTCCGGCGTCGCCCGCCACGTCGCCCTCGGCGGCGCCGGCCAGACTCTGGTTGGCGACCGCCAGTTGGATGCGGTAGCCGCTGCCGGCACCGACGAGGGTGCCCTGGCCGGACTCCAGGGCCTCCCTGGCCGCCGCGTTGGCCAGGCGCAGCGCGTCCTGCGCGGTGGTGATGTCGAGGATGGCGGGGGCGGTGCCGTGCCTGACCGCCCCGGCGTCGCGGTGCACGCCGGCGTAGGCGGTGAACAGCGCGGCCACGGCGACGCAGGTGAGCGCGAGCAGCAGGGCGAGCCGGCCGAGCAGCCCACGGCGGGTGTCGCTCATGCCGGTTCCCGGCCGGCGGTGGGGGTGGACAGCGGGTGGCCGCAGCGGACGCAGTTTTCGGCGTGGGGCGCCGAGAGCGCGTCGCAGCCCGCCCGGCGGCAGCGGCGCGGCTCGCCGCCCGCGCCGGCCGGCCGGGGTGTCGAGGGGGCGTTCGGGACGAGCGTGGTGCGGCTGCTGATCATCAGCAGCTGGCCGAGGAGGCGTTCGTCGAACGAGCCGCGCAGGGTGACACTCCCGGTGGCGGGGTCGGCGATCTCAACGATCTCGGCGAGCACCGCCAGCTTCTCGGCGTCGGCCAGCCGGTGGGCGATGCGGACGGCCGTGCCGAGCCTGGCCTGGGCGGTGGCCCGGTCGCCCGCGTGGTGGGCGTTGAAGGCGTCGGCGACGACCCGGCCGAAGTCCCCGTGGAGTCCGAAGTGTTCGGAGACGGCGCTGGGTCTGGTGGGTTGGGCGTCGCCCGGCAGCCAGTGGACGAGGATCGGCACGGGCCCTGGGGCCGCGGCGGGCGCCGAGGCCAGCGCCACCTCGGCGTAGCCGCACTGCAGGTCCTCGAAGCGGGGCCGCCCGGCGGGGTCGGCGTCGAGGCAGACGTGGTAGACGCGCTCCTCATCGTTCCGCCATGCCACGGTGGGGAACTCGACGGTGCTGCCGGCCGCCGGTCGGGCACCGTCGGTGAGGTCGTGTTCGACGGGGTACACCTGCTTGACGAAACGGATGGTGGCGCCGGGCGCGGGGGTGAGCCGGAGCATGACGCCGGTCAGGGTGCGGGCCATGGAGGCGCGCACCATCTCCTCGAGCTCGGCCCGCAGGTCGGCGTCGTGGAGCACGGCCCTGGCGGTGCCGTGCAGCCGGTCGGCGATCTCCACGAGTTCCTTGGCGTTCCAGCCGTCGCCTATGCCGCGCGCGTCGCAGACGAGCATGCCCCGGCAGGCGTCGAGTTCGGCGGCGAGCAGCTCGCGGTGGTGCATGTTCCAGCCGTCGGTGAGCAGCAGGGTGTGCCGGTGTCCCTGGGCGCCGCTCGGGCTCGGTTCCTCCTCGGAGATCAGCCGGCGGGCAAGCCTGAGCCAGGCACCGATGGCGGTGCCGCCATTGGGGTAGAGGTAGCGGATCCGGTCGGCGGCCTGGGCCTTGGAGTCGTGGTCGGCGGTCTCCAGCCGGGCGTCGGGCGGGTAGACCATGCGGGCCTGGTCGGTGCCGGCGACGACGGCGAACCTGGTGCCGTCGCGCAGCGCCTGGACCGCGGCGATACCGGCCTCGCGGGCGGCGGCGATCTTGCTGCTCGGGGAGGCCATCGATCCCGAGCAGTCGATGACGATCACCTCGGCGGCGGGCTGGGCGCCGAGCGAGCCGGGGTCGACGCCGCTGACGCGCACGCTGAGGAAGCCGTGCACGCCCGACTCGGCGGCGCCGACGGCGAGTTCCTTGTCCTGGTCGATCGTGAGGGTGACGGCCGGTGTGCCGTCTCGGTCGGTCATGTGTCGTTCCCCCTTTCCCTGGTGGTGCCTCCTGTCGGCGTCGCCCGCTCAGCACCGGGTCCACGGTCGGACCCGGTTGGCGCGGTCGATCAGCGCCGCGTGTTCCTCACGGGTGCGGGCGGCCTCCGCGATCTCGCGCAGGGACGCCTCGAGCAGCTCGCGCAGCCGGCGTTCGCCAGGGCGCTCGCCGAAGAGCGGTCCCGGGGCGAGCTCGTCGGGGGTCAGGGCGCCGGCGCGCAGCGCGCGCAGCGCCGACTCCCTGACCTCGGCGGCGAGCCGGGCGCGCTCCTGGCCCTCGGTCCTGCCGCCGTCCAGCGTCAGGTCGGCCGCCAGCTCCTGGGCGCGTCGGAACTCCTCGGCGGTCGGCGGGCGTTCGCCGTGCCAACCGGCCCGGACCCGAACGGCGGCGACCTGGGCGGCGTGGTGGTGCGGCGCGTGCGCCGGTACCTGGTCGAGGATGGCGAGGGCGCCGGCGCGGTCGCCGGTGGCGAGCAGCGCCCTGGCGAGGCCGAAGGCTGCGGCGCCGTCGGACGGGTCGCGCCACCAGACCGCCTCGTAGCAGCGCGCCGCGGCCTCGGGTTCGCCGGCGCGCTCGGCGCAGTAGCCGAGGGCGAGCTTGGGCGCCGGCTCGCCGGGCAGCGCGTCGCTGACGACGTCGAACCAGTGCCGCGCCCGCGGCCTGGCGCCGGGCGCGATGCCGAGCGCCTCCTGGGCCGCGCCGTTGTCCTGGGTGTCGCCCCTGGCCAGCAGGAGCAGCCCGCGGTGCCACGCGATCCGCCAGTCGTGCCTGGCGACGGCGGGCCCGAGCAGTCGGCAGGCCCGCAGCAGCGCCTCCTCGGCCGCGTCCAGGGCGTCGAGGGCGAGCGAGGTGGCGCACAGGCGCAGCTCGCGGGCGGCGGTGGGGGCGTCAGGATGCGGGATGGGGACGGGCAGCCGGAGCGCGACGTGCTCCGGTGGCGGCGGCGCGATGTCCAGGTGGGGCGCCTTGCCGTCGGGCGGCGGGATGGCTCCGAGGCCGCCGTCCAGCGGGTCGGCGCCCGGGGAGAACACGGTGGACTGGGCCACGTGCGGCTCGCCGGTGCTGAGGGAGTGGATCTCGCGCCAGACACCCCGCAGTTGGGTGGACATCTCGGCGGCGGTGGCGAACCGGGCGCCCGACTCGTCGGCGGTGGCGCGGTCGAGCAGCCGGGTGAACGAGTCGTGCGCGGTCGGCGGCCCGGGGACGGCGGCGTCCATCAGCTCGCGCAGGGTGCGGGCCACGGTGAAGAGGTCGGTGAGCTTGGTGAACCTGGGGCGGAGCCCGGGGCTGCCGGCGGCGCGCTCGTCGGCCGCCTCGGTGTCGCGGCGCAGCTCCTTGGCCGGCAGGTAGCGCTCGGTGTACACGGCGGGCGAGTCGTGGTCGTCGATGCGGCGGACGGCGCCCAGGTCGATGATCTTGATGCGGTCGCCGTGGTGGATGACGTTGTCCGGCTTCATGTCGCAGTAGAGCAGGCCGCGGCTGTGCAGGTAGTCGAGGGCGTCGAGGATGCGGCAGCCGTACACCGCGACGTGTTCGAGACGCAGCGGACCGCCGAGCACCCGCTCCTGCCCCTGAGGGGTCAGCAGTTCGTCGAGGGATCGGCCGCCGACGAACTCCATCACCAGGTACCCGGTGTCGCGCCAGGTGACGAAGTTGATGATGCGGACGATGTCGGGGTGGTCGAGGGCGATGAGGTAGCGGCGTTCGGCCTCGGCGACGCTGAGCGCGGTGGCGTCGTTGACGTTGATCAGGCCCTTGAGGGCGACGGGGTGGTCGTCGAGCCGGGTGTCCCTTGCGAGGTAGATCCAGCCGAGGCCGCCGTGTGCGACGGGGCCCTCGACGAGGTACTGGTCGCCGAGCAGGTCGCCGCGGTGGAGCTGGGGTTCGAACGAGTAGGGGTGCCCGCGCGGGCAGTAGCCACTCGGCCTGGGCGGCTGGTCGCCGTAGCCGATGCCGATCACCTCGGTGCAGCCGTCCTTGCCACAGGTCCGGCCGCCCCTGGGCGGGCGGGGGTCGTCGTCGACCAGCTCGGACGGGTCGAGCACGGAGACGTCCGGCAGGGACATCTCGCCGCCGGTGATGGTGGACAGCACGGCGGACGCCCTGGAGGGCGGGTCGACCGGCCGGTTGCGCGCGCGGCCGGGCGGCGCGGTGTCGACCGCCGCCGCGGCGGGGCGCCGGCCGCAGGTGTCGCAGTAGCCGGTGGCGATCACGGTGCCGCGGCAGCGCGGCCGGTCGCAGGCGGTCATGTCGCCGACACCCCGGCCGTCGGCTCGTCCGGGTGGCCGATGACGGCCCGCACGTAGGCCGCGACGGCCCGCTCGGCTGCCGGCACGTCGCAGGGCGCCCGCCACAGCAGCTCGTGGGCGGTCGCGTAGTCGTGGGCGAGTGCCAGATCCTCCTCGCCGCTGGCGGCGCGCGCCCTGGCCCGGGCGGCGCCGAGCCGGCCGCGCAGCTCCTCCCGGCGGTCGACGAGGGCACCGAGCCTGGTCAGCGCCTCCTCGATGCAGGCCTTCGCGTCCCGGCACTCCCGCTCGTAGCCGTCCAACTCCTCGTGCAGCCGGTCGAGTCGGGCGGCGGTCCGGTCGGGATCCGAGCCTTCCTCGCGCAGCCGGGGGACGAGACGGCCCAGCGCGTGGACGGTGGTGAGGGCCTGGGTCGCGCGGCGGATGTCGGCGCGGACCTGGCGGTGCCTGGCGTGCAGCCCGGCCTCGAGCGGCGCGATCTCGTCCAGGCGGCGGGCGAGCAGGCCGAGGCGGTGGCGCAGCCGGAGGGCGGCGACGGCGGCGCGCCGGGTCTTGGGGGCGGCGGCGTGGAAGACGAGCAGCAGTCGGCTGCCCCGCTCGGCGAGGAGTTCGAGGAGTTCGGTGAGGCCCGCCGGGTCGGGGGCGCGGTCGACGCCGTCCACGACGACGGTCAGCGGCAGCAGGGTGGCGGCGAGCCGCTCCTGGCCGCCGTCGAGGCCCATCCGCCGGCAGACCCGCTCCGCGAGCTCGACCGGGATCTGGCGGCTGGCGTCGACGGCCAGGTCGAGAGAGCCGACGGGCGGGAGGGTGCCGGGTTCCGGTCGTGGCCCTGTGGTGGCGCGGCCCGTGGTGGACAGTTCGCGGTCGGCCTGGGTGAGCGCGCGGCGCAGCGTCAGGGTCCTGGCCCGGTCGGCCGGTTCGACGAGGACGGCATCGGCGGGCGCGACCTCGGCCCCGCCGCGCAGCCAGGTGGCGAGCCAGGTGGCGAAGGCGAGTTCCTCGACCGGCTCCTCGCTCGTGGAGACGAGCGCCCGGTCGACGACGGAGTCGCCGTCGGTCCACCGCTCGACCTCCGGCAGGTGGTGGATCACCGTCTCGGTGGGGATCATGAACGAAAGACGCAGGCCCTGGCCGACGTAGGTGCTGACCACGATCCCGATGACCTGGCCGGTCTGCTGGTCGGTGACGCCGGCGCCGCTGAACCCGCGGCGCGCCACCTCGGTCGGCTCCTCGGGGAAGATCTGCACCCGACCGTCGCCGCCGGTGCCGCCGGCGAGCCGGCCGCGCAGGTAGATCCCCTGGTCGAGGCCCTCGGGGAAGCCGTACATGCCGACGCGCCGGTCCCAGCTCGGCGAGAGCCGGCGCAGCCGGGTGGCGCGTCCCGCCGGCTGTGGCCGCTCCAGGCGCAACAGCGCCAGGTCACCCGTCGGCCCGAGGCCCCGCGGCTCGCCGCGCTCTGGCACCCAGCTCTCGGCGTCGACCCGGGCCCGCACGGTCTCGGACCGCGGCGCCCCGACCAGGTCGACCAGGACCGGCCGGTCGGGCACCCCGAGGACGTGCGCACAGGTGAGCACGGTGTCCGTGGAGAGCAGCACCCCCGCGCCCAGCACCCCACCCGTGGGACGGCGTAACCGAACTCGCCAACTTCCCGAATCCCCCGGGGAGTTCGACGACGGTGTCGGATTATCCCCCATACGTCGCAGCATACCGGCCAGACCCTCACAAGCCGTAGACTCCGGAAGCGACGAGCGGACGGCTGGGGGTGGAGATGAGCGCGTCGGGTGAGGGCGTCGTCGGTCTCGCGGAGGTCATCAGGCAGGTGCGCCGGGAGTTGGCGCGGGCCAGGGAGGACGGCGCGGACGACGGGGTGCGGTTCGCGGTGCGGCAGGTGAGCCTGGAGTTCGCGGTGCAGGTCCATCAGGCCGGGGACGGCCGGGCCGGGTTGCGCATCGGGGTGCTGACCGCCGACGTGGGCGGCGGCGTCAGCCGGGACCGCACGCACCGGATCCAGGTGGAGCTCGGCCCGGAGGACGGGGCCGGCGGCATGCTGCGGGTCGGCCGCGAGGATTTCGAGGACCCCGACCGTTACTGACTGGTGCGCGCGGTGGCCAGCGCCACCAGGTAGCCAGGCGGCCGGAACCCGGTGCGCAGCGCGACGCCGGCCGCGCCGTGCTCGGCGATGGCGTGGAGGGCCGCCGGCGCGTAGACCCTGCGGACGCTGACGGCGAAGTCGTGGGCGTGGGCCGGACCGCCGAGCAGCAGCGCGAGCGGCACCAGCGCGAGGTAGCCCGGGTGGCGCCAGCCGTCGACGAGCAGCAGCCGGCCGGCCACCCGGGTGCCCTCGCGCAGCAGGGCGGCGACCTGAACGGGGTCGAGGTGGTGCAGGGCGGCGACCAGCACGGCGAGGTCGTGGGAGCGGTCGGGGGCGTCGATGGCGGTGGCGTCGAGGCGCCTGACGGTCGCCCTCGGGTGGCGCCCGAGCGGTCCGGCGCGCAGCCGGGCGACGCAGCCGGGGTCGACGTCACTGACGGTGAGCCGGGCGGTGGGGTGCGCGCGGAGCAGCTCGGTGGCCAACCGGCCGCCGCCGGCGCCGAGTTCGAGGATGCGGGGGTGCGGCCCCGGGGCGGCGCGCAGCACCAGGCGGGTGAAGGCGCGGTAGCCACGGCTCAGCCGGTGGAAGCGGTCGAGGGCGCGGTGGATGGTCGCGTGCCGGTGGCGTATGGCCGGTAGGTCAAGGTACTCGACGGCGTCGGTCTCGAACCACCGGTCGAGTCGGGAGGCGCGCGGGCCACCGCGCGGCAGGGCGGCGAGTGGCTCCATCCCCGATCAGGATCCCGACAGGTGCCGGGTGGCGCTGCCGAGGACGAGCGCGGCGAGCACGGCGGCCGGGTAGAGGCTGGCGCGGGTGAACAGGGCGAGCGCGGCCCGCTGGCTCGGCCGGCGCCGCAGCCGTCTAGCCGGCCGCACCAGGCAGAGGGCGCCGGCCAGCAGGGCGCCGGCGAGGCCGACGGGCCCCGCGGTGGGCCAGGCGGCCACCATCAGGGCGCCACCGGCCAGCGTGGTGAGGGCGAGGCAGCCCTCGATCAGCGCGGCGCAGGCGCGCGGGCCGAGGACCACGGGGACGGTCCGCAGGCCGAGCCTGGTGTCCTCGTCGACGTCGGCCAGGTCGTTGGGGAGGTTGCGGCCGCCGATCTCCCAGGCGGCGAGCCAGAGGACGAGCAGCGCGAGCAGCGGCCAGTCGGCCCGCGTGGTGAGCGCGAACCAGCCGGCGGGCGCGCTGACTCCGATCATGGCCCCGGACAGCAGGGCCTTCCACGGCGTGACGGCGGCCAGCGCGCAGTAGCCGGCCTGGAGTAGCGCGGCGAGCAGCAGGAGCGCGGCGCAGACCGGGTTGAGCGCGGCGGCGACGGCCAGCGAGCCGCCGCCGAGGCCGAGGGTGAGGGCGGTGGCGGTGGCGACGCCGAGCCGGCCCTGCGCGACGGGGTGCCGGGCGCCGGCGGCGTCCAGATCGCGGACGCCCGGGGGTGCGACGAGGTCGCGGCGGCGCCGGTCGCGGCGCAGGTCGAGCAGGTCGTGGGCGGCGAACATGGCGAGCACGCCGGCGCCGCCGGCCGCGAGGGCGAGGGCGAGCCGTCCCGGCGGCGGCCGGTCGTCGGCGAGCAGGGCGGCGAGCAGCAGGGGGGCGACGCTGAGCGCGGCCTGCGTGCCGCGGAAGAGCCCGTAGAGCGCCCGGCCGGTGCCCAGCTCCCGGGTGATGGTCGTCGGCATCGGTGTGGCGGACACGCGCGTCCCTCACTCGCCGGTGGCGGCCGGCACCACGGCCGGGTTGAACGTCTCGGTGATGGCGGCCAGCGGCTCGTCGCCGTGCCACAGCACATAGGTCTTGAAGCAGCCGGGGCCGTCCTCGGGGTCGTGCGGCCAGGCGCGGTGTCCCGCGGCGAGCACGGTGCGCCGGTGCCCGGTGCCCATCGACCACAGCACGGCGCCGAGCGGCAGCGCGGAGACGCTGAGCCGCTCCGCGAGGCGCGGCAGCAGGTCGAGGCGGATCACCACGTGGTTCACGGACAGCGCCCGGTCCTGGTGGCCGAGGCTGAGCGAGTGCCGGGTCAGCACCTCGGTGCGGGCGCCGGCGCGCAGCAGTTCGGCGGCGCCCGGCGCGGCCTCGGCCGCCGGCAGCCGGCCCTGGTGGACCGGGCGCAGCCGGGGCCGGACGGCGGTGAGGGCGGCGAGCAGGGTGGTGGTGAGTCCTTCGCTGCTGAGCAGTATCCGGGTCAGCGGCGATGCGAAGCGGGCGATGGCCGGGGTCGGGTCGGCGCCGTGGTCGACGTCGAAGGCGCCGGGCGGCGGCCCGCTCTGGCGATGCCGCGCCCCCGCGCGGCCGGTCATCGGGCGCCGTCTTCCGGCCACCGCGGCGGGTCGGCGGCGAGCGCGGTCCTGCCGATGACGGCGGTGGACAGCTCGTCGAAGGCGTCCCGCGCCTCGCTCGGCGGGCCGAGGGAGGCGAACGCGCGCTGCGCGAGGGCGAGATGGTGCCGGGCCGCGCGTTCGGTGGCGGCCCTGGCGCCGGCCCGGTCGGCGAGCTCGGCGGCACTGGTCATGGCGTCCCGGTCGGGCAGGCCGCGTTCGAGCAGCTCGGCGAGGCGCGTCCCGTCGTCGGTGCCCGAGCCGACGGCGGTGAGCAGCGGCAGGGTCTTCTGGCCCCTGGTGAGGTCGCTCGACGACTCCTTGCCCGTGGCGCGCGGCGGGCCCCAGACGCCCAGCAGGTCGTCGACGAACTGGAAGGCGAGGCCGAGGTGTTCGCCGGCCTGGACGAGGGTGCGCAGGGTGGTGGGGGACGCGCCGCCGAGCTGGGCGCCGATGGCGGCGGCGCAGCCGAGGAGCGAGGCGGTCTTGTCGGCTGCCATCGCCCGGTACTCGGCGATGGCCACGGTCTTTGGTCCGCGCCAGGGGCGGCGGGCCAGCGCGAGGTCCCTGGCCTGGCCGCGCGCCAGGCGCATCAGCATGCCGGAGAGCAGCCGGACGGCGTCGGGGGCGTGCCGGCCGCCGCGGCGCAGCAGGGTGTCGACGGCGCAGGCGTGCAGGCCGTCGCCGAGCAGGATGGCGGGGCCGGCGCCGAAGACCTGCCAGACCGCCGGCCGGTTACGGCGGACGGTGTCACCGTCCATCATGTCGTCGTGGATCAGCGTCGAGTTGTGGATCAGCTCGACGGCGACGGCGCCCGGCTCGGCCGTGTCGGTCGGCACGCCCGCGGCGTCGGCTCCGAGGAAGGCGAGGGCGGGCCGCAGCGCCTTGCCCTCGGCGGCCTCGGGGCAGGGGTCGCCGCGCTCCCCCCACCAGCCCATGTGATAGCCGAACATCCGCTCGAGGGAGGCGTCGAGGTGTCCGACCGCCTCGCGCAGCGCCGCCTGTGTCAGGAGCCTGGTCGACGGGGGCGCGGCGTTGACCGGGCCGTGGGGCGGCGAACCGGAAGTAGTCACATGGTCATCCTGAATGGTTGGCCCGGTGCCGGGGGGGAGCGACGCACCGGGCCGGCCGTTCCCGGCGGGTGAATCTGGGCCAGCGCCTAGATGAATGAGTCCAAGGGGTGTTGTTGCGGTCAGTAGTCATAGGCGATCAGTGATCGCTTCACCGGCTGACCGGTCTTGTCGTTGTGCCAGATCGCCGCGGTGAGTGCGAGGACACGCGTCAGGATCCGAACGGCCACTCCTGCCGGGCT
>NZ_SMKC01000349.1 GCF_004348315.1 Streptomyces sp. 8K308 | reverse complement strand
GGGTGGGTGGGCGCGGCACGGCCGCGCCGTGGCCGACGCCAAGCGCGCAGCGGCGCGGTCTCAGGCCGTGGAGGCGGGGAGGGCTGGCACGCCCGTTTCGCGGGCGCGTAGCCATGCCGTGGTCTCGGCGGGCGGCATCGCCGCCGCCACCAGCCAGCCCTGGACCGCGTCGCAGCCCAGGTCCCGCAGCCGCTCCCAGGTCTCGTCGTCCTCGACGCCCTCGGCGACCACCACGAGCCCCAGCGAGTGGGCGAGTTCCACCGTGCAGCGGACGATCTCCGCGTCCTCGCTGTCGACCGTGAGGCGGGCCACGAAGGAGCGGTCGATCTTCAGCTCGCTGACCGGCAGTCGCCGCAGGTGGACCAGCGAGGAGTAGCCGGTGCCGAAGTCGTCGAGCGACATGCGGACGCCGTGGCCGGTGAGGCCGGCCAGGGTGTCGGCGGCCTGCTGCGGGTCCTCGAGCATCACGTGCTCGGTGATCTCGAGCTGCAGCGAGCCGGCGGGGACGCCGTGCCGGGCGAGGCGGGCGGCGACGGCGCCGGCGAATCCCGGGGTGTAGACGTCGCGCGGCGAGACGTTGACCGCGACCGGCACGGTGAGGCCGGCCGAGCGCCATCGGGCGACCTGGCAGAGCGCCGTCTCCAGCACGTACTCCGTGAGCCGCGGCATGAGACCCGAGGTCTCGGCCATGGCGATGAACTCGTCGGGCGGGATCCGGCCCCGGTCCGGGTGCCGCCAGCGGACCAGCGCCTCGAGGCCGGCGACCTCGCCGTCGAAGCGGACCTTGGGCTGGTAGTGCAGCTCCACCTCGCCGTCCTCGAGGGCGCGCCGCAGGTCGCCGAGGAGGGCGAGGCGGTCGGGGGTGTTGCCGTCGCGGCTGGCGTCGTAGACCTCGACGCCGCTGCGGTCGCTCTTGGCGCCGTACATGGCGACGTCGGCCCTGCGCAGCAGGCCCTCGGCCTCGGGCGCGTGCTCGGGGAAGACCGCGACGCCCGCGCTTGCCTCGACCACCAGGGTCAGGCCGTCGAGTTCGAGGGGGGCGCTCAGGGAGCCGAGGATGGCGCGGGCGACGCGCTGCGCGCTGGTGGCGGAGTCGATCCTGGGCAGCAGCACGGCGAACTCGTCGCCGCCGAGCCTGGCCGCCTCGGCCTGCTCGGGCAGCTCGCGCCTGATGCGGTCGGCGATCTGGAGCAGCAGCCGGTCGCCGGTGAGGTGGCCGAGGGTGTCGTTGACCGACCGGAAGCTGTCGAGGTCGATGAGGATCAGCGCGGAGCGCTCGCCGGCCCGGCCGGCCTCCTCCAGGGCGACCCGGGTGCGCTCCAGCAGCCACTGCCGGTTGGGCAGCCCGGTCAGCGGGTCGAGGAGCTGGTCCTCGGCGCGGTCCCTGGCCATCCAGAAGGTGGAGTCGAGGGCTATCAGCGGGACCGCGAACAGCGGCAGCAGCAGCGGCTTGTGGGCGGCCACCACCACGATCAGCGGGACGATGCACAGCAGTGCCGTGGCGACCAGCGCCTGTCGCACGAGCACGCCGGTGGCGAGCGACGACAGGCCGCCCGGCGGATCGCTGCTGAGCCACAGCAGGGTGCGGGTGATCAGCAGGTAGGCGGCGGCGCCCAGGACTAACTGGGGGACGGTGGTGGGCTCCCAGGCGGCCGGCTCCCAGCGGTTCTCGATGCTCGGCCGGTTCCCCCAGGCGGCGAGCGTGAGGGCGGCCGCGCCTATGCCGAGCACGTCGATGGCGCCGTGCAGCACGGCCTCGCGGCGCCGCTCCCGGCGGGCGGCGCCGACCAGGGTGACCACCGCCATGCTGACCAGCACGGCCGGCACCCAGCCGTAGAGCAGCAGCATCGCGAGGGCGAGCGCGGCGCCCGCGCCGCTGCCGCCGCTCCACCAGCGGTCCCGCCCCCACGCCACCAGGTGCGCCACGATCAGCGCCGTGAGGACGGCGAAGCCCCACCCCGGCCGGTCGGCGGGGAACAGCGCGTGGCCGCCGGCGAGGACCCGGACGACGCCGATGACCAGGGCGATGCCGGCCGCCACCGGCACGGCAGGGCGGATGTAGCGGGACAGCCACGCGTGATCACGTGGTGGGGGCCGTCTCCCCCCGGGGGCTGACTGCATTCGGGTCCCTCTCACGGCCGTTCTCGCCCGCCCGCGACGGGCGCACCACCCCACACTAGGCCGCCCGGAGCCGGCAGGGGCAGGGAACACCGACGGTTACCGAAAGCACCTCGCGCGGTCTTATGTTCCTGGTATATGCCCGTAGTTCAGGCGTTCGACTCTCCGTCAGCCCCGCCTTCCCCGGCTGCCTCCTTCTCCCCCGCCGCCTCGTCCGTGACGAGCGCCGCCCCGCGCGCCGCGTCGGGGCCGCGCTCGAGCAACAGGCGGAAGCCGGCCTCGTCGAGGATCGGCACCTTGAGCTGCACCGCCTTGTCGTACTTGGAGCCCGGGCTCTCCCCCACGACCACGAAGTCCGTCTTCTTGGACACCGAGCCCGTCACCTTCGCGCCCCGGGTCTGCAGCGCCTCCTTGGCGCCGTCCCGCGTGAAGCCCTGCAGGGTGCCGGTGACCACCGCCGTGACGCCGGCCAGCGGCCGGGGCCCGGCCTCCTTGTCGGTCTCCTCGGCGAGCCGCACGCCGGCGGCCCGCCAGCGCTCCACGATCTCCCGGTGCCAGTCCACCGCGAACCAGTCCTTCAGCGAGGCCGCGATGGTCGGGCCGACGCCCTCGGTGGCCGCCAGCTCCTCCTCGCCGGCCTCGGCGATGCGGTCGAGCGAGCCGAACTCGCGGGCCAGCGCCTCGGCCGCCACCGGGCCCACGTGCCGGATGGAGAGCCCGGTGATGATCCGGGCCAGCGGGCGGTGTCTGGCCTCCCTGATGGCGTCCAGCATGGCCAGCGTGTTCTTCTTGGGCTCGCCCTGCTGGTTGGCGAAGAAGGTGACGACCTTGGGCTCGCCGGTCTCCGGGTCGCGCTTGGGCAGCCCGGTGTCCTGGTCGAGCACGTACGACTTGATGGGCAGCAGCTCCTCGACGGTGAGCTCGAAGAGCCGGCCCTCGTCCCGCAGCGGCGGCTCGGCCGGCTCGAGCGGCTGGGTGAGCGCGGCGGCCGCGACATAGCCGAAGTGGTCGATGTCGAGGCACTTGCGGCCGGCCAGGTAGTAGATCCGCTCCCGCAACTGGGCCGGGCACGACCGGGAGTTGGGGCAGCGCAGGTCGATGTCCCCCTCCTTCATCGGCCGCAGCGCGGTGCCGCACTCGGGGCACTCGGCCGGCATCACGAACTCGCGCTCGCTGCCGTCCCGCAGGTCGGCGACCGGGCCGAGGATCTCGGGAATCACGTCCCCGGCCTTGCGCAGCACCACCGTGTCCCCGATGAGCACACCCTTGGCCTTGACCACCTCCTGGTTGTGCAGGGTGGCGAACTCGACCTCGGAGCCGGCCACCGTGACCGGCTCGACGACCGCGTACGGGGTGACCCGGCCGGTGCGGCCGACGCCGACCCGGATGTCCACCAGCCTGGTGTTGACCTCCTCGGGCGGGTACTTCCAGGCGATGGCCCAGCGCGGCGCCCGCGAGGTGGAGCCGAGCCGCCCCTGGAGCCGGATCTCGTCGAGCTTGACGACCACGCCGTCGATCTCGTGCTCCACGGCGTGCCGGTGCTCGCCGTAGTAGGAGATGAACTCCCGCACCCCGGCCGTCGAGTCGACCGCCCTGGCCGCCCGCGCCGTGGGCAGGCCCCACTCCTTCAGCAGGTCGTAGGCCTCCGAGAGCCGGTCGATGTCGAAGCCCTCGCGGGCGCCGATGCCGTGCACCACCATCTGCAGCGGGCGGCTCGCGGTGATCTTCGGGTCCTTCTGGCGCAGGGAACCGGCCGCCGCGTTGCGCGGGTTGGCGAATGGCTTCTCGCCGGCCTCGACCAGCCGCGCGTTCAGCTCCTGGAAGCGCTCCATCGGGAAGAACACCTCGCCCCTGACCTCGACCAGGGCCGGGATCCGCTCGCCGCGCAGCCGCTGCGGCACCTCGGCGATGGTGCGCACGTTGGGCGTGATGTCCTCGCCCGTGCGGCCGTTGCCCCGGGTGGCGGCCCTGGTCAGCCGGCCGTGCTCGTACGTCAGGTTGACCGCGAGGCCGTCCACCTTGAGCTCGCACAGGAAGTGGTATGGGATCCCCGACAGCTCCTCGGCGACCCGCTCGGCCCACGCGTCCAACTCGGCGTCGTCGAACGCGTTGTCCAGCGAGAGCATCCGCTCGCGGTGGTCGACCGGGCTGAACTCCGTCTCGTAGCTGCCGGCGACCTGCTGCGTCGGCGAGTCGGGAGTGCGCAACTCGGGGTGCTCGTCCTCCAGGGCCTGCAACTCGCGCAGCATCCGGTCGAACTCGGCGTCGCTGATGATCGGCGTGGTGACGTAGTACCGGAAGCGGTGCTCCTCGACCTGCTCGGCGAGCCGGGCGTGCTTCTCCCTGGCCTCGGGCGGCACCGAGGACTCGGGCACCGTGGATCCGGCCGTGCGGGCCGTGGAGGCCCCGGAGGATTCGGCCACTGACTCGTCTCCCGTCACTCTGGGTTGTCCGCGAGGGATCTGGCCGCTCGGACGCAGTGCTCGAGCGCGGCCCGCGCGTACGCCGGGGAGGCGCCCGCGAGGCCGCACGCGGGGGTGATGACCACGGACTCCGTGAGGAGCTCCGGGGACAGCCCCAGCCTGCGCCAAAGCGATCTGACTCCACCGACAGTACCGGCCGGGTCTGACAACTGACCCGGCGTGGCCCCGTCGCCCGGGATGACGCCCGCGAACAGCGCGGTGCCGCCCTCGACGGCCTCGCCGATCAGGTCGTCATCACGCTCGGTGAGCAGTGCGGCGTCGAAGGAGACGGCCGTGGCGCCGGCCCTGCGCAGCAGCGCGAACGGCACGCCGGGGGCGCAGCTGTGCACCACCACCGGGTCGTCGCCGGCCACCGCGACCAGGCCGCGCAGCGTCTCCTCGGCCACCGCCCGGTCCACGGCCCGGTGGGTGCGGTAGCCGCTGGCCGTGGGTACCCGGCCGGTGAGCACGGCGGTCAGCGACGGCTCGTCGAGCTGCAGCACCACCCGGGCGCCCGGCACCCGGCGGCGCACCTCGGCGAGGTGGCCGCGCAGTCCCTCCGCGAGCGAGGCCGCCAGGTCGCGGCAGGCGCCGGGGTCGCCGAGCATGGCCTCGCCGTTGCGCCGCTCGAGGGCGGCGGCCAGCGTCCAGGGGCCGACCGCCGACACCTTGAGCGCGCCCGCGTAGCCCTGGGTGAACTCCTCCAACGCGTCCAGGTCCTCGCGGAGCCAGGCCCTGGCCCTGCGGGTGTCCCGCCCCGGCCGGTCGCCGATCCGCCAACCGCTCGGCTCGACGCGGGCGTACAGCTCAACGAGCAGCCCGGCCGTGCGCCCGATCATGTCGGCGCCCGGGCCGCGGGCCGGCAGCTCGGGCAGGTGGAGCAGGGTCTCCAGGGAGCCCGCCACGATCCTGGCGGCCTCCCTGGCGTCCTCGCCCGGCATCGAGCCGATCCCGGTGGCCGCGGCCGGGCCCCAGGGGAACTTCCACTTCGGCGTGTGTGTCGCCGTCTCCGTCGCGTTGTCCGTCACGACAGACAACGTAGGTCACCCGGTGGGTCGCACCGTGAGGTCGGTGACCTCGGCGCCGCGCGGCAGGTCGAGCGCGGTGAGCACGGTGGTCGCCACGTCCTTCGGGGTCAGCCAGCGGTCCGGGTCGTACTCCCGCCCCTCCTGCTGGTGCACCTTCTCCTGCATGGGCGTCGCGGTGCGGCCCGGGTAGACGGTGGTGACGCGGACCCCGTTGGCCGCCTCCTCGCCGCGCAACGCGTCGGCGAGCGCCCGCAGCCCGAACTTGCTCGCCGCGTACGCGCCCCACTCGCCGTACGCGTGCAGCCCGGCGCCCGAGTTGACGAAGACGACGTGCCCGCGGGCCGCGCGCAGCTGCGGCAACAGCAGCCGGGTCAGCTCGGCCGGGGCGATGAGGTTGGTCGCGAGGGTGGCGTGCCACACCTTGGGGGTGAGCTCGCCGACGGAACCGAGTTCGATGACGCCGGCGCTGTGGATCAGCGAGTCGATGCGGTCCGGCGGGGACTGGTGGCCGAGCGCCCAGGAGAGCCGGTCGGGCTCGGCCAGGTCGCCGACGAGGGTGCGGGCGCCGGGATGGCGCGCCTCGAGCTCCCGCGCGCGGCCGGCGTCGCGCGCCCACAGCCACACCTCGTCGCCCCGCTCGGCCAGCCGCCCCGCGATGGCCGCGCCGATTCCCGAACCTGCCCCTGTGATCACATGGGTTGCCATACGAACATGGTCCCCTACGGTTCCCTTACGGCATTCACCGCGATGGAGGAGGAGAGACATGGCAGCGGATCCCCCGGCCGCCGGCACGGTGCGGATCGCGGTGGGCCAGCTGGCCTCCGGCGTCTCGCCGAAGGACAACCTGGCGGCGATCGAACGGGAGACGGCCCGGGCCGCGGACCGGGGCGCGGACGTGGTGGTCTTCCCCGAGGCGGCGATGGCGCGGTTCGGCATCCCGCTCGGCCCGGTCGCGGAGCCGCTCGACGGGCCGTGGGCCACGGCGGTACGGGAGCTGGCGGCGCGCACCGGGGTGCTCGTGGTGGCCGGCATGTTCGTCCCGGCCGAGGACGGCCGGGTCAGGAACACGCTGCTGATCACCGGCCGCGGCGTCGACACCCACTACGACAAGGTGCACCTCTTCGACGCGTTCGGCTTCGCCGAGTCGGCGACGGTCGCCCCGGGCGACCGGGCCGTGACGGCCGATCTCGGCGATGTCCGGATCGGGTTCGCCACCTGCTACGACGTGCGCTTCCCAGGTCTCTTCACGCGGCTCGCGGACGAGGGGGCGCGGCTGATCCTCGTGCCGGCGTCGTGGGGGGCGGGCCCCGGGAAGCTGGAGCAGTGGGAGGTGCTGGTGCGCGCTCGCGCGCTCGACAGCACGTGCTGGATCGTGGCCGCCGGCCAGGCCGACCCGTCGACGGTCGGCCCCGCGTTGGATACGAGGGCGCCGACGGGGATCGGGCACAGCGCGGTGGTGTCTCCGCTGGGGGAGGTGGTGGCGCGGCTGTCGGCGGAGCCGGGGCTCCTGCTGCACGACGTGGACCTCGCGGAGGTGGCGGCGGCGCGCCGCGCGGTCCCGGTCCTGGCGAACCGTCGCGCGTTGCCGTGACGCGCTGCGGCGCACTGCGCCGCGGCGCTTCGCGCGGGGGTTTCCCCCGCCC
>NZ_SMKC01000348.1 GCF_004348315.1 Streptomyces sp. 8K308 | reverse complement strand
GACGGCGGTGGTCCTGGCGGCGCGGCGCGCACCTGGCGGCGGGCGGCCGTGGCCATCCGGCGGAGGTGGGCGACGCAGGCCGCGGTGGTGCCCGCGTCTCCCACGAGTCCGCCCTTGGTGACGACCGGCAGTCCGTTCCAGGGGCCGCCGACGAAGGTGCCGGCGACCGCCAGGGGCACCAGTTCCTCCTCGACGTCGAGGCCGACGGCGCCGAGTTCGGCGAGGAGGGCCGCCGAGACGTCGCCGCCGGTGGTGAAGAGGCCGTCCACACGCCCGTGTTCCAGGGCGCGGCGCACGACGGCGGCCAGGGCGAGCGGCAGTCGGGCGGCGTCGCCGGGTGCGGCGTCGACGATGTCGGCGTCGTCGAGCACGGTCGCGAGCAGCACGATCCGGTGGGGTCCCGCGGTGGCGACGGCCCGCGCCAGGGCGGCGGCCGTGGCCGACACGTCGGGGACGGCGCCGGCGCCCGCCGGCACCGGTCGGACGACATCGACGGGGTGTTCGGCGCGCAGCCGGGCGAGTTGGGCGCGGGTGAGCCGGGTGGTGGAGCCGGAGACGGCGAGGATCGGGGCGCCGGCTGCCCTGGCGGTGAGGCCGAGGGCCCTGGCGAGGGCCAGCGAGGCCGGCCCCGGGTCGACGCCGACCCAGGTGATCTGGTCGCCGCCGACCGCCGCGGCGGCGGTGGCGATCCGGTCCAGGTGGCCGGTGGTGAGGGCGTCGGCGACGATCACGTCGGGCTCGGCGGCGAGCAGCCGGTCGAGCGTGTCCGTGAGTTCGTCGGGATCGCCGGTGACCGTCGACAGCGGCAGCGGGGCGCTGCGCAGCCGACCGGCCTGGGCGGCGAGCAGCTCGGCGACGTCCGAGGTGGGCAGCGGCGAGCGGGGGTCGTGGGCGAGTTCCGTCTCCTCGAGGCGGACGCCGTCGAGGAGTTGCCGGCCCTGGACGGTGTGCCGGCCGGCCCCGGGGTGGGCCGGGGCGCACAGCGCGACGGCGCGGCGGCCCGAGCGTTCCGTTACGGCCCGCAGCGCGGCCGCGGTGGTGGCGCCCACGTTGCCGCGGAGGGTGGAGTCGATGCGGTTGCAGACCAGGGCGGCCGGCCAGCCGGCGTGGATGGCGGCGGTGATCCGCTCCGCCGCCTCGGCGGGCGGGAGATGGCGGCAGTCCGTGCTCACCACGACCGCGTCGAAGCGGGCGGCGAAGTCCGTGAGCACGTCGGTGCGCCAGCCCGCGCCCGCGGTGACGGCGCGCAGCCCGGCCCGGGCAAAGCCGGCGGCCGTGGCGTTCGCGCCGGTCAGGTCGTCGGCGACCACCAGGACACGGCCGGCCTCTCGGACTGCCAGCCGCCTGAGCACCATGCCGATCCCTCCGGACGTCCGCCGAGCGGTCCGGGCATCATGCGCCCGCCAAGATGATCGAAACAAGCATCTGGCGTCGGCGAGTTCGAGGAATCGCGCAGGTTCTCCGGCGCATGCTGACTGGTGTGGTCACCGCGCGGGGCCGCCCGCCCGGGTCAGCGGTGGAGGGGCGGCGGGTCGCCGGGGTAGCTGCCGTCCCGGCTGGTGACGGTGAAGATGCCCGCCATGCCCATGTCGGAGTGGCTCTGCACGTGGCAGTGGTACATCCAGTGCCCGGGGCCCACGTGTTCGCCGGCGATCACCTGGAAGCCGAAGGACTCGGCGGGTCCGGTGATCTTGGTGTCGATGATCCGGCTGGGATCGTTCTCGTCGGCCAGCAGTCCGGTGCGGTTGTCGGCCCAACGGTGCCCGTGCATGTGGAACGTGTGGTAGAACTCGCCGTGCGTGATCATGATGATCTCGCAGCGCTCCCCGATCCTCGCGCGGAGGTTCGGGCCCTGGTGCGCGGGGCGGTTGTTGATCGTCATGTCGTTGAAGACGATGGTGAACTGCCTGTCCGGCAGGATGTCTCCCTGGCGCCGGACGACCAGCGGGCCGTAGAGCCCCTTCTGTAGTCCCACGGTGCCGTGCGGGGTGCCGACGACGTGGTCGTGGTAGTGCCAGTAGCCGGCGCTGCCGGGTATCACGGTGCCGTCGGAGCGGATCCCGGGGGCGTGGGAGTTCCAGGTGTAGAGGCGGCTCTCGCCGGGCGGCACCGTACTGCCCGTGAGCGGTGTGCCGTCGCTGTCGTTGGCGTAGTCGACGCCGTGGACGTGCAGGGAGACGGGGACGTCGAGGGTGTTCACGAGGTCGATCTGCAGGGTGTCGCCCTCGTACATCTCCAGGAGCGGACCGGGGACCCGCGCCTCGCCGGGTTCGAGGCCGTAGCCGAGTCGCCCGTCCGGGAGGACCTCGGCGTACATCGTGAACCGCCGCACCTGGGCCGTGCGCGCGGCGGGCACGGCCTGCGCCCGCGCCGCCCCGAGGGCCGTGATGCCGGCCGGGGCCAGCGACGCCGCGGCCGCGCCTCGGGTGAAGGATCGCCGGGAAAACACTGGTCGCCGCATGCGGTGCCTTCCTCGCTCATCGATGAACGACTGTGACCGACACGTGATCGTATGTCCATGACAAAAGTTTGGCCACTCCCAGGACAAAGTTCGCTCGAACTCGTCGCTAACCATTGGCGGTTCGACAAAAACCGTCTAGCTTCCTACGGCGTCTCTGCTGTC
Source organism: Streptomyces sp. 8K308 (assembly GCF_004348315.1). GTDB lineage: Bacteria > Actinomycetota > Actinomycetes > Streptomycetales > Streptomycetaceae > Streptomyces. The sequence goes on along the minus strand of NZ_SMKC01000348.1, from coordinate 4,642 downwards.
ACCCGAGAGGGACCTGACACGCCATGAGCCGCAAACCACTGCTGTTAGCACTGGCCGTCACCATGACCACCGCGCTGCTCGGCGGAGCCCCGGCCGCCGCCGGCTCGGACGGCCGGACCACCGCCGACCCGATGCCGGGCGGTCCCGAAGCTCGGGTGCTGGTCTTCCACGGCGCCGACGCCCCGCCAGAACGGACCCGGGCCGGCGTCGAGGCCGTCGAGGCGCTCAGCGCCCAGGGGCCGAGCCAGGAGCACTTCGAGGTCGAGACGACGACGGACCCGGCTGTCTTCGACCCTGCCGGGCTGACCGAGTACAACGCGATCGTCTTCCTCTCCCCGGGCAGCACCGTGCTGACCGACCGCCAGGAGTCCGCCCTGCAGAACTACGTCCGCATGGGCGGCGGGTTCGTGGGGGTGCACGACGCGGCCCGCGCCCAGCCCGACTCGGCCTGGTTCACCGACCTGCTCGGCACCCGCCCGGACCCGGGCAGCCCGCAGCAGGCGCAGACCGCCGTCGTGGAGGTCGGCGACCGGGTCAACCCGGCGAGCCGGGGCCTGCCACTGGAGTGGGCACGCCGCGACGTCTGGTTCAACTGGACGGAGAACCCGAGCGGCGAGGTGCACACCGTGGCCCGGGTGCGGGAGCGCAGCTACACGCCGGGCAGCGGCGCCGAGGGCTGGGACCACCCGATCTCCTGGTGCCGCGACTTCGACGGCGGCCGGTCGTTCTACACCGGCATGGGCGGCACCGAGCGGAGCTTCGTCGAGGAGAACTTCCGCAAGCACCTGCGCGGCGCGCTGCTGTGGGCCAGCCGGCTCACCAGCGCCGACTGCCAGGCCACCATCACCGACAACTACGAGGCGGAGCGGATCACCGCCCCCAACCAGCCGGAGGCCCTCGACCAGATCGGCGAGCCGCACGGTCTCGACATCGCCGACGACGGCCGCGTCTTCTACATCGGCCGCGGCGGGCGCTGGTCGAACGCCCCGGTGGTCACCAACTGGAACGACCCGAACATCGGCCTCGGCCCGGGCACCGTCCACGTCTACGACCCCGAGACCGAGGAGGTCACGCTCGCCGCCACGCTGGAGGTCTTCGGCAACAAGGGCGGCGGCGAGGAGCTGGTGAAGAACGAGGAAGGCCTGCTCGGCATCGCGCTCGACCCCGACTTCCTCGACAACAACTGGGTCTACCTGCACTGGACGCCGCACTCCGGCATCGACCGCGAGACCAGGATGGCCGAGCGCCGCGTCTCCCGCTTCACCTTCGATCCGGAGACCGGCACCCTCGACCTGGCCTCGGAGCGGACGTTGCTGTCCTGGCCGGTGCAGATCCACAGTTGCTGCCACGCCGGCGGCGGGATGGACTTCGACTCGGACGGCAACCTCTACATCGCCACCGGCGACAACAACTCCTCCGGGTTCAGCGACGGTTACTCCGGCAACAACCCCCAGCCCACCTTCGAGGGCGTGTCCTTCGCCGACGCCCGCCGCACCGCGGGCAACACCAACAACCTCAACGGCAAGATCCTGCGGATCCACCCGGAGGACGACGGCACGTACACCATCCCCGAGGGCAACCTGTTCACCGGCGAGGAGGAGGGCGGCGGCCTGACCCGCCCCGAGATCTACGTGATGGGCGTGCGCAACCCGGCCCGCATCGCCATCGACCCGGAGACCGACTGGCTGTACGCCGGCTGGGTCGGTCCCGACGCGGCGAACCCGAGCACCACCTGGGGCCCGGCCAAGTACGACACCTTCGCCGTCATCACCGAGGCGAGCAACCGGGGCTGGCCGTACTGCATGGGCAACAACCAGCCCTACCGGGACCGGAACCTGCCCGACCCGACGCAGCCGCTCGACTGGTACGACTGCGACAACCCGAGGAACGAGTCCCCGCACAACGACGGCCTCGTGGAGCTGCCGCCGGTCACCCCCAACAACATCTGGTACTCGCCGCAGGGCGGCGCCCCCGACTACCCGCGCGACGCCGACGGCATCCCCACCTACCGCGCGCAGGACCAGAGGTTCCTGCTGCCGTGGCTCACCGGCGGCGGCCAGGCCACCATGAACGGCCCGGTCTACCGCTACGACGAGGAGCGGGAGAGCGACGTCGCCTGGCCCTCCTACTGGGACGGCAAGTGGTTCGTCGGCGACTTCTACGACGGCGACCAGCCGCGGCACGCCGTGGTGACCGACCCCGGCAACGTGGCCGGCGGCGGCATCCCGGTGCACGCCGAGAGCCTCGACCGGATCATCCCGGTCGGACAGGGCGGCATCCGCAACCTGATGGACTGGAAGTTCGCCCCGGACGGCTCGCTGTACGTCCTGGACTACGGCCGTGGCTTCTTCAACGCCGACTCCGCCTCGGCGCTGTGGCGCGTCACCTACACCGGCGGCCCGCCCACCCCGCTGCCCGAGGACCTGCTCCGCACCCGATCCTGACCCGCCCCCGAGGCAGAAGGGAGGAACGAGCTATGACGCACGGCAGTACCCGCGCCCTCGCCGCCGCGCGCGCGGCGAACGCACGCCGCCGGATGGCGGTGCTGCTGGCCCTGTGCCTGGCGGCGCTCGCCCTGGGCACGCTCCCCGGCGCCCGCGCCGACCAGCGACGCGACGGCGACCGACCCCCGGCCGCCCAGCAGGTGCTCACCTGGACGGCGGACAACGACATCACCCGCTACCTGTCCGCGCCCACCACGGCGGTCGCCGGAGAGGCGACGCTCGTCTTCGAGAACAGCGCGGCCACCGGCAACACCACCGGCATGCCGCACACGCTGACGTTCGACACCTCCGACCCGGCGTACAACAACGACGTCGCCGTGAACATCATGGCCAACCCCAACGACGCCAACGGAGGCCGGTACGAGGTCACGGTCAACCTCTCCCCCGGCACCTACCGCTTCTTCTGCGCCATCCCCGGGCACGGACAGATGCAGGGCGAACTCGTCGTCACCGAGGGCGGCAGCGGCGAGGACACCACCCCGCCGGAGGCCACGGCCGACGTCGAGGGGCAGCAGAACGCCGACGGCGACTACGTCGGCAGCGCCACCGTCACCCTCGCCGCCACGGACGGCGGCTCGGGCGTCGACCGGATCGACTACGCCGTCGACGGCGACGACTTCACCCCGTACGAGGCGCCGATCGTGCTCAACACGGTGGGCGAGCACACCGTGACCTACCGGGCCACCGACAAGGCCGGCAACGTCTCGGCCAACCAGGCGGTCACCGTGCGGGTCGTCCAGCCGTCCGGCGAGGACACCACCCCGCCCGAGGTGACGGCCACCGTCGAAGGCGAGCGGAACGCCGACGGCGACTACGTCACCATGGCCACGGTCTCCCTCACCGCCACGGACGACGACTCCGGCGTGGCCGGCGTCGAGTACTCCCTCAACGGCGGCGCGTTCACGCCGTACACCGCCCCCGTGATGGTGCACAGCGTGGGCGACCACACGGTCGGCTACCGGGCGACCGACAACGCCGGCAACTCGTCGGCGACCAGGACCGTCGCCTTCTCCGTCGTCGCCCCCGACGACCCGGGCGAGCCCGGCGAACCCCCGGTCGTCTGCCCCGAGTCCGACGACCGGCCGCTGGTCGTCGTCGGCGACGAGGAGACGGGCGTGCCCAACCGCACCGCCCCGGACGGCTGCACCATCAACGAGGTCATCGAGGACGAACGCGGCTGGTCATCCAAGGGCTCCTTCCTCACCCACGTCCGCACCGTGACCGACCGGCTGTACATCGCCGGCATGATCGACGAGGACGGCCAGGCCAGGATCAGGGAGGCCGCCGAGCGCTCGGACGTCGGCGAGCCCGGCAACCGGGAGGGCTACGAGCGGATCCTCACGGGCACCGCGCAGTCCCTCGACCGCTGGGCGCACGTCGGCGGCGGCGCCTTCGAGCTCAACGACGACGGCTCCATCACCAGCAGCACCACCGTCGCGGGGATGGGCATGCTGTGGTTCCCCGAGGCGCAGTACGGCGACTTCTCGCTGCGGCTCAAGTTCCGCGACGACGCCCCGGGCGACGCCTCGGCGAACAGTGGGGTCTTCGTCCGCTTCCCCCGGGTGCACAACCACCCGGAGGAGTCCAGGCCGGAGTGGGTGGCCATCAAGTACGGCCACGAGGTGCAAATCTTCGACGGCCGCAACGGCGACCAGTACAAGACCGGCTCCGTCTACGGCTTCGACGTGGTGAACCGGGGCGAGGCCATGCCCGTGCCCGGCGGGGTCTGGAACGACTACGAGATCCGGGTCGTCGACCAGCACTACTGGATCTACCGCAACGGGCTGCTGATCAACGAGTTCGAGAACGCGCCCGGGCAGTTGTTCTCCCCGCCGCGCTCCGACGACCCGGGCACCGACGGGCGGCAGCACGACACCGGGTACATCGGGCTGCAGACCCACGGCACCTCGGACGTGATCTCCTTCCGCGACATCCGCATCCGGTCGCTGTAGCGGCCGTCCGCGCCCCGGCGGGGCCCGTCGCCACCGGCGGCGGGCCCCGCCGCGACTTCTGACGGGGTGGTGCGTCGGTTCGGTGACGACGGCGGTCAGGTGTCCTGACCGTGGGTCGGGCTCGGCCGCTTCAGGAGGGCGTCGAGGAGGTGGGCGAAGAGGAGGCGGCCGGCCCAGGCCGTGGGC
>NZ_SMKC01000347.1 GCF_004348315.1 Streptomyces sp. 8K308 | reverse complement strand
ACCCGACCCAGCGACCCACGAGAGTCCCCCGCCATGTACGAGCTGTCCCGGATCCGCCTCTACTCCATCGGACCGGCCGGTGCCCGCTACGCCGACACCGTGCTCGACCTGCGAGGGGTCGGCGAGCCGGTGCCCCAACCGGCGCCCGCCCAGGCGGACTTCTTCGAGGAGGAGCCCGTCGGCCCGCCGCGCCGCCCGGCCCCCGCCGGGGTGCTCTTCCTGGAGAACGGCGGCGGCAAGTCCGTGCTGCTCAAACTCATCTTCTCGGTGATGCTGCCCGGTCACCGCAACACCCTGGGCGGCGCCAGCTCCGGCGTGCTGCGCAAGTTCCTGCTCGCCGACGACTGCGGCCACGTCGCCCTCGAGTGGCAGCACACCCTCACCGGCGAGACCGTGGTGGTCGGCAAGGTCAGCGAGTGGCGCGGCCGACAGGTCTCCGGCGACCCCCGCAAGTTCGCCGAGGCCTGGTACTCCTTCCGGCCAGGCCCCGGGATGAGCCTGGACTCGCTGCCCGTGGCCGAGTCGACCGCGCTGCGCCCCCGCGCCGACGGCACCTCAGGCGCCGCCGGCCGCCGCCGCACCATGAAGGGCTTCCGGGACGTCCTCACCGAGACCGGCAAGGCGTACCCCAACCTCGACGTGGTCTGGGAGGAGATCCACGAGCGCTGGGTCGACCACCTGGGCAGGCTCGGGCTAGACCCCGAACTCTTCCGCTACCAGCGCGAGATGAACGCCGACGAGGGAGAGGCCGCCGGCCTGTTCGCCGTCAAGAACGACTCGGACTTCACCGACCTGCTGCTGCGCGCCGTCACCGACACCCGCGACACCGACGGCCTCGCCGACCTGGTGCACGGCTTCGCGCACAAGCTCGGCCGCCGGGCCGAGCTGGGGGCCGAGCGTGACTTCACGGCCGGCTCCCTTGACCTGCTCACCCGGATCACCGAGGCCGCCGGCGAGCGCGACTCGGCCCGCGCCGTCCACCTCGCCGCCGAGCACCGGGCCCGCGCCCTCGCCCGGCTGCTCGCCGCCCGCGGCGCCGCCGAGCGCGCCAGGGCCGGCGAGCTGGCCGAGCACGTCGCCGCCGCGGCGCACACCGTCACCGACGCCGGGCGGGCCCGCGCCACCGCGGCCCGCGTCGCCGCCGAGCTGGCCTACCGGCACGCCTCGCTCGCGCTGGCCGCCGCCGAGAAGGCGGCCGCCGCCGGGCGCCGCGAGCTGACCGAGGCCCGCACCCTGCACGCCGCCTGGCAGGCGGCGGAGACCGTCCTCCAGCACCGCGCGGCCGCCGACCGTGCCGCCCGCGTCGCCGCAGCCATCCGCGAGGCCGAGCGGGACGCGGCCCCCGCGCTCGCCGCCCGCGGCCGGGCCGCCGCGGCCCTGGTCCGCGCCCTGCACACCGCGGCCGAGAGCAGCGAGCGGGCCGCCGCGGAGCAGGAGGAGCGCTCCGCCGCGCTCCAGGCCGAGGCCGACGCCGCCCACCGGGACGCCACCTCAGCGGCCACTGAGGCCCAGCGCGCCCGAAGTGAGACCGAGCACCTGCGCCAGCGGCTCGCCGAGGTCGAGCAGGAGACCGAACAGGCGGTGCGCGCCGGCTGGCTCGACGGCGCGGACCCGGCCCGCGCCGCGCTGGCCGCGAGCGACGCCGAGCGCGTCGCCGTGGCCGCCTACGAGACCGCGAGGGAGGCCACCCGGCGCACGGCGGACGCCGCCCGCGTCGCCACCGCCGAGCACACCAGGGCCGAGCTCGCCGCGGCACGCGCCGCCGACGCTGCCCAGGCGGCCGAGGCCGCCTGGCAGGGCGAGCGCCGCACGGCGGCCGCGCTGGCAGCCGAGGCCCGGATCGCCGAGCTGCTCGGCCTGCCCGCTCGGTCCGAAGGTTCGGCGCTCACCGCCGAGGAGCTCGACGGCGCGGCCGAGCAGCTCGCCGGCCTGCTCGAGGAGCGCGTCGCCGACGCCGAGCGGCAGCTGTTCGAGCTGCGCACCGCCGCCGCCGACGACTCCCGCATCCTCGCCGCCCTCGGCGACGGCGGCCTGCTGCCCCCGGGGCCCGACGTGCTGGCCACCGTCGAGTACCTCGGCGAGCACGGCATCCCGGCCCTGCCCGGCTGGCGCTACCTCGCCCAGGCGGTCAACCCGGCCGACCACGCCACGGTCCTCGCCGCCCGCCCCGAACTGGTCGACGGCGTCGTCATCACCGACCCCGACAGCCACGCCAGGGCCCGCGAGGTGCTCTCCGGCGCCGCGCTGCTGCCCCGCTCCGCCGTCGCCGTCGGCACCGCCGCCGCCCTGCTCGCCCCCACCCCGCCGCCCGGCGGCCCCGAGAGCGGCGTCTTCCTCGTGCCGCCGAACCCGGCCATGCACGACGAGTCAGCCGCCGACGACGAGCGCCGCGCCCTGCGCGAGCGCGCCACGACGCGGGACGCCGAGATCCGCGACCTCGCGGCCAGGCTCGCCGCCGACCGCACGCTGGCCGCCCGGATCGCCTCCTGGCGCGCCGGCTGTCCGGCCGGCCGCCTCGCCGAGCTCGCCACCGCGGCGGAGCGGGCCGCGGCCGCGGCCGAGGCGGCCGGCCGGCACCTCACCGAGGCGGACGTCGCCCGTGCCGAGGCGGAGGAGGCAGCCGCCCAGGCCGCCCGCGCCAGGGACGAGCGCCAGGAGGCCGCCCAGCACGCCCGCCGCGCCGCCGACGCGCTGGCCGGGCTCGCCCACCGGCTCCGCGAGCGCGTCCGCTGGCAGACCAGGCTCAGGGAGCTGGCGGCCGAGGCCGCCGAGGCGGCCGAGTCGGCGGCCGCCTGCCTGGAGCGCGCCCGCGTCGCCGACGAGGACCGGCGCACCGTGCAGCGCGCCGCGGATGACGCCCGGCGCACCGCCCGCGCCTTGCGCGCCGAGCGCGCCGAGGTCACCGGCGTCCCCGAGGACGGCCAGGATCCGCCGGCCGCCGACTCGCCGTCCCTGCCGGCGCTGCGCGAGGCGTACCGGTCCGCGTCCCAGCTCTACGAGAAGGTCGGCGTCGGCGCCGACCTGCGGGCCGAGCAGGCGAGGGCCGAGGGGGACGAGAGTGCCGCGCTGGCCGCCCTCGACCGCCTGAGCAACAAGGTCCGCACCCGCGCCGCCCGGCTTCTCGAGGGCCCGGAGGGCGCGGACGGCCCCTCCCGGCAGGCCGCCGCGGCCCGCGCCGAGTCCCTGGTCCAGCTCCTTGAGTCCCGCGCGTCCGCCGCCAGCGAGCAGCTCGGCAGGCTGCGCGGCGAGGCCGAGCGGCTCGCCCCGGCCGACGGGGAGGCCCACATCGAGTTGCCGGCCGAGCGGGTGCCGGCCGACGCCGCGGAGGCCAAGGAACTGCTGCGGGCGGCCACCGCCGAGTTGGCGGCCCACGAGGACGCGCACGCCGCCGCCGTCGCCGCCCACGAGGACCTGCTGCGCGACCACCAGGCCGCCCAGGAGGCCGCCGCCGGCTTCGAGGAGACCGCGGTGCCGCTGCGCGACCAGTTGCGCGACCCGGCACCCGGCACCGGCACCCAGGCCGCCGAGGCCGCCGACGGCGCGGGCGAGCCGCCCGCCGAGCCCTACCAGGGCGGCCTCGCCGAGGCCCGCCAGGCCGCGGCGGAGGCCCGCCGGTCCCTGCGCGCCTGCGCCGCCGGCCTCGCCGCCGCGGAGGCCGCCGTCCGCGAGGCCGGCGACCGGCTCGTGCGGCACGCCAACTCCACCCGGTTCGAGCAGGTCCGCACCCCGGCCAGGCAGCAGATCCGCGAGTTGCCGGCCGCCGCCCTGCCGGCCAACGCCGCCGCCTGGGCTGAGGCGTTCGCGCCCCGGCTGCGCGTCCTCACCGACGAGCTCGAGCAGTTGGAGCGCAACCGGGACGGCATCGTGGACCGGCTGCGCGGCCTGGTCGAGTCGGCCCTCGCCACCCTCCGCTCAGCCCAGCGGCTCTCCCGACTACCCGAGGGCCTGGGCGAGTGGTCGGGCCAGGAGTTCCTCCGCATCCGCTTCGACGACCCCGACCAGGCCACCCTCACCGAGCGCCTCGGCGAGGTCATCGACGAGACCACGAGGGCCGCCGTCCGCAAGAACTCCGACCTGCGGCGCGACGGCGTCTCGCTGCTGCTGCGCGGCGTGCACGCGGCGCTCGCGCCGAAGGGGGTGCGCGTCGAGATCCTCAAGCCGGACGCCGTGCTGCGCGCCGAGCGCGTCCCGGTCGGCCAGATGGGCGACGTGTTCTCCGGCGGCCAGTTGCTCACCGCCGCCATCGCCCTGTACTGCACGATGGCGGCGCTCCGTGGCAACGACCGCGGCCGAGACCGGAACCGGCACGCCGGCACCCTCTTCCTCGACAACCCGATCGGCCGCGCCAACGCCACCTACCTGCTGGAGCTGCAGCGCGCCGTCGCCGACGCTCTCGGCGTCCAACTCCTCTACACCACCGGTCTCTTCGACACCACGGCGCTCGCCGAGTTCCCCCTGGTGATCCGGCTGCGCAACGACGCCGACCTGCGGGCCGGCCTCAAGTACATCAGCGTCGAGGAGCACCTGCGCCCCGGCCTGCCGCGGCAGGATCCGTCGGCCGAGCCGGTGCACGGCGAGATCACCGCCACCCGGGTCTTCCGTAAGCCCCGCGCGGGGGAGGCTCACTGACGCCGCAGCGGCCGGCGCCTCGCCGCGCTGCTCGGCGTCGAGATCACCCCGTTGCGCTGCCGCCACGCCTGGCGGGTGATCCAGATGTCGAGCACGGCCCAGGTGGCGACCATCGTGCTGCCGAGCGACGAGAACGCCATCGGCAGGGCCAGCCAGGACCCGGCCAGGGTGCACAGCAAGACGATCACGACCTGAGTGAGCGTCAGTGCGATGATGATCACGGCGCGGACGGCCGCGGCACGCACCGGGTCCGGCATGCGGGGTCTCGCGTACACTCCGCCTTCGCTCCTCGCACGGCAAAGATGCGCTGATATGTCCTGCCCATCCATGGTAGAACGCCTTGCGGGCTCCTCCGCGACGGGTCAGGATGGGGCGCCCGCGCGCCAACTCCTTGCGCCGCCCGGGCCGATACCCCGGTGGCGGCCACGGCACCGGTAGTAGGCTCGCGCTGCGGCGGCGGGAACCCCCGAGCGACCGCTCGAAGACCAAGGGGAGGGCATGCGCTTTCGCGGCAAGTCGATCCGGCGGAAGACGGGCGCGCTGGTCCTGGTGCCCCTGCTGTCCCTGGTGTCGGTGTGGGTGTTCGCCGCCACCGACGCCATCGGTGAGGCGAGAGCCGTCGGCGCCGCGTCCGACGCCGCCACCGCCCTGGCCGGGCCGACCCTCGACGTCACCACGGCCATCCAGCGCGAGCGTCGCCAGACCCTGGTCCACCTCGGCGACCCGAGACGGGCCGACTCCCTCAGCGAGCTGCGGGAGATCAGGGAGGACACCGACCGGGCCGTGGACCGTGCCTGGCGGGGGGTGAGCGCGGCCCGCGACGGCCTGCGCGACTCGGCCCGCGACCGCCTCGACCGGCTGATGTCCGCCCTCGACAGCCTCGAGCAGCTGCGCGACCAGGTGCAGAACAACACGATCTCGCGCACCGGGGCCCTCGACGCCTACGGCGACGTCGTCGACCTCGCCTTCCGGCTGCTCGCCGCTCTCCAACCGGTCGACGACCCCGACCTCGACCGGCACGGCCGCGCCGTCGTCGGCCTCGCCCAGGCCCGCGAGTACCTGTCGGCCGAGGACGCCCTGGTCGCCGGCGCGTTGGCCGCCGGCCGTACCGGAGAGGGCGAACTTCGGGCCCTCGCCGACCGGATGGCGCAGCGTCAGCTGGCCTACGACATCTACCTTCCTGACCTCACGCTGGACGACCGGCAGGCGCACGAGGCGTTCTGGGAGAGCGGCACCGGCCGGATCCTGGCCGCGACCGAGGAGAGCCTCCTCGAGGGCAGCACCGCCGCCGTCCGCCCCGACACCTGGGCGGAGACGGGCTCCTCGGCGCTCGACCAGTTGGCCACCCTCGGCGGGGAGGCGGCCGGCCACTACCAGGAGCGGCTCGACTCCGCGACCTCCCGGCCGGCGGTGCGGGCCTGGCTGATGGGCGGCCTCGGCCTCGTGGCCGTCGTGGTCTCGGGCGTCGTCGCGGTGCGCGTCGGTCGCGGTCTCTCCCGCGACCTGCGCGGCCTGGCCCGGGAGGCCAGGGACGCCGCCGAGGTCCGGCTGCCCGGGGTCACCCGCCGGCTCGCCGCAGGCGAGTACGTGGACGTCGAGACCGAGGCGCCGGTTCTGGAGTACGGATCCGACGAGTTCGGCCAGATCGGCCGCTCCCTCAACACCCTGCAACGCGAGGCGGTCTCGGCCGCCGTCCAGCGCTCCCACACCCGGCGCGGCATGTCCGAGGTCTTCGTCAACCTGGCCCGCCGCAGTCAGGTCCTGCTGCACCGTCAGCTCAACCTGCTCGATGGACTCGAGGGCCGCACCGCCGACTCCGAGAACCTGGCCGACATCGTTCGCCTCAACCACCTGGCCACCCGCATGCGCCGGCACGCGGAGGGGCTCGTGCTGCTCTCCGGAGCAGCCCCGGCCCGCCAGTGGCGCAAGCCGGAGCAGCTGATGGACGTGGTGCGGGCCGCCGTCGACGAGGTCGAGGACTTCGAGCGGGTCGAGGTGCGCCGGCTGCCACCGCTTTCCGTGGCCGGCGGCGCGGTGGCCGACCTCGTCCACCTCATCGCCGAACTCCTGGAGAACGCCACCGTCTTCTCGCCTCCGCACACCGCCGTGCAGGTCGACGGGGAGCGGGTGCCGCACGGCTTCACGCTGGAGATCCACGACCGCGGCCTCGGCATGACGGCCGACGCCCTCAGGGACGCCAACCGACGGCTCGTCGATCCCCCCGAGTTCGAGCCGTCCGACACGGACCGGATCGGCCTGTTCGTCATCGGCAGGCTCGCCGAGCGCCACGGCATCAAGGTCTCCCTGCGCGACTCGCCCTACGGCGGCACCACGGCCGTCACCCTGATCCCCGGCGAGTTGCTCACCGAGGTTCGGGAGCTGCCCGGCGAGCGGGACGGCCTCGCCGGGCGGCCGGAGCGGCCGGCCCTGCACGGCGGCCCCGTGGAGATCGAGGCGCCGGTCGGCGCCCCCGACATGGTGCTCGGCCCGGGGCCGGAACCGCCCAGCGCCGAGCACTCGCCGGCCGCCGGGCGCCCCGTGGAACACGGCCAGGCCCACGAGGCCGCGGCGCCCCAGGCGCCGCCCCGGCTGCCGCGCCGCCACCGCACCCCGGTGCTGGTCGCCGACCACGGTCGGCAGGTGGGCGAGCCACCAGAGCCGGAGCCCGGCCCACCGGCCC
>NZ_SMKC01000346.1 GCF_004348315.1 Streptomyces sp. 8K308 | reverse complement strand
CCCCCCGTCCAACTGGAACCTTCGCACGGCGGGCGAAGCGCTGTCCGCGGCGGGCCTGGAACTGACCCGAACGGAAGAGGAGTACCCGGTGCTCACGTTCCACGACATCGGCGCCCTGGTCCACCACCTGCGCATGGTCAGCTGGCAGATCCCCGACTTCGGCCCCGAGCGCTACGACGCCGCGCTGCGCCGTCTCCACCGGCGGATGCGCGCGGAAGGTCGCCTCGACGTGCGCGCGCACCGGTTCCTGATCATCGCCGAACGACCGTAAACGCCCGCGCGGTCAGCCGCCCCGATCAGCGCGCACGAACAGACGGAACGGGTGGCCCACCGGGTCGCACAGGACGCGTACGTCGGCCTGGGTTGGACGTCGGCGAGGGTCGCGCCCAGGGTGAGGGCGCGGTCGACGGCTGACGGCAGATCGCTGACCTCGATGTCCAGATGCGCCATGATCTGCTGCTCGGACCGGGTGGCAGGCCACCGCGGGGGCGTGAAGAGCGGCTCCGTCTGGAACGAGAGACCGGCGCCGCCGTCGGGCGGTGCGAGCTCGACCCAGTCCGGTTCGTCCTTTCGTACCGGCCACCCGAGCAGGCGCTGGTAGAACCGCGCCAGCTCGCGGGCGTTCGGCGCGTCAAGAGTGGTCGCGGCCAACGTGAAACGCGGTTGCGGCTTCATACGGTGCCGCTGCCCGGTTCCGCCGCTTCCAAGACCGGTCGCCCGTCGCTCGGGAGCCGGCCCGAGCCAGCGACCCGGTTCGGCGTCCGGGTGGCGTTCGACGCCGGTGGCCCGGTCGGGAGAGGGCCCAGGATTTTCCCGTGGGCGTGCGTGTCCGCCGGGACGGACACGCGGCCCGGAGGCTGTTGCTGCTTCACGCCGTGAGTAGACGTACCCGGTCGTACACCTTACGGGCCAGGCGGTTGCTGCGAAATGGCCGTAGGAGTTGCTTCGCCTTGGCGACGCGCTCATCCACCCTGCCGGACTGCACGTCGGGGTACTCATCGAGCACGCGGTTCCACGAAGCACATGCCGCTTCCAGGAGCCCTGTTTCGAGCTGGCGTTCCGCCATCATGGCGCCGAATCGCAGTCGGGACCGGCGGCTGTCCGTCGAGTCGCGCAGTCGAAAGTGGCTGGAAGGGACTGAACGCTACCCGCCACGTCTCCTATGCCGTATCGCATCTGGGCGAGATGGTAGGCCAGGGTTGAGGCGTTGTATCGGCCGAAAGTTCCGGTCTGGCTGTCTGCCCTCTCCAAGGCTGTTTCGGCCGCCTTGATGCTCCGCAGGGCAGCACGTTTGTCGCCCTCGACGGCGTAAGAGTGCGCCTGCTGACCAGCAAGGAAGGCTCGCATGCGAGGTGTGGCGCTGGGCGAGGCCGCAGCAGCGGCGTCGGCTAGCCGTGAGGCGGTCCGCCCATGTCCCAAGTCCACGGCCTGGACGGACATGCCCCGGAGGATGTGGCAGTAAGTCAGTGATCGTCGCTGGCCCCGGCCAGTTCGAGCCCCTTTGCGTAGTAACGCTGGGCAAGACCCTGTAGCCCCTCATCAACGGCCATCCAGCCGGTCAGGCAGCACAGGAAGGAGGCGGCCGAGAGCATTGCCTACCGCACCCCTTGCGGCCCGTCTGCCCGCAAGTGCGGCGCCACCGTGTTGGGCATGGCTGGAGCCTAGTAGGACAGCGGGGCGCGGGGGTGGGGCGCGGACAAGTCGCTCGGCGACGTGCGTTTCTCGCTGCGGGGTGACGAACAAACCGGCCCTCTGGAATCAGGGCGGCAAGCGCTCGGCGCACGGCGGGGCGCCACAAGCCGTAGTGATTACTGAGCACGGTTTCTGGCGCGATGGCGCCACGATGCTCGGCGTGTTTTACCAGCGCATCGCGATCGATGGCGTCGTCCGACCCGTGCCTTCGAACGCGCAAGCCCCAGGCGACGGCAGCGGGGAATGGGTACTCACCGCGGGTTCGAGTGCGGACGGAGAGGTCGGAGCCTCGTGTCCAACGAGTTGCCCGCTGAGCAGGTCCTGGACCAGCCCGTCAGCTGGGGCGCTGCTCCCAGGCCACCCGCTACGAGCAGGCAGCGGGAAGCGGTCACCTACGGGCTCTGGGCCGAAGCCCCCCAAAGGCAGCTTGGGGGGCTTCGTACTGACCATTAATCAGCAGGTCAGAGCCGCGCTCCTAGACGTTGACGCCGTAGTCGGTGGCGATGCCGGCCAGGCCTGAGGCGTAGCCCTGGCCCACCGCGCGGAACTTCCACTCGGCGCCGTGCCGGTAGAGCTCGCCGAAGATCATCGCCGTCTCGGTGGCCGCGTCCTCGCTGAGGTCGTAGCGGGCGATCTCAGCGCCGTTGGCCTGGTTGACGACGCGGATGAAGGCGTTGCGGATCTGGCCGAAGCTCTGGCCGCGGGCGACCGCGTCGTGGATCGAGACGGGGAAGACGATCGAGGCGATCTCGGCGGGCACGGCCGCCAGGTTCACCTTGATCGCCTCGTCGTCGCCCTCGCCCTCACCGGTGAGGTTGTCCCCGGTGTGCTCCACGGAGCCGTCCGGGCTTGTCAGGTTGTTGTAGAAGACGAAGTGCTGGTCGGAGGCGACCTTGCCGCTCGCGGTGCACAGCAGGGCGCTGGCGTCCAGGTCGTAGTCGGCGCCCGTGGTCGTGCGGACGTCCCAGCCGAGCCCGACCACCACCGCGGTCAGGCCGGGTGCCTCCTTGGTCAGCGAGACGTTGCCGCCCTTGGACAGGGTAACTCCCACGCTCTCCTCCTCGATGCGTATGGGGTCCGTGGATATGTGCCCAGATGGGCCCCCGGTTACGAAACTACAGCAGTGTAGAAATTGTCCGACCGTCGGCTCAGAGGCCGAACTCGGCGGGCGACAGGCCGAGTGCGAAGCAGGCCTCGCGGACCACACCGCGCTCCGCCTCGTCGAAGTGCCCGTCGGTGCCGCCGATCACGATGCCGATCTGGATGACGGCCCGCGCCTCGGCCGGCTTCCTGCCGGCCTTGGCGACCTCCTGCAGGAGGCTGACCTTACCGAAGTCGAAGTCCTCGGTGAGCTTGTCGAGGCAGCCCTCGAAGCGCCGTTGCAGATCCATCGCGTCGGAGTTCCGCAGGACGTCGTTGCCGGCGATGAGTTGCGCCACGCGGCGGCGCTCGGCGGGGTCGATCGAGCCGTCGGCCGCGGCCACCAGTGCGCAGATCGCCATGCTCGCGTCGCGGAACGCCCCGCTCCTGAGGTCGTTCTTCTTGGCGTTGAGCTGAGCCTGCATCGACGACGCGGACTCCTTGACGCGGTCCCAGAGGGTCATGGGGAAACTTCGTTGATGGACTGGCGGATCATCTTCTACGTAAGTGTAGAACCAGCGTCGGGGCCGCGTGACGAGGGGTTCGCGCGCGATGAGGGGTGACGCGCGTAGTTTCCCTTGGACCTGGCAGGTACATATCACTACTGAACGGCCGCTCGCCCGAAGGGTGTTCGCGCCGTGCCACCCCCCCACAGCCATCGAAAGGCCCCCCATGCGCAGGACGCTGCTCACCGGCGCCGTCACCCTCGCCCTCATAGCCCCGCTTGGCCTCGCCACCGCCAGCACGACCGCCGCCGTCGAGGCCCAGGACGACGCCTACTACGCGGACGCCCTCGGCCTGACCGGCGAGCCGCTGCGGGACGCGCTGCACGAGATCATCAGCACCGGCGTCACCACCCTCAGCTACGCGGAGGTCTGGGACGCGCTCAAGGAGACCGACCAGGACCCGGCCAACCCCGCCAACGTCATCCTGCTCTACACCGGCCAGTCCCGCTCCGCCGACCTCAACGGCGGTGACGTCGGCGACTGGAACCGGGAGCACGTCTGGGCCCAGTCGCACGGCGACTTCGGCACCTCGCGCGGCCCCGGCACCGACGTCCACCACCTGCGCCCGGCCGACGTGCGGGTCAACAGCTCGCGCGGCAACAAGGACTTCGACGACGGCGGTTCGGCCGTCGCCATCGCCCCGGGCAACTACACCGACGCCGACTCCTGGGAGGCCCGCGACCAGGACAAGGGCGACATCGCGCGGATGCTCTTCTACATGGCCGTGCGCTACGAGGGCGGCGACGGCTTCGCCGACCTGGAGCTCAACGACGCGGTGAGCAACGGCAGTCGCCCCTACCACGGCCGGCTCTACACGCTCCTCGAATGGCACGCGCAGGACCCGCCGTCCGCCTTCGAGGAGCGCCGCAACGAGCTCATCCACGACGAGTACCAGGGCAACCGCAACCCGTTCATCGACCACCCGGAGTGGGCCGAGGCCATCTGGGGGTGACCATGGGCCGCCCGGCCGCCCAGGCGCGTAGCCTCGACGGATGGACGTGGAGTCACCGCGGCGCCGCGCCGACGTCGTCGCCTCGTACGTGGGGCTCACCGACTGGCGCGGTCGGGCCGTCCGTTTCGACATCTGCCGGACCCCCGAGGGGGAGTGGCTGGTCGACCTGTCCCCCCACGGGCTCGGGATCGCGCGGCCCGACGAGCTGTGGGCGTTCGGGGAGGGGCTGTTGCGGCTGGTCGGCGGGGAAGGCGGCGATCGGGAGCCGGACTTCCCGCTCTTCGGCAGCGACTGCCAGGAGGCGCGCGCCGTCGCCGGGAACCTGGACGGTGACCTGTACCTGAGCGTGTGGGCGAACGGCGGCTACCTGGAGCTGAACCCGATCGAGACGGCCGACCCCGCCGTGTTGGCGGGCCCCGCCCGCGCCCTGCTCGCCACCCTCCGCGCCGCGGGGTGCCAGCCGGGCTGACGGCGGCGGCCTGGCTTCCCCGGGCCGGGCCGGAAACCCCTGGTAGGCGAGCGGGGCGCGGACATAGACTCCGCCGGGGCGCGTCACCCGGGCGTGGCTCCCGTCGTCGTGCCCGCCTTCGCCGCGCCATCGGAGTCAGCGATGTCCCGTACCGTCCCCGGCACCCGGCCCGTCCGCGCCAGGGCCGCGGTCTTCGCGCTGTTCTTCACCAACGGATTCGTCTTCTCCAACGTGGTCCCGCGCTACCCGGAGATCAAGGCCGAGCTCGGCCTGTCCAACGCCGCCCTCGGCACGGCCATCGCCGCGATGCCGCTCGGCGCGCTGGTGCTCGGGCTGACCGCGGGCCCGCTGATCAGGCGGTTCGGGTCGGCGCGCACCGCCGTCGTGAGCCAGCTGCTGATGGGCGTCAACATCGTCCTGGTGGGCACCGCGCCCGGGTACGCGGTGCTGTGCGCCGCGATCTTCGCGGCCGGCAGCCTGGACGCGGTGAACGACGTCGCCATGAACGCGCACGGCATGCGGGTGCAGCGGCGTTACGGCCGCTCGATCCTGAACGCTTTCCATGGGCTGTGGAGCGTGGGCGCCGTGCTCGGCGGGGTGGCCGGCGCGGCGGCCGCGCAGTTCGAGCTGGCGCTCGCCGTGCACCTCGGCCTGGTCAGCGCGGTCACCCTGGTCTCGGCGCTGGTCTCCTCGCGGTTCCTGCTGCCCGGGCCCGACGACACCGAGCGCGACCCGGCCGCGGCGCCGGCCGCCACCGCCGGTGGCGGCGGCCGGGCCTGGCTGCGGCGTCCGGTGCTGGTCGCGTTCGCCGTGCTCGGGCTGATGACGGCGGCCACCACCGTCGTCGAGGACGCCCCGAGCTCCTGGGGTGCCGTGTACCTGCGGAGCGAGCTGGCCGCCAGCCCCTTCGTCGGCGGCCTCGCCTTCATGGCGCTGCAGGGCACCCAGACCGTGGGCCGGCTGCTCGGCGACCGGGTGGTCCAGCGGCTCGGCGACCGCACCACCGCCAGGATCGGCGGCGTGCTGGTCACGGTCGGCATGGGCGCGGCGCTGCTGTGGCCCTCGGTGCCGAGCACGGTCGTCGGCTTCGGCCTCGCGGGGCTCGGCATCGCGACGCTGATCCCGGCGGCCCTGCACGCCGCCGACGAGGTGCCGGGTCTCCGGCCGGGGGCGGGCATCAACGTGGCCGCGTTCCTGCTGCGCATCGGCTTCCTGGTGTCGCCGCCGGTGGTGGGCCTGATCGCCGACGCGCACTCGATCCGGCTCGGCCTCGTCGTGGTGCCGCTCGCCGGCCTGGTGATCCTGCTGACCTCGCGCGTCCTCGCCACCCGGCGGGAGCCGGCGGCCGAGGTCGGCGCGGCGTCCGAGCCGGCGTCCCGCGCCGCCGCCTGACGGCGACCGCGCGTCGCGCGCGGTCCGTCCCACCGTGATCCCGTTCCTGCGCGATCCGCGCAGCAGTGGGTCCGAAGTCGGATGACTCGCGTTATCTCGCGCGAAATGCGCGAGGACTCTTGCGTGAAACAAACAGCCATGCGACGGTTTCCGGCATCACGATCCTGGCGGCCGCACGGGAAGCCGAACCATGCCCACCACGCTCATCACCACGCCCACCTTCGCGCGGTACTCCCGCGACCCCTGGACCCTGCTGGAGAGCGCCGGCGCCGGGCCGGTGCGCCCGGTCGAGGACGCCGCCCTGCCGGGCCCCGAACTCCTGGCCAGGGTCGGCGCCGTCGACGCGCTGATCGTCGGCATGGACCCCATCACCGCCGAGGTCATCGAGGCCGCCGAGCGGCTGAAGGTCATCGCCAAGCACGGCGTCGGCGTGGACACCATCGACCTGGCCGCCGCCCGCGCCCGCGGCGTCCGCGTCACCTACGCGCCGGGCAGCAACTCGCGCGCCGTCGCCGAGTTCACCTTCGGCCTCATGCTGGACGCCGCCCGCCGCGTCACCGAGGCCGACGCCCGACTGCGTGCCGGCCGCTGGCCGAAGCTCTTCGGGCCGGAACTCGCCGGCAAGACCCTCGCGATCGTCGGCTTCGGCCGCATCGGCCGGCTGCTCGCCGGCTACGCCCAGGCCTTCGGCATGACCGTGCTCGCCCACGACCCCCACCTCGACGACGCCGAGATCAGCGCCCACGGCGCCCGCCCCGCCGACCTGCGCACCTGCCTGGCCGAGGCGCACTTCACCAGCCTCCACCTGCCGGCCGACCCCGGCGCGCCGCCGCTGCTCGACGAGACGCGGCTGCGCGCCATGCGGCGCGGCGGCTACCTGATCAACGCGGCCAGGGGCGGCCTCGTCGACGAGCGGGCCCTCGCCGCCCTGCTCGCCGACGGCCACCTCGCCGGCGCCGCCGTCGACGCCTTCGCCAGCGAGCCCCTCGGCGACAGCCCGCTGCGCACCGCGCCCAACGTCGTGCTCACCCCGCACATGGCCGCGTGCAGTCAGGAGGCCAACCGGGCCATGGGCGTGGCCGTCGCCGAGGACGTGGTCCGCGTGCTGGCGGGCGAGGAGCCGCGCCACGAGGCGCCCTGACCCCGCCGTCGGCCCGTACGCCGCGTCCCGGTCCCCGATCTCCCCAGCCC
>NZ_SMKC01000345.1 GCF_004348315.1 Streptomyces sp. 8K308 | reverse complement strand
GGGCGTGGGAAGGGGGGAGGGGCGACTAAGGCTGATCGTCCGCTCGAACGGTGAGAGGGAGCATGATCGACGTCGACGGGTATCTGGCCGTGCTGGGAGTGGCCGGCCCACGGCCCCAACCGCCGAAGTGCTGCGGGCACTGCACCGGGCGCACGTGGAACGGGTCGCCTACGAGACCCTCGACAACCAACTGGGACGGCGGACGGGCATCGACGCCGCGGAATCCGTGGCCCGGATCCTGCGCGGGCGCGGCGGCTACTGCTTCCACCTCAACGGGGCTTTCGCCGCGCTGCTGACGGCCCTCGGCTACGAGTGACCCTGCACCGGGCCGGGGTGCAGGACGAGGTCGAGGACCCCGAGGGCCCGGGCGGCGACCATCTCGCGCTCACCGTGGGGTTCGACGGCGAACGGTGGCTGGTCGACACCGGTCTCGCCGGCGGAATGTACGAGCCGCTGCCGCTGCGCGAAGGCACTTACACCCAGGGGCCGTTCACCTACGCGATGGCCCCGTCGGTGGTGGTGCCCGGCGGCTGGCGGTTCACCCATGATCCCCGCGGCGCCTTCACTGCGATGGTCTTCGCGCCGATGCCAGTGGAGCTGTCCTCCTTCGCCGCGGAGCACCACCGGCTGTCCACTTCCCCCGAGTCCGGATTCGTCCGGGTCCTCCAAGCCCAGCTCCGCGACGCCAAGGGCGTGGACATGCTGCGCGGCTGTGTGCTGCGACGGATCGACGCCGAAGGCACGCACGAGCGGACCATCGACTCGGCCGACGACTGGTACGACGTGCTGGCCGACGTGTTCCACCTGAACCTGACCGACGTCGCCGCCCCCGAGCGGGCGGCGCTGTGGCACCGCGTCCACACCGCGCACCAGGAGTGGGAGGCCGCGGGGCAGCGTGCGGCAACCCCCTGACGGCACGGCCGACTCGCCGGTTCCCGCCCGCCTGTGACCGGGCACGCCGTCGCCCGGAGCGATGCGGGTGGACAGGGGACACGGTCCGGGTGGCGGCCCCTGCCGCCCGGAAGGATCGCCGGGTCACCCTGGCCGCACCGCGCCACGACCCGCACCTGGACCGCGCCCGCACCCGCGAACTCACACCAGGCCGGAAGACCGCCCATCGCGTTCTCGCCGACCACGATCAGCCGGACAGCTCCGGTAGCGTGCGACCATGCCTGATCCCTCCCCGGTGGCCTTCCCCACCCGCTTCGACGGTGCGCGAGACCGTGTCGCAGTCGTCGTTCCAGGCGTCGGCTACTCCCCCGCCAGGCCGCTGCTGCACTTCGCTCGTAGCGTGCTCCTCCAGCACGGCTGGACGGTCCAGGAGGTGTGGTGGCAGGTCCCGGATGACTTCCCGCGGTTCACCGTGGACGACCGGATCGCGTGGGTGGAGCGGCAGGTCACCCGGGCCATCGACGCTGAGGGAGGGGCCTGTCGCCTCCTCGTCGGCAAGTCCCTGGGCTCGCTCGCCTGCGGCATCTCCGCTGATCGGGACATCGCGGCAGCCTGGCTCACGCCCGTCCTGACAATCGACCGGGTGGCCCGTGCGCTCCAGCGAGCCAAAGCGCCGACCCTCGTCATCGGTGGTAGCGCCGATGAGCTGTGGGATTCACGGATCGCCGCGTCCCTACGGCACGTCCTGGAGGTCCCGTCAGCGGATCACGCCCTGGAGCTCGCGCACGACGCCGCTGGATCCGTTGATGTACTGCGGCGGGTCGTCTCACGGTTGGACCGCTTCATCGGCTCTCTCGCCCGTTAGACGTCACTGGACGAGAGCGCCCGGGCAGGCTCTGGCCGATCGAGCGGGTGTGTGCGACGAGGGCGTCGGCGTGGCCGTGGCCGAGGCCGTGTTCGGTCTTCAGCCAGGCGACCAGTTCCGAGTGCCGGGTGAGGGGGGAGGCGCGGATGAGCCGCACCCAGTGGGCGATGGGCTGACCGTACTTCTTCTCAATGGAGGGGAAGTAGCTCGCCGGGCCCTTGGCGCGGGTGGTGGGTTCGGTCATGGTTTCTCTCCTCAGTCCTGAGCGGCGTCCTCGGGGTACCAGCGGAGTTCGACGGTGTTGCCGTCGGGGTCGCGGACGTAGAGGGAGATCCCGGTGCCGCGGGCGCCGAAGCGGTCCACCGGGCCCTCGACGACGTCGAAGCGACCCGAGTCGATGACATCCTGCCAGTCGAGCGGTTCGACGACGAGGCAGAAGTGGTCGACGTTGGACTCGCCGCGGCGTCGGGGGATGAGGTCGATGATGGTGTGGGCGGAGACCCGGACGGAGGGGAACGGGACCTCGCCCGCGCGCCACCGCTCGACGCGGACGGGATCCAGGCCGAGGGTGCCGCAGTAGAAGTCCAGGGCCCGTTCGGGATCGTCGGTGTTGAGAACGAGGTGGTCGAGTCCGGTGATCCGCATGGCTGATCGCTCCCTGTCTGGGTTCGGGGGGTTGAGGTGCTCTACGATCCCCCGGCGCGCGCGGCCGACCAAGCCCCGATCGGTCTAGGATCGTTGAGCCCGGGTAAACGATGAGAGTGCGGAGATGGGGCGCGGTGCTGGAGCGGCACGAGCTCGAGTGCTTCCTGACGCTCACCGAGGAACTGCACTTCGGACGCACCGCCGAGCGGCTCGGGGTCACCACGGGCCGGGTCAGTCATGTGATCAAGAAGCTGGAGCGGCGGGTGGGTGCGCGGCTTTTCGAGCGCACGAGCCGGGTCGTGCGGCTCACCCCGGTCGGCAGCCAGCTCGCGGACGACCTCCGCCCGCATGTCGCCGGCATGGCGGAGGCGCTTCGCCGGGCCGTCCAGGCCGGGCGCGGCGTGACCGGGCGGCTGCGGGTCGCGTATGTCGGCGATGCCACGGCGACGGTGCTGATGCGGGCGGTGAGCCTGTTCTCCGAGCGGCACCCCGACTGCGAGGTGCTGGTCAGCGAGGCACATCTGTCCGGCACGCGGGCCGGCCTGCTCGACGGCTCGATCGACGTCCTCATCGCCTCGTTCCCGTTCGACGGCATGGCCAACGGGCCCACGCTGATGCGGGAGCGGCGCCTGCTGGCGGTCCCGGTCGGCCACGTGCTCGCCGAGGCGGAGTCCGTCTCGCTCGAGGCGCTCGCCGATCACCCCGTCGTGCAGTACCCGGCCGTCACCTCCGCCGCGTTCAAGCGCGACCGCACCCCCGACCACACCCCCTCGGGCAGGCCGGTCCGCAAGGGCCCCTCGGGGAGCACCTACTCCGAGATGCTGTCCCTCGTGGCCCTCGGCAAGGGCGTGCTCCCGGTCGGGGAGCTCACCCGGGAGTACTCGAGGCGTCCCGACATCGCCTACGTCCCCATCCATGACGCCCCGCCCATCCGCCGGGGTCCCGTCTGGTTGGAGGCGAACACGACCGCCCGGGTCCTGGCGTTCGTCCGGGCGGCCGCGGACGCCAACCCCCAGGCGCCGTGACCGTGCGCGGCGAGCGCGACCGCGTCCTTACACGGCCGTGACCCCGGCGCCCGACGCGGCCGGCGCCGCGCGCCACGAACGACGGCGTAGGTTGATGAGCGTGATGCGGGCGACGTGGGCGGCGTCGGTGTTCCCGGTCGTGTCCCACTCCCTCGCTGGTTCCGGTCCGGCCCTTCGGACAGCGCGCGGGAGCCGGTCAGTCGGGCAGCACCTGGATGTCGGCGTGCGCGTCGTAGAACGACAGATAGTCCCTGATGGCGGCGACGCCGGGCAGTGGTTCGGGGTACTCCCAGGCGACGTCGGCGACCGGGCCACGCTCGTCATGGAAGGCCCAGTAGGAGGCGGTGCCCTTGTAGGGGCACGTGGTGTGGGTCGCGGTCGGTTCCAGGAGGGTCATGTCGACGTCCGCGCGCGGTACGTGGTAGCGCACCGGCAGTCCCGTCTCGTGGACCAGGAGCGGGCGTCGGGTCTCGGCGACCACCCGGTCCCCGATCGTGACGCGGACTCGTTGGTCGCCGTGGACGGCGGTGACCGTGTGGCGTGTGGCGGACATCGGTGTTCCCTAACGTCCCGGGCACCCGGCGGGCGCCTCGTCGTGGTCGAGGATGCCACCGCGCCGTCCGTCAGGGCACGCCGGTGGACAGGCGCCGGTATACGGCGAGGGGTTCCGGGTACTTGTCGAGCAGCAGTTCCCTCGGCGCGGCGGCGGTCTCCCCGTCGTAGGCGATCGCCCCGCCGTCGGGCAGCGCGGTCAGCCGCAGGCTGGGCAGCCGGACCGCGGTGTGGACCCGCGAGTAGGCGAGGGTGCCGGTCAGGGCGGTCAGCGCGAGGCGGGTTCTGGCGAGCGGCTTGTCGGCGGTGACCACCCGCACGTCGAGCAGCCCGTCGTTGAGCTGGGTGCGGTGGTAGGGCGCGAAACCCTCGGGCGAGTACAGGCCGTTGCCGGTGAACAGCAGCCAGAGCCGTTTCGGGCGCCCGTTGAGCGCGACCTCGAACGGCTCGGCCGTGGTGAGCACGCGGACCAGGGAGATCGCGGCCGATGGCCATCTGTCCCAGGCGCCGAGCCCGGCGTGTCCACGCAACTCCTCGCGGGCGCGGATGAGTTCGGGGTAGATGCCGAGGCTGAAGGTGTTGAGGAAGTACCGGTCGGCGCCCGAGGTGGCGGGGGCGGGGCGGACGCGGGCGACGTCAACGCCGACGGCCTCGCCGGCCATGACCGCCTCCGCCGTCTGGGAGAACCCGCCGATGCCGGTGTCGAGCGCGAAGTGGTTGAGCGTGCCGCCGGGGAAGACGGCGAGCGGCAGGCCGCGCTCCGCGGCCTGGGCCGCCGCCGCGTTGACCGTGCCGTCGCCCCCGCGGACGCCCAGGGCGCGCGCCCGGCCGGCCGCGGTGGCGAGCACCGCGGCCAGGTCCTCGTCGGGTCCTGGCTCGACCACCTCGGCCCCGGGAAGCAGCTTCCGTATGCGGTCGCCGTCGGCCGAGGGTCCCGAGCCGGCCTCCGCGTTGACCACGACGACCAGGCCGGCGCCGCCAGGCAGCGCGGGTGCCGGCGCCCGCCGGTGGGCGAACGCGCCGGCCGGCGGTCGGCGCGGCAGCCAGCGGCTGGTCGCCAGGGCCGAGCCCGATCCGAGCAGGCAGCCGGCCAGCACGTCCGCGGGGTAGTGGACGCCGACGTGGACCCGGGAGGCGGCGACGGCCGCCGCGACGGGCGCCACGAGCAGGCCATGGCGCCGGGACTCCATGGCGACCCCGGTGGCGAACGCCGCCGCTCAGGCGGCGTGGCCGGAAGGGAAGGACGTGGTCCGCGGCTGCCGCTTCAGCCGCCTGGGCAGCGGCACGGCGTCGATGAGCGGGCGCTCCCGGCTGGTGACGTACTTGATGACCGTGTTGGTGACGAAGGAGGCGAGCGCCAGGGCGCCGACGCCGCGCACGGCGGCGCGCCTGGCGGTGCGGTCTCCGGTGGCGGCGAACGCGGCCGCGGTCGCCAGCCACAGCCGGCTGTGGTCGGCGGCGTGGCTGAGCCGCGGCAACACCGCCTGGACGCCAGGCGGGTGCGCGGCGGCGACCCTTTCGAACACGCGCCGGTCGAGGCGACTCACCCATCCCCTGCCCATGTCTCCTCCTCCGCGGGCGGCCGGCCCGCCGGCGGGGCGCCTACCCGGGGGACCCGGCACTATCCGCACGGCCCGCCGACCGCCGGCGGGGTCAGCGGGACGGCCGCCCGGCCTCGATGAGGAGCAGGGCGATGTCGTCGCCGCGCGGCGCGGAACGCTCGGCGTGGGTGACCAGGTGGTCGGCCAGGGACTCCATGGTGCGCCCCTGGTCCTCGGCGAGCTGGCGGGCGAGTTCGCGAATCGCGTCGTCGATGTCGATCCCCGGGGCCTCGACCAGGCCGTCGGTGAAGAGGGCGAGCACCGTGCCGGGCACGAGGGGCAGGTCGACGGTGGAGTATCCGGCGTTCGGGTCGATGCCGAGCAGGAGGCCGGGCGGCAGGTCGAGCACCTCGGTGCGGCCGTCCGGGAGGCGCACCAGGGGCGGGAAGTGGCCGGCCGTGGACAGTCGGACACGGTGCCGCCCGAGGTCGAGTTCGATGTAGAGGCAACTGGTGAACAGGCCGGCGTCGAGGTCGGTGAGGAGCCGGTTGGTGCGGGCGAGGACCTCGCCCGGGGGTGCGCCGGCGGTGGCGTGGACCGCCGTGCGGACCTGTCCCATGATGGCTGCGGCGTCGACGTCGTGCCCCTGGACGTCCCCGATGGCGGCGGCCACGGTGCCGTCCAGCGGGATCAGGTCGTAGAAGTCGCCGCCGATGCCCATGCCGCGGAGGGCCGGGAGGTAGCGGGCCGCGACGTCGATGTCGGGCAGCCGGGGCAGCGTGGGGGGCAGTAGTCCGGACTGCAGGCGCAGGGCGAGCCGGTTCTTGACGTCGTAGAGGCGGGCACGGTCCAAGGCCTGGGCGACCAGGCCCGCCACCGAGGAGAGGACGGCGCGCTCCTGCGGCGCGAACGTGCGCGGGCTGTCGTAGGCCAGCAGGAGCGAACCGATGACACGGTCAGAGGTGACCAGTGGCAGGAAGGCCCACGCCTCCTTGTCATCCTGGTGGACCGTCTCCCGGAAGTCACGCTTGAGGTCGGCGAAGGTCGAGTAGAAGTGCGGCGTTCCGCTGTTGAGGGTGCGGACGGCGGGCGTCGCCGAGGTGAGCGGGACGTTGTCGAAGCGGGCCATGAGCTCGGCGGGGTATCCGCGGTAGCCGGTGATCCGCAGCCTGCCCTGCTGGGCGGTCATCAGGACGGCGGCCTGGGCGCCGAAGGCCGGCATGATCTGGTCGTTGGCCTGGTCGACGACGTCCTGCACGTCGACGGCCTCGGTCAGGGTGGCCGCCAGGTGCATCAGGTTGTAGAGGGCGGTCGCCTCGCTCATCCCGGGGGGCGGCGTGGGGCGCCGGTGGAACTCCGCCCGGGCCGCCGGATCCGGGGTGGCCGGGATGACCCGGACCGTGACGCCCGAGGGATCGGGGTGGAACCGGAAGGACAGCCAATGGTCGGGGGGCCGCAACAGCGTGATCTGGGCGGGCTGACCGCTGATCAGCGCGCCCCGGTGGCCTTCCTCGAAGGCGGGGTCGTTCAGCCACGGCAGGGCCTCCCAGGGCGGCGTGCCCAGGAGGCGTTGGGCGTTGCCGCCGAGGAGGTCGGCGGCGGCCGCGCTGACGTAGGTGAACCGACCGTCCAGGTCGAGTGCGCACACGCCGCCGGGCAGCCGTTCGATGAGTTCCACCGCGGCCGCCGCCTCGGCGGGCCCGGGTGCGGCGGCCGTGGCGCGCTGGCGGGCCACGACCCGTGGCTGCGGTGCGGGGACGAAGGGGCGCCCGGAGTCGGCGGACTGCCGCAGGAGTTCCGCGAGGTCGCGGCAGCACGTGAGCACCGCGTCGCGTTCCCCGG
>NZ_SMKC01000344.1 GCF_004348315.1 Streptomyces sp. 8K308 | reverse complement strand
GTCTCCGACGGCACCTGCCGGGCCCGGTGACACCACCCCCCAGGTCATCCTTGCGACAGGGGGACACAGTCATGCCGGGCCCGGAGGCCAGCGGCCCTCTTGCAGGACCACGAAGAACATAACGGGGAAGCCCACGGTGCGTGCGTTGTCGGCGGCGCTGGTGCACTGGGTGCGGGCCGGGCAGGGGCGGCACTGGCTCTTGGTGAACCGGGCCACGATCAGAGGTGCCGCGGTGGGCGAGGATGTCGGGTAGGGGCCGTGCCAGCCCGCGCTGACCTGTCCCTGGGGGCAAGTGACCTGCTGCTTGTCGTAGTCGATGTGGAAGTCGTCCCGGGCGAAGCCCTCGTTTCGGCGGTGCTGGAGGGTGGGGTTGCTCTTCAGCGGTCCGGAGACGGTGACCTGGTGTTCGCGGGCGGCCTGTTCCAGGTGGGGCAGGGAGGTGTAGCCGGCGTCGACCAAGTGCTCGGCGGGCAGCAGCCCTCGGCGGGACAGGCGGGTGTGGATGCCAGGCAGCACCTGGCTGTCGTGGGTGGTGGCCGCGGTGGTGGCCACGTCCGTGATCACGTTGGGGCCGTCGGGAGCGCAGGTCTCGGTCAGGTGGGTAGGTCAGGGGGAAGCCCTCGTAGTCTCCCGCGATCACCCAGTTCGTGGTCATGGTGTGCACGGCCAGCTCCCGCCAGGCGCCGAACTGCGGGCCGCAGACGGTGCCGATGCCGTACTGGCAGAAGGAGGGCACTCCAAACAGATTCGCCGTGGAGTGAACGTTCTCCGGCCGTCGCTCCAGATCGGTCAGGCGTAGCTGCTTGACGAAGACCGGGATTCCGTCGACCTCTAACCTCCCCGTTTCGCTTCGGGTGGCTGAGCTGGAGTGATGGCTGTGAAATGGGGTTTCTGATCTTTGGCTGCCGTGTGGGCATGGTCGAGGCCCGACGCGCGGGTCGGTTTCTCCAGGGTTCCTCGGGTCGTGGGTGTGTAGGGACGGTGGCGAGGTTCAGGTGGCTGGCCGTGGCAGTGCCGCTAGGCGGGCGAATGCGCTGGTCAGCTCGTTTCGCCAGGGCCAGGTCGCGGCGATCCGCAGGTGTATGCGGCGTCCGCCGCGGGTGATGCGGGCAGCCGCGTGCAGCAGCCGGTAGCGGAGCTTCTTCGGCTCGGCGGCTGCGAGTTCGCCCTCCAACAGCAGGAGGCGAGTCCAGGCGAGCAGGTCGAGGGCGGTCAGGGACAGCTCCAGCCACGCTTGGTTGACGTGGAAGTGTCGGGAGGGGAAGCGGCCGAAGCCGGTGGTTTTGCCGCAGCGGATCCTGTCCTCGACGCGGGCGTGCGCGCGGTGGCGGACTTCCAGGTGCTGCAATGAGCCTTCGCCGTAGGGGGTGTCGGTGAGGAAGACCTGGTGGCGCATGCCTTCGTCGAGGTCGAACAGGGACAGCTGGGCGCCGGGATGCGGGCGCTCGCGGCGGACGATGATCCGGGTGTTCTCGGGCAGGACCGGTAGGTCAACCAGGCCGGTGAGCTCGGCGACCTGGGCGCCTTGCCGCAGGGTGCCGTCTTGTTCGAGGGCAGGGTGCCAGACCTGGTCGGGCAGCTGGCGTATCGCTCGGCGGACCGGTTCGGTGATGGACCATCCCACGGAGAAGGAGGTGTGGATCCCGCGCGAGCGCAGGGCGCGGATGTGGGCCAGGAACGCTTTGGCGGATCCGGCGCTGTCCGCACGGATGAGGATGTTGGTGCCGTGGCGGTGGGCGTCGGGGAGCTGGGCGAGCGCGGCGTCGAGCACGGTGATGTGGTCCTCGGCGGTGTTGGCCGCGGCGTTGCCGGGCCGCAGCAGGCCGGCCAGGGCCTCACCGGTGTTGTCGAGGAAGCACAGCAGCGGGTGGTAGCCGAAGCCGTGTTTGTAGGTCGGCGCCGCGTGCTCCTTCTCGGAGTGGCAGGTGACCAGGGTGGCGTCGATGTCCAGGACCAGACCCGGCAGTTCGCGTCCGCCTGCACGGGAGGCCGGTATTTCCTCCCGCTTCTCCTCGGCTTGCAGCCAGGCGACCGCGCGGGCGGTGGCACGGGCCGCGCGCAGAGCGCCGAGTGCGGCCGGATCGATGCCCGCCAGCATTCGCCACGCGGTGGGGTTGGACGCGACCGGGCCGAACACCTCGGCCTGGTCCCGCAGCAGGGCCAGGTCGGCGATCGCCTCCCCGCCGTCGGCCAGCATTACCGCCAGGTCCACTGCGATCCGGCCGGGGGCGTGACCGGTGCCGCGCGGTCGCAGTTGGATGTCCGGCTTCGCCAGCGAGGCGAAGACCAGGTTCTTCGGCCGGCGCGTGCGCGCCAGGCCGCTGGCGACCACCTGGAAGATCGGGTAGCCGCCGTCCTCGCCGGTCTCCCGCAGCTCGACAGCGACTGCCCGCAGGTGTGTGTTGATGGTGTCCACGAAGCGCCGCTGCGCCGGCTCGTCGGGGACGACGTCCGGTGAGACCAGGCCCTCGAGGAACCTGGCGAAGCGCGCGTCGCCCGCCTCAAACGCACCGAGGTTTTCGAACAGTGCCTCGGTGCTCCAGTCGCCGGGATTCCGGAACACGTGCTGATCGATCTCTCGCCCCAGACCTGTGGGAGCCCCGAGTATGCGGCCGAACTCGAATGGGTCGTCGTGCAGCACCCACAGCCGATCGAGGAGGTCTCGGAACCGGCCGGCGCCGTGCACCAGGTCCACGATGTCGAGAGCGCGGGCGACCTCACGCCGAGCCTTCTTGAGTATCTCCACGGTGCCCTGCCGGGCCCACAGAACGTCCTGGATAGCGTTGCGGATCGTCGCGTCAATCCGCTCCTGGAGCAGGACGCGCTCGGCCATCATCGGCAGATCGGTGTCAGGCAGGGCCTCCAGGCTCGACTGGACGCGCTCCCATTTGTCCGGGACGGTGCCGGACGTCCAGGCACCGTTCGCGTCGCGGACCGCGCGGGTCGGCGGGCGCAGCGCGGTCATCAACTCCAGGCCCGAGACGGCGGTGGAGCCGCGTGGGGTGAGGACGCGGGTCGCGTAGGTGCCCAGCACACGGGCGATGTCGGCGGCCGGCAACTGATCCATGCCGGGCCAGGAACGGGCGTCCAGGGCGCCCCAGGGCAGCACGGCGAGCTGCACGCACTGCCGCTGTCCGCCGGCCTCCACAGGGCGGTAGACGCGCGCCCAGGAGCCGAACCCACGCTTCGTGAGCTGCCAGCCGGCCGCCGTCACGTCGCGCACCGCCTGGTGGTCATCAGGCAGGCGCAGGCAGCGCCGGTCCGCCAGCTCGCCCGGCAGCCCGAGGCGTTCGGCGGCGGCCGCGGTGAGGACGACCAGCGGGTCGGCGTCCCGACCGGCACGGTGCAAACGCTCCTGCCCGAGCCCGGCGGACAGCGCCCACTCCACCAGCTGCGCCACGGTGGCGGCCGGGCAGTCCAGGGTCCAGCCGTCCGTCAGGTGCGCGGTGCCGGCGCCGTCCAGGACCGCGAGCGGCCCGGCCGGGAACCCGCGCATCGGTGGGGCTGGCCGGCGACGCCGACTTCGCGGTGCGCGGCGCGGCCGGCCGGCGCGATGTCGGCGATGTCCTGCTCCTGGTCGTGCTCGCCGGCCCGGCCGGGGCCGGCGCCGCGGCCGCCGACTCGGCAGCCTCGGTGGGCGACTCGGAGGCGGTGCCGGAGGCCTGCGGCGAGCTCGCGCGGCCGCCGGATTCCGGCCCGCTGACCTGCGGCGCATCGGGCGCCGGGTAGCGCTGCGCGAGGCCTTCGAGGAGGCGGGCGTAGGCGGCGCGGCGCTGCTTCGTGGGCTCGGACCGCCCGGTCTCCCAGCCGGTCACCGTCGACGTGCTGACGCCGAGCGCGCCAGCGACGTCGGGTCGGGAGAGGCCGGCGGCCTCCCGCAGCCGCAGCCGCTCCGCCGGCTCTGGGAGCGGGCGGGCCTGATCGAGGAGCGCGTCGACGGCGCCGAACAGATCGTCCATCCCTACTCCTTCGTGCCGGGCGTAGCCGGGGGCAGAGCGCGGTCCAGGTAGTCGTCGCGCAGTTCCTTGGTGAGCTCCCCGTCCAGGGCCAAGGATGTCCGCAAGCAGTGCGCTACCCGGTCACGCGGGATGCCCAGGCGTCCTTCGGCACCGCGCACGATGCCGCTGATGGCGTAGTGGCCGTAGTCGGGGTGGTGGGGATGAGCCAGTCCAGCATCTTGGTGATGTCGGGCGTGAGCCCGTAGAACTGCTCCTTAGCTTTGGGGTCGTGTTGCAGGGCGAGGTCGTCGAGGACCGCGTGCTCCACGGTGGTGGTAGTGCGCTGGTGGGGATGATGTGGTCAAGGTCGGCTGCGACGGTCCAGGCGAGTCGGTGAGCGACCTTGTGGACCTCTTCCTCACCACGCCAGCGGATGGCCCAGCGTTTGCGGGTGGCGGGGTCGCTGAACAGTTCGGAGCGGAAGATCTCGGTGTACCGGTCCCACAGGTCCTTCACACCGGGGGCGTTGTTGGTCTCGCCGGTGGCCAGGGTGGCGACCACGCTGTCGGTGGAGCGGCTGCGCGCGGTGCCCCAGTCCTGGGCGACTGGGCGGGACCAGGCGCTGCGGCCGGAGATGGTGGCCTGCGGCAGCGGGACGTCGCCTTCCCCGCGGGAGATGTAGGCGCGCAGGGTGGAGGCGGCGATGCCGGCGAGGTCGGCCATCTCCTGGATGCCCAGGAGTTGGTCGCCGGCGAACTCGGGAGCGGAAAGCTTGACCACGCACCGCTCCAACGGCAGCGCGCTGTCGCGGTCAGCGCGGTGCTTGGCCCATAGGGCCAGGTGGTCTGTCCAGTACGTGTTGGTCGTGCCGACAGCCGTCGTCACCGCTGGCTACGTCCGCCGACTGACCATCTTGCAGGCGGCCAAACTGGACAGCTTGTCTCTCACCGGACTACCGCCGGCGTGATGGTGGTGGCGCGGCTGTCAATCACGCAGCCGACAGTCGCCCGGCTGACCCATTGGGCCGTCGTGCCTGCTGATCTTCCGACTCGCCGACCGATAACCGCCGTCAGTACGGCTGGACGCGGGTGAGGACGCAGTGAGGCGGTTCGGCGACGATGACGTACTCGGCGACGCCGAGCGACCCGTCGGCGCCGAGCGGGATGCGTCGCTGCTGCGGCCATTTCACCGAGGCGGTGTTGCCGGGCACCTCACCTCGGTGCTCGTTGATCGCGACGGTCGCGGCGACGACGGCGGAGAACAGCCGAGGGTCGGTGGCCGGGTCGGTCAGGAACCGCTCGACTTCCGGAGCGAGATAGCAGGGCCATCCCTCGCCGTCGTCTTCGTACTCACTCAACAGGCAGCCCCTGGGCCTGCCGCCGGGCGATGACGTCCTGGATCGTGGTCTTCGGCAGCGTGCCGTCCAGCGCGGCCGCGGTGAGGCGGTCGCCGTCCGGGGCGGTGTCGAGCATCGCCTCGCACCACCACCGCCGCAGCACCGCCTCGGCCCGCTCCAGCGGAGCGGTACCCAGCTCGCGGTAGAACTCCATCCGCCGAGGGCCGGACAGCGCGCCGGCGATCCCGTCGACGGTGCGCGGCACCCGCTCACCGTCCTCAGGCTGGTGGTATTGGATCGGCTGAACGCTCATACGCCTCATTCTCCCGTTCCCATCACGTCGCTGTCGATGAAGGCGACAGCCTCATCCGCGCCTGCGAGGCCGGCGACGGCGCGCGGCTTCCATCCGGCAGCAGCCTGGTCAGATGCGCCAGCTGCGGATCCGGTCGGCGGCGTCGAAAATGTCCGCCCGGTTCTCCAGGATGTCCCGTGCGAGGTCGACCAGCGCGCCGTAGGGAGGGTCGATGCCCTCGCCGGAGATGTGCATGTAGGCCACGGCCATCGAGCAGGCGAATCGTATGTTGCTGGCCGGCAGCGGCTTGAGCAGCGCGAGGGTGTGCAGCAGGGCGGCGGCGCGCCAGGCCGCGTCGGAATTGGTTCCGAGGCGGGGCGGGTCGACGCGGTGGCGGGCCACGGCCGCCACGAGGGCGGAGAAGTCCGAGACGGTCGGCTGCTTGGGCAGGACCTCTTCGTGCCGCTGCAGGAGCCAGGGCACGTCGATGTAGATCACAGGCATCGGTCAGGCGGCCCGCGTCCCAGCACCGTCGGAGGGCTCGTCATCGGGGAACGCCGCGGCGAACTCGTTGGCATGCTGCTCGAAGAACGAGCGGAACACCGCGGCTCCCTCCTTCAGGGCGCGGTGCCGCTCGATATCGGCGGCCGCCGCCTCGCGGACCAGGGCCTTGAGGCTGGTCCCACGTTCACGGGCGATAGCGCGGAGCGTCTCGAGCTCGCCTTCGCTGAATTCCACGTTGAGAGCTGGCATACCCCACACCGTAGCGTGCTGGTACCAAAGCGCCAATATGACCAGCTCAGGCTAGCTGAGACCAGGTACCGACTTGCCGGCGCCTGAAGACCACGGACGAGCCGTGCAGGTTCCAGCGGGCCACACCTCGAGGAAGGCCCTGCGGGGCGACAAAGCAGCCGGGTAGCGTGCCTGGCAGACAGGGAAGGGGTGCACA
Organism: Streptomyces sp. 8K308; assembly: GCF_004348315.1. Taxonomy (GTDB): domain Bacteria; phylum Actinomycetota; class Actinomycetes; order Streptomycetales; family Streptomycetaceae; genus Streptomyces. Next base: position 862 of record NZ_SMKC01000344.1, on the reverse strand, counting down.
CGGGTGTAAGCGTTTCCGCAGTTCGTCGCGGGAGACAGGATCACCGCGCAGGAGATCGAGGCCCTCCAAGCCATGGGGCGCGCGAGCTCCGACGCACGGCACGAGCTCGAGTCAGCACGCGCACTCGACCACCGCATTCACGCACTCATGGGCACCGCGGAAAGCTACGGCGTCGGCATGACGTTCAAGTACCACGAGCAGGCGCTCTTCGATCTGTATCGCGTCAGCGGACGCTACGAGAAAGCGGTCTCCCTGACCACGTGGCGCTGGGTGACTGCATGCGCCTCGACGCTGTACCCAGGAGCCAACGGTCGATGAGCTGCACACGGCGTTGAGCATTCCGTGCCACCAGCTCTTGGCAGCCCGCGATGCCCAGGAGCAAGCTAGCGCGCAGGAGGAGCACGACGCGATCCTCCGTGTCCTCGAGAGGCTCGTCACGGACATCTCCGAACAGCTCAGCATCCCGGAAGCGGTGGCCGGCGTTCACAAGGTGAGCGAGCTCAAGCATCTCGGAGACCGGGATCCGATACACGAAACGGCGTTGGACCGGCTGTTCTTCCTCGCTGAGCAGCTCCCGTACGAGATCAGCTACTACCTCAACCAGTCCCCCGCGCCGAGGTGAGATGTGGGCGGAGACACCGCCGGCCCCCAAGCAGATGGCTCAGCAGGGAGCTGGCGCAGAAGTCGCCGCTGCCGGCCTGCCGCAGAGCTAGATGAATGAGTCCAAGGGGTGTTGTTGCGGTCAGTAGTCATAGGCGATCAGTGATCGCTTCACCGGCTGACCGGTCTTGTCGTTGTGCCAGATCGCCGCGGTGAGTGCGAGGACACGCGTCAGGATCCGAACGGCCACTCCTGCCGGGCT
>NZ_SMKC01000343.1 GCF_004348315.1 Streptomyces sp. 8K308 | reverse complement strand
GGTGGGGAGCGCCGCCCTGCCACGCCCCTCCGGGGCGAGGCACAGCCCCGCGCAGCGTCGCCACCGACCCCCGGGCCGGCACGCCCGCCTGGGCCCCGCGGGGGTCCCGCGCGCCCGGCGCAGCCGGATGCCCGGTGGGCCGCCGAGGCGCGCCCCCTCGCCCCGCATGACCCGGCACACCCGCCTGGGCCCCGCAGGGGCCTGGCACGCCCGGCGCAGCCGGATGCCCGGTGGGCCGCCACCGCAAGCCCCTTCGAGGCGTTCCGCCCGCCAGGGCGCTCGCCGGGCGCACCCACGCCGCCCCACGACGTGCCCAACAGACAGCAACCACCGGCCTCCCGGGCCGGCGCGCCCGCCTCGGCCCCGTCGGGGCCCGGCGCAGCCGGATGCCCAACGAGCCGTCGGCGCCCCCTCGCCCCGCAGGGGCCGGGGCGTGCACGCCCCGGCCCCTGCGGGGGCCCGGTGCCGCGGGAGGTGGCAGCTCCGCGGTGTGTCCAACGGGCGGCCCCTTCGGGGCGTTGGGCCCAGCAGGGCTTGACCGCGTGGCCGGCTGGTCGTACGTTGCTTCGGCACTTGATCCGATAATTTTCGGCGAGTTTCCGGAAGGTGTGCGACGATGCAAAGCCTTACTAGCCGGCGAATACGTCACCTCACGGCCGTGGCGGCCGGCGTCCTGTCGATGAGCACGTTGGCGGCCTGCGGGAGCAGCGGGCCGGCGGGGCGCGGTGGGGATGGGCTCGAGGTGTGGGTGTACCAGGACGGCTCGACCGTGATCCAGGAGGAGTTCGTCGAGCGCTTCAACGAGAGCTCCGACATCGACATCAACCTGACCCAGATCCCGGGCGAGAACTACCAGGACCGCATGCGGACCGCGATGGGCGGTTCCAACGCCCCGGACATCTTCTTCAACTGGGGCGGCGGCAGCATCTCCGACTTCGTCGAGCAGGACATGCTCGTCGACCTCACGGACATCATCGCCGAGGAGCCGGAGCTCGACGGCGCGTTCATCCCGTCGATCCTGGAGGCCGGCGGCATCGACGGGCGGATCTACGGGGTGCCGATGCGCGGCGTGCAGCCCGTGATCCTGTTCTACAACCAGACGCTGTTCGACGAGGCCGGGGTGGAGCCGCCGGCGTCGTGGGACGACCTGATGGGTCTGGTGGAGACGTTCACCGAGCGCGACGTCACCCCGGCCGTGCTGGCCGGCGGCGACCCGTGGACCGAGCTGATGTGGCTCGAGTACCTGCTGGACCGCGAGGGCGGCGCCGACGTGTTCGCGCGGATCCGCGGCGGCGACGCCTCCGCGTGGGGCGACCCGGCCGTGCTCGCGGCGGCCGAGCGGGTCACCGAGCTGGTGGACGCCGGGGCGTTCGGCAACAACTTCCGTTCCGTGCGCTACACCACGGACGGCGCCTCCACGTTCTTCGCCCAGGGCGAGGCGGCCATGCACCTGATGGGCTCCTGGGAGTACGCCAACCAGCTCGCGCAGCAGCCGGAGTTCACCGAGAACGACCTGGCCTTCGCGGCCTTCCCGGCCATCCCCGGCGGCGCGGGCGACCCCTCGGCCGTGGTCGGCAACCCGACCAACTACTGGTCGGTCCACTCCGACGTCGAGGGCGAACGCCTGGACGCCGCCGTCGAGTTCCTGTCGATGATGGCCAGCGAGGAGTACGCGCAGGCGCTGATCGACAACGGCGACATCCCGACCACCGCCAACGCCGAGTCGCTGCTCGACAGCCACAACAACCCGGAGTTCGCGCACTTCCAGTACGACATGGTCACCAACGCGTCCGACTTCACGCTCTCCTGGGACCAGGCGCTGCCGGCCGCGCAGTCCACGCCGATGATGGACAACATCGAGCAGCTCTTCGGCGGCGACCTGTCCGCGCAGGAGTTCGTCGACGCCATGCAGGACCTCTAGGCGGTCGTCGAATGAGCCGCCAATCCGCGCGGGAGGACGCCGTCACCGTCCCGCACGCCGGTCGCCCAGGCCTCGCCTGGGCGATCCCGGGCGTGTTGTTCTTCCTGGTCTTCGCCGCCGCGCCCATGGTGCTGGTCGCCTACCTGTCGTTCACCGACTGGGACGGTCTGGCCAGCCCCTCGTGGATCGGCTTCGACAACTGGTCCCGGCTGTGGAATGACGACGGCATGCGCAACGCCATCTGGCTGAGCCTGCTGCTGACCGTGGTCACCTGGGCCGTGCAGACCCCGATCGCGCTGCTGCTCGGCGTGTGGGCCGCCGGCCGGCAGCGGTACCGCGCCGTGCTGTCCGCGATCTTCTTCCTGCCGCTGCTGGCGTCCTCGGTGGCGTTGGCGCTGCTCTGGCGCACGCTATTCGACCCGAACCTGGGCCTGGCCGCCGACGTCGCCGAGTGGTTCGACCTGGAGACCGCCGACCTGCTCGGCTCGTCGCGCGGCGCCTTCATCGCCATCGTGTTCGTGGCCAGCTGGCAGTTCATCCCGTTCCACACGCTGATCTACCAGGGCGGCGCCCGACAGATCCCGCGCTCGCTCTACGACGCGGCGTCCATCGACGGGGCGGGCACCGTACGGCAGTTCTTCGCCATCACGCTGCCGCAGCTGCGGAACACGATCGTCACCTCGTCCGTGCTGATGGTGGTCGGCGCGCTGACCTACTTCGACACCGTGCTGATCCTCACCAACGGTGGTCCCGGCGACGCCACCAAGATCCTGCCCTTCCTGATGTACGAGGAGGGCTTCCGCACCTTCGAACTCGGCTACGCCAGCGCCATCGCCGCCACCCTGGTGATCATCGCCACCGCCGTGTCGCTGCTGCTGGTGCGGCTGACCGGGTTCACCAGGATGCAGAGCACCAGGGAGGGGCTGTGACGCAGACCCACGCGGAGACCGTCGCGAAGCGGCGGCCCGAGACACACCGGGAGCCGCCCGCCGAGCGGTCCCGGCGCGCGCCGCGGCGGCTGCCGAGGGCCAACTACCCGGCGGGGTTCGCCGCGTTGCTCTGGCTCGGCATCGTGGTGATCCCGCTGTACGTGCTGGTGATGTCCACCCTCCAGGACCGCGCCTCGTACCTGGAGAACGGGCCCCTCTCGCTGCCGACGAACCCGTCGCTCGACAGCTACCAGCGGGTCCTGGAGGGGGAGTTCCCGCGCTACCTGCTCAACACTCTGGTGGTGACGGTCTCCTGCGCGGCGATCGCCGTCGTGCTGGCGGTCACCGTCGCCTACTCGGTGGTGCGCAACCGCTCCACGGCCTCCAGGCGCGCCTTCCAGCTCTTCCTGCTCGGCCTGGCCATCCCGTCCCAGGCCGTGATCATCCCGATCTACTGGATCATCACCAGGCTGGAGCTGTACGACACGCTGCTGGCCGTGATCCTGCCGACGGCCGCGTTCTCGCTGCCGGTCAGCGTGCTGATCCTGGTGGGCACGATGCGCGACATCGACGAGGAGCTGTACGAGTCGATGGCGCTCGACGGCGCGAGCCAGACCCGGATCCTGCTGCAGCTCGTGGTGCCGATGTCCCGCGCCGGGATCTCCACGGTCGCGGTGTTCTCGGCGCTCGGCGCCTGGAACGGCTTCCTGTTCCCGCTGATCCTCACCCAGTCGCAGGAGAACCGGGTGCTGACGCTCGGCCTCTACGACTACATCGGCGAGTACCGGGCGGACATCCCCGCCCTGCTCTCGGCCGTCGTGCTCTCCATCGTGCCGATCTTCACCGCGTATCTCTTCGCCCGCCGGCAGTTGATCAACGGCCTGATGGGCGTCGGCGGCCGGTGACGAGTGCTCCACGGGAACCACGGACCACCGCGGGCCGACCATGGCCGCTCGCCCGCACGCGGCGGAGCCCGGGGACGCGGCCCGGGCCCGTCGCATGACGCGGAACCGCCTCGGACCTCGCCCCACGACCACTGAGAAGGAGCACGCCATGCCCGACCGAAGCGACCTCCCAGAACGCCCCTGGCAGGACGTCTCGCTGCCCCCAGAGGCCCGCGCGGCCGAGTTGCTCTCCCGGATGACCCTGGAGGAGAAGCTCGCCCAACTGGTCGGCATCTGGCCCGGTTCTGAGGAGACCACCGGAGAGGACGACGCCGACGTCGCCCCGCGCCAGCACGAGATCAACGCCTCGACGCCCGACCCCCGTTCGGTCGTCGTGCACGGACTCGGGCACTTCACCCGGCCGTTCGGCACCGCCCCCGTCGAACCGACCGAGCGGGCGCGGACGTTGGCCGAGGACCAGCGCAGGATCGCGGCGGGCAACCGGTTCGGGGTCCCGGCCATCGCGCACGAGGAGTGCCTGACCGGGTTCAATGCCTGGCGGGCCGCCATCTTCCCGACTCCCCTGGCCTGGGGCGCGTCGTTCGACCCCGGGTTGGTCGAGGAGGCGGCGCGGCTGATTGGCGCCTCGATGCGGTCGGTCGGCATCCACCAGGGGCTCTCCCCGGTGCTCGACGTGGTGCGGGACCCGCGCTGGGGCCGCACCGAGGAGGCGATCGGCGAGGACCCGTACCTGGTGGCCACCATCGGCACCGGCTACGTCCGGGGCCTGGAGTCGACCGGGATCGTCGCCACCCTCAAGCACTTCGCCGGCTACTCGGCCTCGCGCGGCGCCCGCAACCACGCGCCCGTGTCCATCGGGCCGCGCGAGCTGGCCGACGTGATCCTGCCGCCGTTCGAGATGGCGCTGCGCGAGGGCGGCGCCCGCTCGGTGATGCCCACCTACGTCGACCTGGACGGGGTGCCGGCGACCGCCGACCCGGAGCTGCTGACCCGGCTGCTGCGCGAGGAGTGGGGCTTCGACGGCACCGTGGTCTCCGACTACTTCGCCGTCTCCTTCCTCGAGTTGAGCCACGGCGTGGCCGGTTCCCCGGCCGAGGCGGCGGCGTTGGCACTCGCGGCCGGCGTCGACGTCGAGCTGCCCGCCGGACGCTGCTACGGGGAGCCGCTGTTGAAGGCGATCCGCTCCGGCGAGGTGGCCGAGGACCTGGTGGATCGCTCGGTGCTGCGGGTGCTGACCCAGAAGGCGCAGCTCGGGCTGCTCGACCCCGACTGGTCGGGCGAGTCGTCGGCGCTCGCCGGGGGCGCCAGCTCGGTCGACCTGGACCCGCCGGAGATGCGGGCGGTGGCGCGGCGGCTGGCCGAGGAGTCGGTGGTGCTGCTGGCCAACGAGGGCGGCGCGCTGCCGCTGGCGCCCGGCGCGCGGATCGCGGTGCTCGGCCCGCTGGCCGACGACCCGGCGGCCATGCTCGGCTGCTACACCTTCCCCCGGCACGCCGGCGCGCAGCACCCCGGGCTGCCGCTGGGCGTCGAACTGCCCACGCTGCTCGACGCGTTGCGCGCCGAGCTGCCGGCGGCCGAGATCAGCCGCGTGGAGACGCCGGACGAGATCGCCGGCGCCGAGGTGTGCGTCGTGGTGGTCGCGGACCGCTCAGGCCTCTTCGGGCGCGGCACCTCGGGCGAGGGCTGTGACACCGCCGACCTGCGGCTGCCGGACGGGCAGGGGGCCCTGGTGGACGCGGCGCTGGCCACCGGCGTGCCGGTGGTGCTGGTGCTGCTGACCGGTCGGCCCTACGCGCTCGGCCGCTGGGCCGACCGGCTCGCCGCCTGCGTGCAGGCGTTCTTCCCCGGCGAGGAGGGCGGCGGCGCGTTGGCCGGGGTGCTCTCTGGCCGGGTCAACCCGTCGGGCCGGCTGCCGGTCGCCGTGCCCGAGCACCCGGGCGGCCAGCCGTGGACGTACCTGGCGCCGCCGCTCGGCCACGCCGGCGAGGCCAGCTCCGTCGACCCGACGCCCCGCTACCCGTTCGGGCACGGCCTGTCGTACACGGGCTTCGCCTGGACCGACGCCACGGTCGACGCGGAGGCGGTGGCCACCGACACCGGCGCCGAGGTGCGGCTGATCGTGACCAACACCGGCGACCGCGCCGGCACCGAGGTCGTCCAGCTCTACCTGCACGACCCGGTGGCCAGGACCCCGCGCCCGGTGAACCGACTGATCGGCTACGCGCGGGTGGAGCTGGCGCCCGGCCGGTCGGCCGAGGTGCGGTTCGGCTTCCACCCCGACCTGGCCGCGTACACGGTGGCCCCCGGCCGGCGGATCGTGGACCCGGGCGCGATCGAGCTGCGGCTCGCCGCGTCGAGCGCCGACATCAGACACCGGCTGCCGCTGACGCTCACCGGGCCCGAGCGGGTCGTCGGCCGCGACCGGCGGCTGAGCTGCCCCGTCACCGTGACGCCGGTGGACGCGGAAGGGTCGGCGGGCGGCAAGGCGGACAATCCGCGCACGTGACCGGGGGTTGACTCGTATCGCACGACACCGCGGCGCGGCCTAGGCTTGGCGCATGGGCTGGACCGTGCGCGACATCCCCGATCTCAAGGGCCGCACCGCGGTGGTCACCGGCGCCAACAGCGGGCTCGGCTGTGTCGCGGCGCGCGAGCTGGCGCGCCGCGGCGCCCAGGTGGTGCTGGCCTGCCGCAGCCAGCAGCGTGGCCAGGCCGCCCTGGAGCGGCTGCTCGGCCAGGTACCCGAGGCCCGGGCCGAGCTGCGGCTGCTCGATCTGGCGGACCTGGCGTCGGTGCGGGCGTTCGCCGGCGACTGGGGCGAGCGGCGGCTCGACGTGCTGATCAACAACGCGGGCCTGATGGCCATCCCGTTCTCCCGGACGGCGGACGGCTTCGAGACGCAGTTCGGCGTGAACCACCTGGGCCACTTCGCGCTCACCGGGCTCCTGGCGCACCGGCTGCTCGCCACCCCTGGCGCGCGGGTCGTGGTGGTCTCCAGCCTGGCGCACTGGCTGTCCAACATCGATCTGCGAGACCTCAACTCCGAGCGTGGGTACCGGCCTTGGATCGCGTACGGCCGGTCCAAGTCGGCCAACCTGCTCTTCACCCACGAGTTGGCGCGCCGGCTGCGCGGCCACGACGTGCTGGCGGCCGCGGTGCACCCCGGGTACGCGGCGACCGAGCTCCAGGCCAAGGGGCCAAGGCTGGCCGGCAGCGCCTTCCAGGAGCGTGCGGCCGGGCTGCTCAACCGGCTCGTCGCGGCCCCGCCCGAGGTGGGCGCCACCCCGCTGCTGTACGCCGCGACCGCGCCGCACGTCGCGCCCGACTCGTTCACCGGGCCGAGCGTCCTGGGCGCCCGAACCCTGCGCGGCGGCCCGGGCGGGCCCTGGCGGGCGGCCTGGACCAGGAACGACGCGATGGCCGAGCGGCTGTGGGCCGCGTCCGAGGACCTGACGGGCATCCGGTTCGCGATCCCCTAGCGCCGGGACGGTGGCGGCGCCGGCGCCGCCACCGTCCCGGCGCATTACCGATTCCAGACCCGATTCTCAGACCAATCACATGTTCATAAAACGGGTCTCTCAGGCGCGGCCCGCAGGGTCATCGGCATGGCTGCCCCGTACCTGTCTCTTATACACA
>NZ_SMKC01000342.1 GCF_004348315.1 Streptomyces sp. 8K308 | reverse complement strand
GGAGGTCACGGGGCAAGCCTGCCCGAGGGCAGCTCGCGCTCGAAACGGAGGTGTGAGTACGGGTCGTCCGAGCGGTACGCGGGCACCTCGCGGTAGCCGGCGGCCCGGTAGAGCGCGATGGCCTCGGCCAGCACGGGGTGGGTGCCGAGCCGCAGCACGCGGTGGCCGCGGTCGGCCGCCAGCCGCTCGAGCTCCGACAGCAGCCGGCGGCCGAGGCCCAGGCCGCGCGCGTGCGGCGCGATCCACAGGTGCCGGAGCTCGCCGACTCCGTCGCCCAGGTCGCGGATGGCGCCGCAGCCGGCCGGCCGGTCCTCGTCGTAGGCGAGGGCGAACGCGCCGGTGGCACCCGAGACCTGGTCCGGCGTGACCAGCACGGCCGGGTCGTAGCCCTCGGGGAAGCGCTCGTCGAGCTCGGCCGCGTAGGTGGCGAGGCACCAGCGGGCGTCGGCCGAGGCCGGGTCGGCGGGCGCCTCGACGGTGAACGCGGCGAGCCGCAGCAGCCGCTCCGCGGTGGTGAGCGAGTCGAGCAGCCGGGCCCGCTGGTCGTCGGTCAGCCCCGTCAGCATGTCGGTGACGAGCGCGTCGGCGCGGCGGTTCTGCTCGGCCAGCTCGCGCCGGCCGCGCGCCGTCAGCTCGACCGCCCGCCGGCGCCGGTCGGCGGGGTCGGGCCGGGTCCTGACCAGGCTCTGGCTCTCCAGCGACGCCAGCATCCGGCTCAGCTGGCCGGCGTCGAGGCCGAGCCGCTCGCGCAGCTCGCGCTGGGTGGTGGCGCTGGCCACCTCGAACAGCAGCCGGGCCTGGCCAAGCGGGCGCGCCCGCTGGAGGTAGCGGTCGGAGATCGCCCCGACACGCCGGGTAAAGTAGCGGTTGAAGCGGCGGACCGCCGCCACCTCCTGCCGTGTGGGCCGCGTGGACTCCATGCGGCCAGTCTTCGCTGATCATTGATAGAGGTCAAATAAATTTCCGGTGGCGGCCCGGCGCGGGCGTGCGGGGCGGCCGGGCGGCTCCTAGGCTTGGGTGTGGGAGGTGTTGTAGCCATGGCCGACGAGTCCCAGACGAAGCCCGAGGACGATCTGCCCACCCCCGATCACCTGCTGCACACCGGTTCCGAGCGGCCCATCGACCCGGAGGACCTGGTGCGGCTCAGCGGCCGCGAGCCCACGCCCGAGCGAGTGGCGGAGGCGCGGCGGCGGCTGGAGAAGGAAGGGGCGAAGGCCATCGAGCGCTACCTGCCGTGACCGGCACCGGCCGGCACTGACGGGTGTTGACCAGCGAACCAGGACGTGGCGCGGAATGATCCGCGCCACGTCCTGGTTGCCTCCTGGAGAAGACGCGGGCAGCGACCAGGGAAAGGCGGCGGGCGGCGGTGGCCGGACGAGACGAAGCGAGCGACGGGGCGAGCGGCGGAGCGAGCACGGCGGACGAGATCAGGGGCGTACGCCGGGGCTCCGCCCCCGTGCCGTTGTCGGTGCTCGACCTGGCCACCGTGGGCGCGGGCCGCACCGCCACCCAGGCGCTGCGCACCACCGCCGAGCTGGCACGGCTCACCGAGCGGCTCGGCTATCACCGCTTCTGGGTCGCCGAGCACCACTCCATGCCGGGGGTCGCCAGCTCGACTCCGGCCGTGATCCTCGCCCACCTCACCGCCCACACCGAGCGCATCAGGCTCGGCTCGGGCGGCGTCATGCTGCCCAACCACGCGCCGCTCACCGTGGCCGAGCAGTTCGGCACCCTGGAGGCGCTGGCGCCCGGCCGCATCGACCTCGGCCTCGGCCGCGCGCCCGGCACCGACGGCGCCACCGCCGCCGCGCTGCGGCGCGGCCGCACGGACGGGCCCGACGAGTTCCCGCAGCAGGTCGCCGAGCTCACCCGCTTCCTCGACGACGACTTCCCCGACGGCCACCCCTACTCCCGGATCCACGCCGTGCCAGGGCCCGTTCAGGGCAGCACGCCTGGCGGGGTGCAGGGGGCGGCCCGGCCGCCGATCTGGCTGCTCGGCTCCTCCGGTTTCAGTGCCGAGCTTGCCGGCCGTCTCGGCCTGCCGTTCGCCTTCGCCAACCACTTCTCCGCCGCCAACACGATCCCGGCGCTCGAGCTCTACCGCCACACCTTCCGGCCCTCCGCCGTGCTGGACGCGCCCTACACGCTGATCGGCGTCAACGCGCTGGCCGGCGAGGACGAGCGCGAGGTCAGCCGGCAGGTGATGACCGGCGCGCTCTCCATGCTGCGGCTGCGCACCGGCCTGCCCGGGCTGATCCCGACGCCGGAGGAGGCCGAGTCCTACCCGTTCGCGCCGGTGGAGCGCGAGGTCGTGGACGGCTGGCTGTCCAACGTCATCCACGGCACGCCGGACGTCGTCCGCAAGGGACTCGACGACCTGGCCCGCCGCACCGGCGCCGACGAGCTGATGATCACCGGCCACGTCCACACCCCGGAGGCGCGGCTGCGCAGCTACGAACTGATAGCCGACGCCTACGAGATGGCCTGACGGCCGGTCCGGCCACGACCCCCGCCACGCGGACGACGCCGGCGGCGTTCGATCGCACGGCTGGTCGTGCGGTGGCGGTGGCCGTGGGGCGGCTCGGGCTCGGTGCGATGTCGCCGGTGGCGTGGCACGTGGGCGTGGTCAGCGGCGTCGGGCGCGGGCCGTGGTGGGTCGGCTCGGCGGTGCCGCGGTGCGCCCGGGCGTGGCTGGGGCCGCTGGTTCCTCGGTCGTCGTGGGGTGGCGCGGGTTCGCGGGGAGTTCCGGCTGGCCAGGGTGGTCTCGGTGCGATGTCAACGGCGCCGGGCGCGCCGGCGTGGCGGACCGGCCCGGCCGGGGGCGGTTGGCCGCTCGGCTGGTCGTGCGGTGGCGGTGGCCGTGTCGTCCAGCGGCAACCGCCGGACGGGGGCGGGCCTTCGGCCCGATGGCCGGCCCCGGCCCGGTCAGGGCTAGGGCCGTCGCTCGGCCGTCGCCGCGCGGATCGCCTCGCTCAGCGCCGCGGCCCGGTCCGTGAAGCCGGTGACGCGGAGGCGCCGGCCGTCCCGCAGTCGGATGCGGCAGTCGACGTCCCGGCCGGTGTGGCGGGCGAAGAGCAGGCCCGCGCGGCCGGTGTCGCGCACCCGCGCGATGTCGGACCACGGCACCTCCGTCGTCGGCGCGCCGCGACGCCGGTGCACCAGGCCGCCCTCGTGCAGCGCGAACACCTCGCCGTCGCGCGCCCGTCGCGCGCCATCCGCGCCGATCCACGCCAGCAGCAGCCCGGCGAGGCCGATGCCGAGCGGCAGCCCCACCACGAAGTTGCTCCGCGAGCCGCTCTCGCCGCTGAAACCGAGGATGAGCAGCGGCACGCCGATCGCCACGCCGAGCACCCCCACGGCCAGCGCGGTCCGCGCGAACCGCCGGTTCGGCGGCCCCACCACCGGATGCTCGGCCACCAGCCGGCCCAGCCGGACCGACTCCCCTGACCCCTCCGTCATCACAACCCCCGGCCGTCGTCGTGTCCCTGCCGAAGAGTCTGCCCTACAACGAACGATGTAGGGGCGTTTCGGCATCAGAGACGACGGTCGGCGGGTGGTGCGTGGACGAGGCTGAGGAGGCCCCCGAGGAACCAGGAGCCCCCGCCCATGTCCGTCACGCGGTCCGCCACACCAACACGTCCCGCGCTCGCCCGCGTTCTCGCCGTGGCCGCCGCCGGCGGTCTCGTCATGGCCGTGGCGCTGGGCGCCGGCACAGAGGTGGGCGCGGCGCTCGCCGAGGCCGCGGGGATCGACGGCGGCCTCTCGGGACGGTTGGTGCCGGCCGTGCTGGTCAGCGCCCTGGCCGTGCCGCCCGTGCTGTGGGCAGCGCGCCGCGCCGGCCGGCGGGCCGCCTGGCTCGGGCTCGGCGGTGACGGCGGCGCCTGGGCGCGGTCGTTCCTCGTCGGCGTCGCCGTCACGGCGACCGCCGCCCTGCTCGTGCTCGGTGCCGGCACGGCGGCCGGGCTGCTCAGCTGGTCGCGCCCCGAGCCGGCGACGCTCGTCGGGTTCGTCGCCGGCAACGCGCTGGTCGCCGTGGGACTTGAGGCGCTGCCCGAGGAGGTGACGCTGCGCGGTCACGCCTGGGCCACGCTGCGCGGACGCCTCGGCGGCCGGGCGGCCGCGTTCGGCACCGTCGCGATCTTCCTGCTGGTGCCGGGCGCGTCCACGGTGGTCGCGGCGGCCACCGCCCGGCTGCTCGGGCGGGAGCCGGACCCGGTGGGGCTCGCGCCCGGCGGGCAACACCCGGTCGACTACCTGGTCCTGCTGACCTTCTTCGGCCTGGCGCTGGTCGCCGCCAGGACGGCCGGTACCCCGGCGCCGCTGTGGACGGCGATCGGCACCCACCTCACCTTCCTCACCGTCAACCGGGTCGCCCTGGAGGGCGAGGACCGCGACGCCGGCTGGTTCGCCATCGAGGAGACCCCGGACGCGGTGCTCCTCGTCCCGGCCTATCTCCTCGTCGCCACAGCCGCGTTCGCCGCCCTGCGGCGGCGGCACACACGCCGCCGCCGCAGGGCGGCGAGGCTCACCGCAGGGTGAGCCGGTACCGGAACGGCGTCCGGCCGGTGATCAGCACGCGGGGGCCGGTCGGGGTGAGGTTGCCGCCGAGCCAGGTGTAGCGCTCACCGGGGTCGACGACCGGCGGTTGGCCGGGGCCCGAGCCGTTGCCTGGGCCGAACGTGATGCGGTCGTCGCCCACCGTGTAGCTCGCCTCGCCCGACACCAACTGGTAGGTGTCCGCCTGTCCCTGAACAGATGTCAGCCCGGACCCCGAGAGCTCGCCGCCCGGCCGGAACGCCAGCTCGATCGCCAGCGGCACCTCCGACTCGTCCACCAGGAACGACACGTCGAGTCCGTCGCCCGACTCCCGCACCACCACCTCGGTGCGCAGCGTCAGATAGGTCTTGGGCCGGTGCGGGAAGTCCATCGCCGACCAGAAGCGCGGGTCGTCGGTGAGCGCGTAGTCGCCGTCCTCGCGGCGGTGTTGGGGCGGCAGCGGCAGATGGTACGCGGCGCGCACCCGGGAGTGCAGCCGCCATCCGCCGCCTGAGGCGCGCTCGAGTCCCTCGCTGCGGAAGTGGCCGAGCGAGAAGAACTGCGGGGCGAGCCGCACCGAGTCCAGGATCGCCCGGCCCTTGCGGAAGGCGAGGAAGGTGGGGTTGGTGGACAGGCCAGAGGCGAACGTCGGGATCTCGGCGAAGTCGGTGCCGCCGAAGATCGTGAAGGCCCGGTCGCCGCGCCGGGACCTGAACAGCGCGGTGTCGGTGTCGTGGTGCTCGTAGCGGGTGGGCGGCAGGCCGGATCCGGGCAGTCGCCCGGCCAGCTCGCGGTGGTGCAGGACGCGGGCCAGGGCGTCGCCCGTCGGGTCCTCGCCGCCCGGGAGTTCGGCGATGCGGCGCTCGATGTCCCTTGCCACGGCGGCGAGTTCGGTGTCGTGGTCGTGGATGGCCAACTCCCGGTAGAGCAGCCAGTAGTCGACGATCGACCGCTGCCTGGTCTGGTCCTGGCGCCGCGAGTGGACCGTCACCACCTCGCCGTTGGGCTCGAGCAGGAAGCGGGTGACGCGCAGGTTGCGGCGCACGTTCTCGTACAGCTCGGGACGGTCGGCGAGGCGGGCCACGGTCAGCAGCGAGTAGCCGGTGACCACGGAGGCGTAGGTGGCGCTGCGCTCGCTGTACTGGCCGCCCGGGTACTGGTCGATGCCCTCGGCCAGCCACTGGTCGATGCGGCGGGGGTAACGGCGGTCCGGAAAGAGGGCGTTGACCTGGGCCAGCACCCCGCAGATCTTCCACCGGTGGTTGGGAGTGTGCACCCCGCCCTCGGCCATCGCGGGCCCGGCGGCGCGCACAATCCGGCCCAGGGTCTCCCGCACGCCCGCGGTGCGCGCGTCGTCGTCCTCGCCCAACAGGCTGAGGACGATGCACAGATCGCCGATGGAGAAGGCGGTGTCCGGCGGCGAGTGCAGGTTGCCCTGGTCGAACAGGCCGTCGTCGTGCTGGTAGTCGGCGAGTGCCTCGGCCATCTCGGCCATGGGCGCGATGAGCGTCTCGTCGTGATGGTGGGTCGAACGCTCCCAGACCCAGGCGGCGGCGAGCCGGCGGATGGCCCGGGCGGTGCCGCGCGCGTTGATGTTCACCAGGCCGGCCCGGTAGCCGGCGAGGACGTCGGGCACCAGACGGTCGCCCTCGGCGGTGATCAGATCGAGGAACGCGCGGTCCTCGGCCGCGCGTTCCTCCCGGTCGGTGCCGGCGCCGGCGGCCGCCGGCGTGGCGGCGAACGCCGACCCCACCCCCGAACCGGTTCCCACGGCCGCCGTACCCACGGCCGTACCCATGACAAAACGCCGGCGATCCATGCTCATGGCCGGTCCACCACCCTTGCTGGAGTCCCACGAAAGCAGCGCCAGAAAGCGCTTGCGGCACTCTAGGTTTCGTCCTTATGACAGGACAAGGGTCGTGCACGGGGAGAAACGCCACGCCTGACGACGGGCGCCGCGGTTCCTGGCCGATCAGCTCAGTCGGCTCGGCGCAGCTGGTCGACGAACGAGGCCCAGGCGGCCTTCGGGACCGTGAAGGGCGCGATGTCGGTGTCCTTCGAGTCCCGAACCCCGACGCGGTTGCTCAGCTCGGCGACTTCGACGCAGGTACCGCCGTTCTCGTCGCTGTACGAGGACTTGAACCAGGCGGCTTCGGACGGGTCTGGGATCATCATGCGTTCTTCCGTGTGAGCTCTTCCAGGAATCGGGGTGTCTCGTCGGGCGCGAGCGCCGAGGCCCGCAGGCTGTCGAACCGGCGCGAGTGCGTCCAGAGTTCGTGATCCTGCTCAACCACCGACACCGTGCCCCAAGGGCCATCAACAACCACGGCGGGTGGTAGGGACGGCTCGAAGTCCAGCATTGAGAAGCTGTTGGTTGGCCGGTAGGCGGCCGATGCCAGCGGCAGGACCTGGATCGTCACGTTGTCGAGCCGGGAGACGCGGGCGATCTCCTCGTGCTGCTCCGACATGATCTCGGCGCTGCCACGGACCCGCCGGAGGGCCGCCTCGTCGAGGATCGCCCACAGCTCGATCGGGTTGGTCTCCCGCAGTATGGCCTCCTTGCGCTCCATGCGGAGCCGCACGTTGCGCTCGATGAACTCCAATCACGGCTACCCCGGGGCGACAGGTCCTCGGCTTTCGCGCACCCGACGGTCGGGTCCACGAGTGGACGTTGTGACCCTCCCCGGGGGGATCCGGGAGCTGCTCGGTCTCTCCCGGCGTCGGTTGGTGATGGACCGGCGGGGGTCCGTCGTGTGGCGGGTGAGCGGGAACGAGGGTGCTGGGCGGTGAAGTTGGGGTATCCGGCCGGGCCTTCGCACGGGTACACCGCGTTCGCGCCCGCGCGGGAGGTGGCCGTGTTGCGGCGGCTTGGGCG
>NZ_SMKC01000341.1 GCF_004348315.1 Streptomyces sp. 8K308 | reverse complement strand
GGGCACGACGGCGGGGTTCGGCTCGGCCGTCGGCGAGGGTCCGCTCCGTGGAGGGGACGTGGCGCCACTGGCGGCGTCCCAGCGCGAGAACCTCCTTGTGCCGAAATCAGTCGACAGGACAGACGCGCTCCCGGCTGGGGAGCGTAACGATTCAGTCCCGGACTGTGAACCTGCGCGGCACACAGCGGCACACCGCGGCGCGGCCGGCCGGCGGCGGCCCCCCGACCGCCGCCGACCTGCCGCCTTCCCCCGCGCGCGGCGCTACTGCAGCGCGCCGTCCGCGAGGTCCCAGTCGCCCCAGTAGGACGCGCCGGTGGTGGTGAGGCCCGAGGTGGTGCCCGGCAGCCGGACCGAGGCCTGGCTGTTGCCGCCGGCGTCGACCAGCAGGTCGGCGCGGCCGTCGCGGTCGGTGTCGCGCAGCCGGACCGTGACGCCGAAGGACTCGTACTGCTGCCTGGTGCCCGGCACGCCGGACGTGCCGCGGTCGAAGGCCTGCGAGTTGGTGCCGGTCACGCCGCTCGGGCCGCCGCGGAGCACGTGGACCGCGCCGGCCTCGGCCAGGTCGCCGATCTGTTCGCCGGGCGCGCCGATCGCCAGGTCGGGATAGCCGTCGCCGTTGACGTCGCCGGCCGAGACGCTCCAGCCGAACTGGTCGTTCACCTCGGGCGAGCCGCTCACGCCGGCCGTCGACTGGGAGATCCGCACCGCCGACACCGGGCCGTTCGCGCCGCCGCGCCAGACGGTGGCCCGGCCCCGGTTCTCGTTGTACGCGTCGTCGCCAAAAGCCACGTCGCCGTAGCCGTCCTGGTCGAAGTCGGCGATGACCCCGTCGGCCCACCAACTGTCCTGGGTGGGGGACAGGCGCCCCGACGTGCCGGGCGCCAGGGTCGAGCCGCCGCGCACGAACCAGGCCTCGGTGCCCTCCTCGCCCTCGTAGCCGTTGACGCCGACGACCACCAGGTCGGTGGCCGTGTCGCGGGTGACGTGTCCCGCGATGAGGCGGGTGGCGAAGAAACCGGCGTCCCGGTTGAGCCGGGTGATCGAGCCGGCGACGCCCGAGGGCATGATGTCCCCCCGGAAGACGTAGGCGTCGTTGCCGTCGATCACGGCCAGGTCGGGACGCCCGTCCGCGTTGAAGTCGCCGGTGGCCAGGTCGTCGCCGAAGTAGTCGTTGGCCCTGGGGTCCTCGTTGGGCACGTTGGTCCCGCCGGTGAGGCCGTTGGCGCTGCCCCACAGGATGGTCACGCTGCCCTGGTCCTCCCGCCCCGAGACGTCCTCGCCGGGCGCGGCGACCGCCAGGTCGGCGTAGCCGTCGCGGTTGAAGTCGGCCCCGGCCCGCACGGCGCCGAACATGTCGTCCGCCTCGTTGCCGCCCGGCACCCCGGGGCTGCCCTGGTGGACGACCTGTCGCCGGGTGCCGATCCCGGACGCCGTGCCGTAGGTGACCTCGACGGCGCCCGCGTCGCCCGCCTCCTCCGCCCACGTCCAGACCGCGTAGTCGCGGTACCCGTCCCCGTCGAAGTCGTCCACGTACCGGGCGGGCGCCGCCTGCGCCGTCCCGACCGGGACGGCCGGCAGCAGGCCACCCCCCACGACAGCGGCCGCCCCCAGCGTCGTCGCGACCCGCAGCATGCTCCGTCTCATCCAGCTCTCCCTGGCCAGAAGAATCAACACAACAGAGGGAAGACCGCTGTGAAGCGCCGGAAGTTGTACGGGAGTTGTGTGAAAGTTCGACTCCCGGCCCGATGTTCTTCACGGTCGTCAGGGGGACGCGCCCGGACCGGCTCGACGTCGGGCAGCCGGCCGCCCGGCGCCGATGGAACAAGATGTCGCGAACGGCCGCGCTCAGTGCGGTTTCATTGCTCGGAAATCGATCGCAGGGTGTCAATCGGTAATCAAATGAGGCGCGATTCTTTCTAAGATGTCCGCATGCGCACAGGCATACGAACCACGGCGCGACCCGGAGCGCGGTCCGACGCGCGGGCGGCCTTCGCCGACTCCCTCTCCGTGGGCTTCGGCTTCGTACCGCTCGGCCTCGCCTTCGGGGCGCTCGCCGCCCAGGCCGGCCTCGACTGGTGGTGGGCCGGCCTGTCGGCCGCGCTCGTCTATGGCGGCTCCTTCGAGTTCCTGCTCATCGGCATGGTCACCGCCGCCGCCCCGCTGGCGTCCGTCGCCGGGACCGCGCTCATGGTGCAGCTCAGACACGTCTTCTATCCGCTCTCCTTCCCCCTGCACCGCGTCGAGGGCCGGCTGGCCAGGGCGTACAGCACCTTCACGCTCAGCGACGAGGCCTACGCCCTGGCGGCCGCCGAGCGGGCCCGCTCCTGGTCCGGCCGGCGCATCGTCCGGCTGCAGTCGTTCCTGCACCTCTACTGGGCCGGGGGCGCCGTCGCGGGTGCCCTGCTCGGCTCCCTCATCCCGGAGGGCGTCACCGGCCTCGAGTTCGCGCTGACCGCCCTCTTCGCCGTCCTGGCCCTGGACGCCGTCCGCGACCGTGGCCGTGACCTGTCGACGCCCGTGCTCGCCCTGCTCAGCGCCCTGGCCGCCCGGCTGTTCTTCCCCGGCCAACTGCTCCTGGTCGCCTTCGCACTGTTCGTCGCGGCGCTGCTGGCCCGCCGCCTCGCCACGACCGGAGCGGGGCCGAGCCGTGCCTGACGCCCGCCACGCGATCGCCGCGGTACTCGTCGCCGCCGCCGTCACCTGGGCGCTGCGCGCCCTGCCCTTCGCCGCCCTCGCGCCGCTGCGCGCGAGCGGCACCGTGCGGTACCTGGGCGAGCGGATGCCCGCCGGCGTCATGGTGATCCTGGTCGTCTACTGCCTGCGCGACCTGTCGCTTGCCGACCGCGGAGCCGTGACCCCGCTGGCGGCCCTGGCCACCACGGTGGGACTCCACCTGTGGCGGCGCGACGCGCTGCTGAGCATCCTCGGGGGCACGGTCGTCCACGTGCTCCTGGCCAGCGGCGCTGGGTGACGATGTGTGGGGCGGGTGGGATGCTGGCGGTGGTCCGTGAGTGGGGTGACCGTCAGACGAGCGCCGCAGCGGGGTCGATAGCTCGGAACGGACGGAGTCAGGACACCTGTGGTCCACGCCCACCGTTGCAAAGCGGTCTGGCTGGAGGCTGCCCAGAGCCGCGCATGGTGCGGCCGCCCGGGTCGACGGCATCATGCGTGGCGGTCGCCGCGCCAGGGGTCGAGGCTGCCGCCGACACCGGTTGCCGTGGCTCCCTGCCCCCGTGCGCACCCCGGCCGTCGGTCCGGGGCGATAGGACTAGGACTCAACGGCCCCGGTTGCGTTCGCGGCCGGGGCCCTTGTCGAGGTGGCAAGAATATTGGCGAGCCTGCCGCGGGAAAGCTCCGCTCTACGAGCCAGGTAGTCAGGATCGGATCTCGTTGGCGAGTCAGACCAGGAGGCCGATGCTTGTCACCAGCATCGCCACCGCCGTTGCGCCGTGGACGCCGTAGGCGGCGGCCTTCGGCCCACCGCTGCGCAGTACGACCACCGCGTCTCCGGCGGGTATCGCGGCGAACACCAGCACGTACCAACCCAGCAGCGACGTTGTCGCGACGAGCATCAGAACGAAGATGAAGACCCCGCACGCGATCTCGCGCAGACCCTTCACGCGCAGCCAGGACCGGAAGGCGGGGTCGTTGGCCGGTGTATCGGGAATGCCGAAACCGACGAAGACCTGCGGCGTGGTGAAGGCGCTCGCGCCCATGTAGATGAGGGCCGCGCCGAGGAGGCCGGCGAGAACTGTGGAAGCGGTGGTGAGCATCAGCTGTCCTCTCCGTTGAGTGAGTTCTTTTTCATGGAGTGGTTGTCATGGATCTCGCGTGGGTGCTCGGCGTCCCGCTGGTCCGCGGCGGCGATCCGGGCGCAGGACTCCTTTCGAGGGCGGGCGAGCACGTGGGGCGTCGATCCGCCGGGTTGGAGGACATCGATGGGGTTACGGGGGCCTCCACGGTCACGGCCCGAGTCGCGAGACGACGCCGCGCTGTCACGGGACGAGAACGATCCGGCCACGGACGCCGCCTTTGGCCATCGCCTGGTAGGCAGCGGCTGCTTCGTCGAGCGGCGCGAGGGCGTGGACGCGAGCCGGCAGTTCCCCTGTCGTCACCCGTGCGAGCAATCGGGCCAGAAGCGCACCGTCGGGATGGGCGACCACGACCTCGACGGTGATGCCGCGCTCCTCGGGAAGCCGCGAGGCCGGCTGCACGCCGACGAAACGGCCACCGTCGCGCACCGCCCGTAGGGCGTGCTCCTGCAGGGCTCCGGCGTCGGCAACGGCATCCCAGCCCTGTCCGAGATGGGTGGCGAAGTCGACGCCGAGGCCCCGGACGAACGGCTCGTCAGCCGCTCGGGCCAGCCCGGTCACCTGCCAGCCGCGGTCCTGGGCGAGTACGGCGACGTACGCGCCCACCGCACCGGCCGCGCCAGTCACCAGCAAGCGCCGAGCCTCACTCGACGCCCCACCGAGGAGGTCGACGAGCTGGGCCGCAGCGGTGGCGTTGAGCGGCACCGTCGCAGCCTTGACCAGGTCCATGCCGTCCGGAACGACGGCGACGTTCGCGGCGGAGACGAGGAGGTGCTCGGCGTGGGAGCCGTGGTCGCGGTCGAAGCCGTCGATGAACCCGGCGACCCGGGTGCCGACCCGCAGCTCGACGCCGGGTCCGGCGGCATCGACAGTGCCGGCGAAGTCCCAGCCGAGACCGGTGTGGTCCGGCTGGTGGACCAATCCGAGCTGGTGAAAGACGCCCCGGGCCACCCCGAGGTCGACCGGGTTGATCGCTGCGGCGGCAATCCTGACACGGATCTCCGCCGGCCCCGGCTCAGCCATCGGGACGTCGACCGTCTCGATCGACTGGGGCCCGGACGGCACGCGGACCACGGCCCGCCGAGACGTCGTTCGAT
Source organism: Streptomyces sp. 8K308 (assembly GCF_004348315.1). Taxonomy (GTDB): domain Bacteria; phylum Actinomycetota; class Actinomycetes; order Streptomycetales; family Streptomycetaceae; genus Streptomyces. Next base: position 2,503 of record NZ_SMKC01000341.1, on the reverse strand, counting down.
TCATCGCAATCTGTTCCTTCGTGGTGCCTTGCGAGGTGGTCTTGCCATCGCTGTGGTGCGGCACCACCATGTAGGCGCTTGCATCCTCTGGGGAAGTAGGCACCTTGAAGTGCGTATGTCACCGAGTGGGAGAGATGAGCGATGGCGACCAGCACCGCGTCCCAGCGGCGGGCCGTAGCCAGGGCGGAGTACGACGCGTTCCTCGCGGTATGTCCCAGTCGTCAACTCCTGGAGCGGATCTCCGACAAGTGGGTTGCCCTTGTGCTCGCCGCCCTGGGCGGGGACGGACCGCGTCCTGGGGTTGCCTCCGGAGGCGAGCCGCAGCCCATGCGGTTCTCCGAGCTGTCACGCCGGATCTCGGGCGTGAGCCAGAAGATGCTGACGCAGACGTTGCGCTCACTCGAGCGCGACGGGATGGTGACCAGGACCGTGACCCCCACGGTGCCCGTCACCGTCACTTATGAGCTGACCGATCTCGGTCGCTCGCTCCAGGGAGTCATGCGGGGAATCAAGGAGTGGGCGGAGGGCCACATGGAGGAGGTCCTCACCCATCGCGACGGCTACGACCGCAGGCAGCGCGAGGCCGCCGACTGAGTCGAAGAGGGCCGCCCCTCATGTCCTGACGATGACAGCGAGTAGTCAATCTTCGCGTAGCGCCGTCGACGAACCCCTGCACCGACGTCGTCGGCAACCTCTGGGTGCCTGGTCGCCGTCGACGGAGCCGGCTGCCCGCCGAACGCGATCCCGCAGGGTCTGGCCCCGTCGGTCGAGGACGCGTTCCGCCCGTGGATCGCGCCGAGCGCCACGACCTGATCAGCGGCGTCCCGGTCGCTGTTGAGCTGGGGCTTCAGACCCCGGTTGTTGCTCGGGCGGCTTCCAGGTCTTCGTCGCGTTCGGCGCGACGCGAACTCGGCGAGCTGCTGTCGAGCAGTGGGGCCAGGATCTGGACGATCTCTTCGTGGCTATCGGCCACCGCTTTTGCCGCGCGTCGAGCTCCGCCACATCGAGCTCCCCGGGAGTGGCGACCGGCCCTGTTGGGCCGCCGCCGAGCAGGCCCGCGCCGACCTGCGCCGGGCGATGGAGGCCGGCGAGCCGGTCACCGACGAGATCACGACCCTTCATCCTCCCCCTGGTCGACAAGGCGGTCCCGGAATGGCAGGCCGCTCTGGACGCCCTCCTGTCGCTGCCCGAGATCGGCGGCCCGGTCGGGTAGTCGCGTTGAGTCTCGTCCCTCGCGCCATGTTCGAGGAGGCCCGCCGGGTCACCATTCCGCTGCACGTCCTGCTGCAGTGGGACGACGAAGGCACCATGGGCGGGCACACCGGCGTCCCGCAGTTCGCGGGGGACGCCGCGGCCCAGTTCCTCACCCGACACCTGAAGGTGACGCCAGGCCGTCAGGCCACCAGCAGACGGTAGCCGCGTCGGCCAGGACGCTGCTCATCTAGGGACAATGCCAGTGACTTAAGGGTCGATTCGCGCGTCTGACCTGCGGGAACGTCGCCCTACGGCGCTCTCAAGAGCCATAAAGTCACCGGTATTGCATCTAGGGAAAGATCCCGGCCCTCCTCGGCTCTCACACCACGGTCCCCTGCCAGACTCTTGGCAGGGGACCGTGCTGCCCGCAGCCATGAACTGCTCGATCGACCGCAGAGCTTGAGTGCTGCCCGAACTCCTGTCCAGGTGAGGCGATACGCATCGAGGTCCGTGTGACGACGACCGGCTCGGCATGTCCGGACTGCGGGAGCTGGTCGAGCCGCGTGCACAGCTTCTACCTGCGGTTTCCGGCCGATATGCCTACTGCGGGGCGGCGGGTGGTCGTCTGCCTGCACGTCCGCCGGTCCTTCTGCCCGAATGCTCCGTGCGGACGGCGGACGTTCGTCGAGCAGGTGCCAGGGCTGACCCGGCGGCACAGTCGGTGGAACGAGCGCCTGCGCTCCACGCTGGCCGGCCGGGCCGGCGCATGGATGGCCCGGGTCTTCGGAGGGGCCGTCAGCCGCAGCACCGTGCTCCGGCTGGTGCACGCTTTTCCCCAGCCCGAGGTCCCCGCGCCGCGGGTGGTCGGCGGAGACGAGTACGCCACCCACAAGGGCCGTGTCCGCGGCACCATCCTGGTCGACATCGAGGCCCGACGGCCCGTGGTCTCCTGCCCGACGGCGAGGCGTCCAGCCTGGCCGGAGGGCTCGCCAAACGGCCCGGCGTCGAGGTCGTCTGCCGAGACCGAGCTCCCTTCTTCGTGGAGGGCGCCACGGCCAGGGCGCCCCAAGCGGTCCAGGTCGCCGACAGGCCTCGCCGACGCCGCAGGGCCAGAAGAGCCGCGAGCCGATCAGGCGATTGGGGCACACGCACGCCTCGCTCGTGCAGAGGGCGGGGCGGCGTACATTGGGCCCCTGACCGAGGGGGCTCAGGCAGGGAAGCGGAAGCGTGGCGCGCCAGCCAGGTGGGTGGGGGCATCGCCCGTCGTCAGCAGCTGGGGCCGGCGCGAGGCCAGCAGATGATCTTGAAA
>NZ_SMKC01000340.1 GCF_004348315.1 Streptomyces sp. 8K308 | reverse complement strand
CCCCCACCCTGGAGCCGACGCCCGCCCCGGTGGCTCCGCCGCCGGCGCCGACGCCGTTCGAGCTGCGGAGCCTGGCGTTCGACGTCACCGGCGACGGCACGACGCCGACGGTGCGGCTCGCGGGGAGCAGCCCCGTGTGGCAGCGGGACGGCCTGACGATCGGGGGCCGGTCGTACGACCACGGGGTCACCGTGGAGGGCTGGTCCTCGGTGACGATCGACCTGAACCTGGCCTGCGTGACGTATCGGGCGCTGGTCGGCGTCGACGACCTGGCGGCGGGCCTCGGCGCCGCGGTGTTCAGCGTCTACGGGGACGACTGGATGCTCTGGAAGTCCGAGGTGGTGTCGGGCGGCGACGAGGCGGTCCCGATGAGCGTGCCGCTGACCGGCGTTGAGACCCTGCGGCTCGACGTCCAGGGCCGAGGCTGGCTCGGCGCCACCACCCTGGCGGACTGGGCCGACTCGGAGATCTCCTGCGAGTCGCCTGCCGGCGGCTAGCGGTACCGGCCTGCGGGATCGGCCTGCCGGCTCGAATGGCCGAGCCCACGCGGCGCGCGGAGGCGCGCCAGCGCGAACGGCCCTCGCCGGGCCACGGACAACCGGCCCACCCGCGCTGCGCGCGGGTTGCGGCCTGGCCGGCCTGACAGCGCGCCAGCGCCTGGGCGCTGGGAACGACTCGTCCAGCATGCGCCGACCACACACTTGGGCGGCCGCACCAGCCGGCAGGCGCCCACGCCACACGCGGCGCGAGCCGGCTGCACCGGACAAGGCGGCCGGCCCGGCGGGCCGGGTTCCGTCACGGTCACCAACCGACCGGCTGGCCCGGCCGGCAGGCCTATGCGCACCGCCGCCAGCCGCGGCCCTGCCGCGCGCCAGCGCGTGCCGCTGATGAACGCCTCGTGCAGCAAGCGCTCGGTCGGGGTACCAGGGGCGACGCGAACCGGCCGGGCACCGGCGCGGCAGATCGGCAGGCGGCCTGCCGGGGCGGGCACCCACCACGGTGGGGGACCGGCCAGCCTGGCCGGTAGGTCAGAGCGTGACGCCGCTGGTGACGGCGCGGGGGTCGTGGTTGCCTTCGGCGGTCCAGCAGGAGCCGCGACGGGTGAGGAGGCGGCGTAGCCAGACCTCGGTGGAGACGAGTTCGGCGAGGCCGTCGAGCGGCAGGCGTTCGCCCTGGGCGGCGGCGCGCAGCGCCTTGCGGACGACGCGGGCCTCGATCAGGCCCGCGTCGGCGAGCAGGGGCGCGTCGAAGAGGTTCACCAACTCGCCGATATTGGCGCGAAGCCCCGCGCGCACGGATTCGGCGTGCGACGCGTGGGTGGTGGCGCCCCATCCCGGCGGCAGCTCGCGCACCCCCGCGCCCTCCAGCACGGCGCGCAACACGTCCGCACGCGCCCCCGGCTGCACGCGCAGGCTCTCCGGCAGCGCCTGGCACGCCCGCACCACCTGGTTGTCGTAGAAGGGCGCGTGCAGCCGCTGGTGCCTGACCTCGGCGGCCTGTTCGAAGACCCGGTGGTCGGCGGCGTGCCTGGCCAGCACGGCGCGGGCCCGCTGTTCGCCGGGGCGGGAGCTGGCGGAGGCCGAGCGGGGGCGCGCCGCTGCCGCCTCCAGACGAATCGATACTTCGGCCAGCGCCTCGCCGGTCAGCCACCGGGCCGCGGGCCCGGGACGGCACCAGGCCAGGGCGGCCAGCGAGGCGCCGAGCGCGCCGTCGGCGTGCGGCGCGTCGTCGTCCGGGCCCTCGATGGTGTTGCGCAGCGCCAGCGCGGCCGATGAGAGGCCCTCGGGGTAGGGGGTGCGGGCCAGCCGCCGCGCCGCCCGGTACAGGGTGAACGGCACCAGCATCGCGCGGCCGCCCCCGCCGCTGGCCTTGGCCAGCGCGGTGGCCGGGCGCAGCAGGTGGCGGCGTCTGCGGTCGAGCAGCAGGTCAGCGAGGCGGGCCGGGTGCGCGTCGAGCACCTGGCGGGCGCCGTGCCCGACGAGGTGGTCGGCGCTACCGGCGGCCAGCCGGTGGCGGTGGCGGGCCGCGGTGATCAGCGAGGGGCCCGGCTCGTCGGTGAGCGGCCCGTTCTCCAGGTCGGCGTAGGGCAGGGCCTCGTCGCCGGCCGCCACCACCACGTGGTGCAGCCGGGGATTCTCGGCGATGGCGCGGGCCCGCTCCAGCTCGGCGGCGCGCGCGATGCCGCCTGCCGTGAGGTCGTTGAAGGTGACGGCGAGCAGCCGCTCGCCGGCCTGGGTGGCGCCGGTGCCGAAGACGGTGCCCGGCATGCCCGGCAGTCCGGCGGCGAGCAGCGCGAGCGTCGCTGAGGCGCTGCCGCCGGAGAGGTCGGCGCCGACGCCGGGCGCCGGCTCAGGGCCGAGGCGGGCGGCGCGCCGGTCCGCGGGCCCCATGCCGGGCACCGGCCCCGCGTCGCGCGCGGGCGCGTGTCTGGGCGCCGCGAGCCGGGTGCGGACGGCCTCGACGAGCGCGTCCCTGACGCCGGCGACGGCGGCCTCCCGCTCGACGGGGGGCGCGGCGACGACCAGGGGCGCGGTGGGCTCGTAGCCGACGACGTCGCGGCTGCCGCCCTCGCGCAGCATCAGCGCGTGGCCCTGCGGTACGCGGTGCACGCCCCGGTAGGGGGTGCCGGTACCGAGCGCCTCGGGGGACTCGGGGGCCGCGAGCAGCGCGGCGAGGTGGGCGACGTCGAGTTGGGCCTCGGTGAGGTCGGCCAGCGGCAGGGCGGCGGTGGCGTAGGCGGAGCCGCCGGCCCAGTCGGCGTGGAAGACGGGGCGGGTGCCGGCGAGGTCGGCCGGGATGACGGTGCGGCGGCCGAAGCGGGCGATGGCGGTGTAGTCGCCCGGCCAGGTGGTGAGCTGGCGGAGCGCGCCGGCGCGCGCGGAGACGAGCGAGCGGCGCAGGGTGGCGTCGTCCGCGCCGCAGTAGCCGAAGACGGCGAGGTGGGTGTCGCCGTCGGCGTACACGAGGCGGATCTCGTCGGACCGCCAGTCGCCGACCGCCCACAGGGGGTCGGGGCCCTCCCACAGCAGTTGTGCGCCCAGCGGCTGGATGTCACGGGCAGCGCTGGCAGAGGCCCCACACCACCCGACCAACCACCGCATCGCCGCCTCCCCCACGGAAGAACACTGAAAAACCGCGCCGTCGTTGAGCCCATGCTGCCATGCGGCCGGCGGGAACGGGGCATGCCGGGGAGGTAGTTCGCCCCATGTGACGCGGCACATGGCGAACCACCTGACACATCCGTCGGTTGGTCGAAGGGTCGTACGACGGTGTCCGGCGCGCCGGCGGCCCGGACGCGGCGGGCCGACCGTCGAACGACCGCCAAGCGATCGCCGACCGACGATTATTGGCCAAACTCTGGCTGGGGAACGGCTCATGAGGCGATCGCCCCTGGGCAGGAGACGTTGTGGTCCGGGAGACGCTGTCCGCCTCCCGGACCAGGCCGCCGTCCGCGGGGAATGAGACGGCGGCTTCCCCCGGCCCGCTTGCGCCTTCAAGGTGCTGCCCTCGGGGCAGCGGGCCGACCCACGCGGTACACATCGAAGCGCCGACCCCTCGTACTGCCCAGAGCGCACACCCGGGCGCACGGCCACATGCCCGGAGCACAATCCACTGGCGCGTAAGCGCTCGTACGCGCGTACGGTCACAAATCCGCCATCCGGGATCCACCCCCTTAACGGTCAGCAGGCACCGAACTACGCTGGGTTGGCGGAGGCACGGAAAGGCCCCGCGCTGGTCGTGGGGCTGCCGTTGGTGTGTCAGGGGTACGCGCATGTCCAGGGAGCCACGCGGGCCGAACGAGAAGCTAGGGGCAGTTCTCGCTCTTGCGGGAATCAGCAACGCGGGTCTGGCCCGCAGGGTCAACGATCTCGGGGCCCAACGGGGGTTGACGCTTCGATACGACAAGACGTCCGTCGCCCGCTGGGTGACCAAAGGCATGGTGCCACAGGGCTCAGCCCCCCATCTGATAGCCGCCGCCATCAGCAGCAAGCTGGGGCGCCCGGTGCCGTTACACGAGATCGGCCTGGCGGACACCGACCCGGCGCCCGAGGTGGGCCTCGCGTTCCCGCGGGACGTGCCGAGCGCCGTCGAGTCCGCCACGGAGCTGTACCGGCTCGACGTCACCCCGGGCAAGGGCATCTGGCAGTCGCTGGCGGGCTCGTTCGCCGTCACCGCCTACGCCACGCCCGTCTCGCGCTGGCTGATCAGCCCGGCGGACGCCTCGGTGGCCAGGGAGGCGCCGGCCCCCCAGGAGGGCACCTTCGGCCGGGTGGGCCACTCCGACGTGTCCAAGCTCCGCGAGGCCGCCGAGGAGGCCAGGCGCTGGGACTCCAAGTACGGCGGCGGGGACTGGCGTTCCTCGATGGTGCCGGAGTGCCTGCGCACCGACGCCGCGCCGCTGCTGCTCGGCAGCTACAGCGACGACGTGGGCCGCTCCCTGTTCCGCGCCACCGCCGAGCTCACCAGGCTCGCCGGCTGGATGGCGTTCGACACCGGCCAGCAGGAGGCCGCCCAGCGCTACTACATCCAGGCGCTGCGGCTTGCCAGGGCCGCGGCCGACGTGCCGCTCGGCGGCTATGTGCTGGCCTCGATGTCCCTCCAGGCCACCTACCGCGGCTTCGCCGACGAGGGCGTCGACCTGGCGCAGGCGGCCCTGGAGCGCAACCGCTCGCTCGCCACCGCCCGCACCATGAGCTTCTTCCACACGGTCGAGGCACGGGCGCTCGCCAAGGCGCAGGACGCGGCGGGCTGCGGCCTGGCGCTCTCCGCGGCCGAGGGCTGGCTCGAGCGCTCGCGGGACGGGGACGGCGACCCCAGCTGGTTGGACTTCTACACCTACGACCGGCTCGCCGCCGACGCCGCCGAGTGCTACATCGACCTCAAGGTGCCGGGCCAGGTCCGGCGCTTCACGGAGCAGGCGCTCTCCGAGCCGACCGAGGAGTTCGTCCGCTCGCACGGGCTGCGCCTGGTGGTCGGTGCCGTCGCCGAGCTGGAGTCCGGCAACCTGGACGCGGCCTGCGCGGCCGGCGCCCGGGCCGTGGAGGTCGCCGGCCGCATCTCGTCGGCGCGCACCACGGACTACGTCCGCGACCTGCTCAGCCGGCTCGCCCCCTACCAGCACGAGCCGTCGGTCAAGGAGTTGCAGGAGTTGGCACGCCCGCTCCTGACGGCTCCGGCATGATGTCGCACATGACAGCGGCACGGACTCGGAAGGCCATCGCTTACGACTGTGACGTGGTGGTGGTCGGCGGCGGCATCGTCGGCCTGGCCACCGCCCACGCGCTGCGCGCCGCCCGTCCCGGTCTTGTCGTCACCGTGCTGGAGAAGGAGCCGCGGCTCGCCGCGCACCAGAGCGGTCGCAACAGCGGGGTGATCCACAGCGGCGTCTACTACCGCCCCGGATCGCTCAAGGCGCGGTTCGCGGTGCGGGGCGCGGCGGAGCTGAAGAAGTTCTGCGCCGAGCACGGCATCCCGCACGCGGTACCCGGCAAGCTGATCGTCGCCACCTCGCCCGCGGAGCTGCCGCGGCTGCACGAGCTGGCCCAGCGGGCCAGGCGCAACGGCGTGCCGGTGCGGGAGTTGGGCCAGGCGCAGATGGCCGAGCACGAGCCCGGCGTCCACGGCCTCGCGGCGCTCCGGGTGTTGACCACCGGGCAGTGCGACTTCGGCGCGGTGGCGCGGCGGTTGGCCGAGCTCGTCGACGTGCGGCGGGGCGCGCGGGTCGTCGCGATCGACCGGCGCCCGGGGCTCGGGGTCGCGGTGCGGACGGAGCGCGGCGAGGTGCTGCGGGCGCGGGCCATGGTCAACTGCGCGGGGCTGCACAGCGACCGGATCGCCCGGCTGGCCGGCGACGACCCCGGGCTGCGGATCGTGCCGTTCCGCGGCGAGTTCTACCGGCTGCGGCCCGAGCGGGCCCATCTGGTGCGGGGCCTCGTCTACCCGGTGCCGGACCCGGCGTTCCCGTTCCTCGGCGTCCATCTGACGGCCGGCCTCGACGGCGAGGTGCACATCGGGCCCAACGCGGTGCTCGCGCTGGCCCGCGAGGGGTACGACTGGCGCACGGTCCGGCCGGCGGAGCTGGCGGACGCGCTGACCTACCCGGGCCTGTGGCGGATGGCGGCGCACCACTGGCGGGCCGGCGCGGGCGAGCTGGTCCGCTCCCTCTCCAAGCGGGCCTTCACGGCGGCCGTGCGGAGGCTCCTGCCCGCCATCACGGAGGCCGACCTGCTGCCGGCGCCGGCGGGCGTCCGCGCGCAGGCCGTCCTGCCGGACGGCAGCCTCGCCGACGACTTCCGCATCGCCGAGCACCCGCACACCGTGCACGTGCTCAACGCCCCGTCCCCCGCCGCCACCGCGTGCCTGCCCATCGGCCAGGAAATCGCCGGCCGAGCGCTGGCCGCGCTGGCGTGACAGTCGCCTGACCGGTGAGGCCGGCCGCCTGACCGCCGGCCGCCCGACCGGCGAGGCCACTGGCGCCGACCCTGACCACCCGGCCAACCAACGTTCGGCGAAACCGGCCCGCTCCGGCTCCACCGGCCACCTGGTCGGCGAGCCCAGGCCAGCCATCCCAGCCGAAGCCCGGCACCCAACCGGCCGGGACGGAGCGGCCTGCCCGGCCGGCGAGGCCAGTGGCGGCCGGCCGTGAAGCCGTAAAATCGGGCCTATTGTGACCGACAAGCCGCACTCCACCAGCATGTTTCCTCCCGGCGTCGGGCCGGCCGCCGATCCGGCGGGGCACCGGCACGAGCGCCGCATCCGAAGTTTCCAGCCGCGCCGCAGCCGGGTCACCCCGGCGCAGCGCGACGCGCTGCTGCGGCTGTGGCGGCGGTGGGGCGTCGAGGTCGACGGCGCGTCGAGGCTCGATCTGGCGGCGCTCTTCGGCGGCCTGCCAGTGGTGCTGGAGATCGGCTTCGGGATGGGCGAGGCCACGGTGGAGATGGCCGCCGCCGATCCCGGGATCGGGATCCTGGCCATCGACGTGCACACCCCAGGCCAGGGCAACCTGCTGCGGCTCGCCGAGCGCGAGGGGCTGACCAACGTCCGAGTGGCCAACGGCGACGCGCTCATACTGCTGCGCGAGATGATCGACCCGGGCTCCCTGATCGGGATCCGCGTCTTCTTCCCCGACCCCTGGCCCAAGAAGCGGCACCACAAGCGGCGCATCGTCCAGCCCGAGTTCGTCGAGCTGGCCGCGTCCCGACTGCGCCCCGGCGGCCTGCTGCACTGCGCCACCGACTGGGAGCCGTACGCGGAGCGGATGCTCGAGGTGCTGACCGCGAGCAGGTCCTTCGTCAACGCCGTGCCGTCGGGGGGTTTCGCGTCGGACCGGGCGGGCGGACGGCCGCTGACCAGGTTCGAGCAGCAGGGCCTGGCCAAGGGGCACGTGGTGCGCGACCTCCTCTTCCGCCGGCGGGGCTGAGCCCCGCCC
>NZ_SMKC01000033.1 GCF_004348315.1 Streptomyces sp. 8K308 | reverse complement strand
GGACAACTCCCAGCGCGGAGCGCCCCGGCGGCGCGGCCGCCGCAGACCGGCCGCCCACCGTGCGAAGCGCGGAATAGACGGGTGGGTGGGGGAGAACCACCCGGTCAACAGGCCGTCGCGGCGGCTCGGGCAGAATGTTTCATATGCCAAGCATTCCGCTCACCGTCGGCTTCGATCTCGACATGACGCTCATCGACTCCCGTCCAGGGATCCGCAGCGTCTACCTCGCGCTCGCGCGCGAGACCGGTGTCCCGATCGACGCCGACCTGGCCGTGACCCGGCTCGGGCCGCCGCTCGAGGTCGAGTTGGCCAACTGGTTCCCGGCCGAGCGGATAGCCGAGGCCGCCGACCGCTACCGCGGCATGTACCGCGACTACGCGATCGCCGAGACGCCCGCCATGCCCGGCGCCCGCGAGGCCATCGCGGCCGTGCGGGAGCGCGGCGGCCGGGTGATCGTCGTCACCGCCAAGTACGGGCCCAACGCGGAGCGGCACGTGAACCACCTCGGCCTGGCGCCCGACGTCGTCATCGGCTCGCTCTGGGCGGAGGGGAAGGCCGCCGCGCTGCGCGACCACGCCGCCGGCGTCTACGTCGGCGACCACGTCGGGGACGTCCGCGGCGCCGTCACGGCCGGCGCGCTGTCCGTCGCCGTCGCCACCGGACCGTGCAGCGCCGACGAGCTACGCCGCGAGGGCGCCCACGTCGTGCTGCCGGACCTGACCGGCTTCCCGGCCTGGCTCGACGAGCACCTCGCGACGGTCGTCTAGCCGTCGGCGGCCAGGTCCTGTCCTGTCGATCTTGTCGGATCGGCCCGCGGTGTCAGACGCGGTGCTCCCCCAGACTTCGTGCAGGGGGCACCCCCACCCAGGCCGCCAGGCCTGAGGGAGTCGCGGGACCGGCAAGATCGGCAGGACAGAGCCTAGCGCCACCGCTGCGCCGCGATGGAGCGCAGCAGGCCCGCGCCGGCCACCGCGAAGCCCACGCCCATCAGCATCGACACCACGTACGCCACGGTCGGCAGCGGATCGGCGCCGATCAGCAGCGGGACCATGGTGATCAGCGTCGCCACCGCGCCGACCGCGAAGATCACGCCGCCGATCCGTACCAGCGTGTCCCCAGGGGACCTCTCACTCGCCTCACTCACCCCTACAGAGTGGCAGACGCAGGGTTACCGGCCGCACGGCGGGGGCAGTGATCCTCCGAAACGGCCCGGCGGCATCTTGTCACCGGGCAGGGGGCGGTTAGCCTGGAGTGAAAGGCGGGTCCTGTGGCCCGCCGTCTTGTTATGACGAGTGCGAGGACGAGGACACGTGCCTACCGGCAAGGTCAAGTGGTTCAACACCGAGAAGGGCTTCGGCTTCCTTTCCCGTGACGACGGCGGCGATGTCTTTGTGCACTCCTCAGCGCTGCCCGGGGGCGTGGAGCTGAAGCCGGGTCAGCGTGTGGAGTTCGGCGTGGTCGCCGGGCAGCGCGGGGACCAGGCGCTCTCCGTCACCCTGCTCGACCCGGTGCCGTCGGTGGCCGCCGCGCAGCGCCGCAAGCCAGACGAACTGGCCTCCATCGTCCAGGACCTGACGACCCTGTTGGAGAGCGTCACGCAGCAGCTGGAGCGCGGCCGCTACCCGGACCGGCAGAACGGCCGCAAGATCGCCGGCATGCTGCGCGCCGTCGCCGACCAGCTGGACGTCTGAGCCGGGGTCAGGCCCCGACCGGGCCCGGCGCGGCGAGCGCCGCCGGCAGGCGCGGCACGAGCCCCTCGTCGGCGGCCCTGGTCAGGAGCTCGCGGATGGCGGCGTAGCCGGCCTCGCCCAGGTCGGCGGTGAACTCGTTGACGTAGAGGTCGATGTGGGCCTGGGCCACCGCCGGGTCCATCTCCTGGGCGTGCGCCAGCACGTAGTCGCGGCTCGCCCCGGGGTCCGACCAGGCCCGTAGGACCGAGGCGCGGATGGCGTCCGTGAGGGCCGCGAGCCGCTCGGGCCCGAGGGAGCGCTTGGCGATGATGGCACCGAGCGGGATGGGATGGCCGGTGCTGGCCTCCCAGAACTCGCCCAGGTCGGCGAGCTGGTGCAGGCCGAACCGCTGGTAGGTGAAGCGGGCCTCGTGGATGACGAGGCCGGCGTCCACGGATCCGTCCCGCACGGCCGGCATGATCTCGTGGAACGGCAGCACCCGCACCTCGCCGACCCCGCCGGGCACGTGGGCCGCCGCCCAGAGACGGAAGAGCAGGTAGGCGGTGGACCGCTCGCCGGGCACCGCGACGGTGCGGCCGGCGAGGTCGGCGGCGGTGGCCGGCTCGCGGGTCAGCACCAGCGGCCCGCAGCCGCGGCCGAGCGCGCCGCCGCACGGCAGCAGCGCGTACTCGTCGAGCACCCACGGCAGCACGGCGTACGACACCTTGAGCACGTCGCCCTCGCCGCGCTCGGCGCGGCCGTTGGTGATGTCGATGTCCGCGAAGTCCACGTCGATGGCGGGGGCGTCGGGCAGCAGCCCGTGTGCCCAGGCGTGGAAGACGAACGTGTCGTTGGGGCAGGGCGAGTACGCGATGCCAAGCGGCGTGGCCACTGCTTCGGCGGTCATGACGCCTCCCGTTGTTCCCTCTGCTGGTGCCAGTCCTCGATGACGGGCCCGACGGCGGCGAACGCGGCGCTGAGCGCGTCGAGCGCGTCCTCGATGCGCCAGGCCTCGCGGTCGCGCGGGCCGACGGGGTTGGAGACGGCGCGGATCTCCAGCGTCGGCACCCCGTGCAGGGCGGCGGCGGTGGCCACCCCGAACCCCTCCATCGCCTCGGCGGCGGCGCCCCGGTGGCGGGCCGCCAGCTCGGCGCGGCGCTCCTCGGTGCCGGTCACGGTGGACACGGAGAGGACCGGCGCGTAGACGCCGCCGGTCGCGGCGACCACCGCGCGGGCCAGCTCGGGTGGCGGCTGGTGGGCGACGACGCCGAACCCGAGCTCGGCCATGTCGGAGAACCCGGCCGTGGTCTGGGCCCCGAGGTCCACGACGACGATGCTTGAGGCCACGACGAGACCGCCGACGGGCACCTGTTCCCGGAAGCCGCCGCCGATTCCGGCCGACACGGCCAGGTCGTAGGGTTCGTCGGCCCACGCCAGGACGCTCCCCACCGCGGCCGCCGCCGCCGCGCCCCCGACACCCACCACGACGACATCGGCGGTCACGTCGCCGCCCAGGCGTACCCGGTGCAGGTCGACGCCGAACGGCAGGGGGACGACGGCCAGGGGCTCAGCGCCGGAGGCGCGGGTCACGGCCTGGCGTTCGGACTCGACGGCCGTCGCGATCAACACCTGCACCCGGCGTCCTCCCTGCTCCACTCGGCGCGAGCAGCGCTTCGCTAGTGGCCCTGGTGCGGTTCGAGCTCGACGTTCCAGACGCCGTCGAGCGAGCTGAACATCCGCTCCTCGTACTCCTCCTGCGTCTGGGAGCTCAGGATCTCGTCCTCGTCGTAGTCGTCCGACACCTCGACGACGTTGAGCCGCAGGTTCTCCGTCTGCGGGGCCTGGCCCGGGGTGGTCTGCTGCTGCTCGGCGGCGCGGTACAGGTCGTCGCTCGAGAAGCTGTGGTACGTCGTCGTGAACGGCTCGGGGTCATAGAGGAGGCCGTTGACGAACAGCAGCCAGCCGTCCTCGGCGACGTCCGGGTCGACGCCGACCCGGAAGGTGTCGCCGGCGCGGGTGGTGAACGTCGGCACGTCGTCGTTGCTCTCCGTGCAGGACAGCGCCCGCTCGGCGCCGAGCGCGTCGCCGTGGCCGTAGCAGTCGGCGGGCGTCTCGCGCGACTCCGTGTTGGAGTTGAGCGTGAAGTGCGCGTTCGGGCTCGGCTGCTCGCAGGCGGAGAGGGCGACCAGTCCCAGCGAAACAGCGCCGAGGGCGAACGTGGTGCGGATGGCCCGGCGGCCCCGGTTCGTGGAGATCGCAGTCATGCGGGCAGGTTACCCGCGCGGCCGACGGTCACCTGACGCGGGGGTGCGCCGTGCCGCGCCGCGCGGCGGCGGCCAGGCTGGGGGCGGAGGCGAGCACTCCGGTCAACACCAGCAGGGCCGCCACCCACATGCCGAGCGGGCCGTTGAGCGGCAGCGAGATGCCGATCGCGCCGCCAAGCACCCAGGACATCTGCACCGCGGTCTCGGAGCGGGCGAACGTCGAGGTGCGCACCACCTCGGACACGTCCCGCTGGATCATCGCGTCGAGCGACAGCTTGCCCATCGCCTGGCAGATGCCGGCCGCCGCGCAGACGGCGACGACCGTGAACGCGTTGTAGGCGACGGCGGCGGCGCCGGTCGTGGTGAGCGCGAGCACCAGTATCACCAGCAGGTTCAGCTCGGGGGCGCGGTCGCGCAGCAGGTTGCCGAGCAGGTTGCCCAGCGCGTTGCCCCCGCCGGCCGCGAGCCCGACGAGGCCGAGCGAGAACGCTGCGGTCAGCCCGGGCAGCGCCTCGCCGCGCAGCAGGAAGGCGAGGAAGAACAGCAGGAAGCCGGAGAGGGCACGCAACGAGCCGTTGGCGATCAGCGCCTTGAGCACGGGGAACTCGGCGGCGGCCCGCAGCGGGCTGGCGCCGCGCCGCTCGCCCCGCTCCCTCGCCTGCGTGGCGCGCGACTCGGCGAGCTCGGCCAGGTGCACGTCGCGCTCGCCGCGCGCCAGGTCGACCTTGTGCGGCAGCCGGAAGGAGAGGAAGGCGCCGACGATCGTGACCAGGCAGGCGGCGTACAGGGGAGCCCGTTCGCTGACGGCGTTCAGCAGCAGGCCGAAGGGCGCCATGGCGCCCGCCGAGATGAGGCCGGTCAGGGTGATGCGGGCGTTGGCCTTCACTAGCGAGATGGTGGTGGGCAGGAGCCGGGGGACGACCGCGGCCCGCACGATGTTGTACGCCTTGGAGCAGACCATGACGCCCAGGGCCGCCGGGTAGAGCTCGAGGCCGCCGGTGGCCACCACGCTGGCGATGACGAGGGCGAGCATGCCGCGGGCGAGCAGTGCGCCGGCCATCGCGGCCCGCCGACCGTGCGGCACCCGGTCGAGGAGCGGGCCGATGACGGGTGCCAGCAGGATGAACGGGGCCATGGTGACGGCCAGGTAGAGCGCGACCCGGCCGCGCGCCTCGCCGGTGGGGACCGAGAAGAAGATGGTGGAGGCGAGCGCCATGGTGATCAGCATGTCGCCCGCGGAGTGCACGGCGTGCAGCTCGATCAGCTTGCCGAGCCCTGACTCGCCCGCGCCGTGCGCGTGCGTCGTGCGCCGGATGCGGCGGCCGAGGGCGATCGGCACGGCCCGCAGGGCACGCCCGGTCGCCTGGACCGCCCGGGAGACGCGCCCCGAGCCGCCCCCGCTTCTGGTACCCGACGAGCTGCCAGCGACCACGGTTACCCAGACTAGGCCCTGACCGGACGATCTTCGAGGATCGGCGAGCGGCGGATGGTCCCCTTCTGATATCGGGGGTCGCGCGGCGGAGGCCCGGGCCCGACCCACCTGACCTGACCTGGGCCGGGCGCCGCGCGGCTGGCCCGTGCGGTAGCGTGGGCCGGCGGTGCGCCTTGCCTCGTACAGCACGACGTCGCAGCGGTCCCAGCGTCCGCTCCGTCGGCTCCGTTCGCCCTGAGGCGCCCGCACCGGACAACGGCGTAGGAGAGTTCTTGTGAGTGCTGGGATGCCAGGCCCGACGCGAAGCGGCACACCCGATCGGCTCTGTGCCGAGGCGGTCGACCTCGCCCGCGACGCCGCGGCGCAGGCGGCGCGTCCCCAGCCGATCGGGGAGTATCTGGGGCTCGTCGCCGAAGGCGACCGGCTCGTCACCCACTTCTTCGGGAGCCGCGATCCCGGCTACCCCGACTGGCGCTGGGCCGTCACGGTGGCGCGCGCCGCCCGCGCCCGGTACGTCACGGTCGACGAGGTGGCCCTGACGCCGGGGCCCGAGGCGCTGCTCGCGCCGGACTGGGTGCCGTGGAGCGAGCGGCTGCGCCCTGGCGACCTGGGCCCTGGCGACCTGCTGCCGGCCGAGCAGGACGACGTGCGGCTCGAGCCCGGGGTGCTGGCCGAGGCGCCGGGCGAGGAGGTCGAGGACGAGGAGCCGACGGCCGGGCGCGGCGCGGTCGCCGACGTGGCGAACGAGTTGGGGCTCGGGCGCCGTCGGGTGCTGTCCTGGGTCGGCGTGCAGGAGGCGGCCGACCGGTGGGAGGAGCGGTTCGGTCCCGAGACGCCGATGGCCCAGGCGGCGCCGGCGAACTGTGAGAGCTGCGGGTTCCTGCTGCCGATGGCCGGCTCGCTGCGGCAGGCGTTCGGGGTGTGCGCCAACGAGTACGCGCCGGCCGACGGCCAGGTGGTCTCGTTGTCCTACGGCTGCGGCGCGCACTCGGAGGCCGCCGAGGTGCTCAAGCCGCAGCGGCCCGCGCCGCCGGTGATCGACCACCTGGGCGCCGATCCGCTGTAGGCCCCCGGGCGTCCCCTCGCCGGGGGCCGGCTGTCGGTCGGACCCGGTACTGTCGCCCCGTGACCACCGACCACCACGCCGAACCCGCCGACCCCTTCGGTACCGCGCGGCTGCGGCACGGCGTCCTGACCGCCTGGGCGGCCTCCCCCGCGCGTTTCCGCGAGGACGCCAACGCGGAGGAGGACCTGGCCCGCGGCGGCTACCGTGACCGGCTCGTCATCGAGCTCGCGCAGAACGCGGCGGACGCCGCCGCCCGCGCCGGCACACCAGGACGGCTGCGCCTGACCCTTCGGGACGGCGTGCTGACCGTCGCCAACACCGGGGCCGCGCTGGACGCGGCGGGCGTGGAGTCGCTCTCCACCCTGCGCGCCTCCGCCAAGCGTGAGCAGTCCGGCGGTGTGGGGCGCTTCGGCGTCGGCTTCGCCGCCGTGCTGGCCGTGAGCGACGCGCCGACCATTGCGAGCGCGGCCGGCGCCGTCCGCTGGTCGCTGGCCGAGGCCGCCGATCTCGCGCGGGCCACCGGCGCGGACAACCCGGCCCTGCTCGACGAGTTGGACCGCAGGGCCGGCCAGCGGCACGCCGTCCCGCTGCTGCGGCTGCCGTTCCCGCTGCCGCCGGCCGAGCCGGCCGCGGCCGTGCCGGACGGCTTCGACACGGCCGTCACCCTGCCGCTGCGGGACGCGGCCGCCGAGGACCTGGCCACGCGGCTGCTCGACGCGGTCGACGACACGCTGCTGCTCACCCTGCCTGGCCTAGTCGAGGTGGCGGTGGAGACGCCGGGCGGCACCCGCACCCTGACGCGCCGCCAGTTCGGGCCCTACACGCAGATCACCGAGGAGCCTGGCCCGGCCGGGCTCGCGGTGCGCTCCACCCGGTGGCGGGTCTCGCAGGACAGCGGCGAGGCCAAGCCCGAGCTGTTCGCCGACCGGCCGATCGAGGAGCGCGACCGGCGCCACTGGTCCGTCACCTGGGCCGTGCCGGTGGACGCGGAGGGAGCCCCCGCCGCGCCCACCAGCCCCGCCGTGGTCCACGCCCCGACGCCGACGGACGACGCGCTCGGCCTGCCCGCGCTGCTGATCGCCAGCTTCCCGCTCGAGCCGACCCGCCGCCATGTCGCGCCCGGGCCGCTCACCGACTTCCTGCTCGACCGGGCCGCCGCCGCCTACGCGGCGCTGCTCGCCGACTGGCGGCCGGTCACCGGCGACATCCTGGGCCTGGTGCCGGGGCCGCTCGGCCGTGGCGAGTTGGACGGCAGGCTGCGCGAGGCGCTGCTCGACCGGCTGCCAGGCACGGCGTTCCTGCCGCGCGCCGCCGCCCCGGCCGCCGAGGCCGAGGAGGGCGAGGAGGAGAGGGCCGTCGCGCTGCGGCCCAGGGACGCGGAGCTCGTGGAGCGGGCCGGCGCCGAGACGGTGGCGGTGCTCGCCGAGCTGTTCCCGCAGCTGTTGCCGGCCGGCCTCGAGCGGCGCGCCGAGCTGCGGGTGTTGGAGGTGGCGCGGGTCTCGCTCGGCGAGGTGATCGACCGGCTGGCGGGCGTGGAGCGGCCGGCCGGCTGGTGGGCGCGGCTTTACGAGTCGCTGTCCGGCGTCGATCCCGACCTGCTGACCGGGCTGCCGGTGGCGTTGGCGGACGGCGGCATCACCATCGGGCCGCGCCGCGCGCTGCTGCCGGTGCCCGGCACGGACGCGGTGGAGTTGGGCCGGCTCGGGCTCAAGGTGGTGCACCCGGAGGCGGCCCACCCGCTGTTGGAGAAGCTGGGCGCGAGCCCGGCGACGCCGCGCGCCGTGCTGGCCACTCCGCAGGTGCGGGCGGCCGTGGCGGCCTCGGCCGACGCGGAGGTGTGGGACGAGGACGCGATCCCGCCTGAGGAGCTTGCCGAGCTCGTGCTGGCGCTGGCCCGGGAGGCGGACCTGGCGCCGGGCGAGGAGCCATGGCTGGCCGCGCTCGCCCTGCCCGACGAGGACGGCGATCTCAGTCCGGCCGCCGATCTCATCCTCCCCGGCAGCCCGTTCGCGGAGATCATCGAGCCCGACGAGCTCGCCGCCGTCGCCCCGGAGCTCGTCGAGCGCTGGGGCGAGCAGCCGTTGACGGCGGTCGGCGTGCAGGCCGACTTCGTGCTGATACGGGCCCAGGACGTCGTCCTCGACCCGGACGAGCTGGAGGATGAGCGGGACGTCGGCTACCCCGAGCCGGACAACCTGGGTCTGCTGGAGGCCGTCGACGTCTGGTGCGAGGACGTGCTGGACGCGCTGCCGCCCGCCGAGCTGCCCCCGGTGGCGGCCGAGGTGGTCGCCATCCGGGACCTGGAGCTGGTGTCGGACGAGCAGTGGCCGCGCGCCCTGGCGCTATTCTCCCGCGCCCCCTACCGGGAGGCGCTGACCACGCCCGTGCGGGTGCGGATGCCGGACGGCTCGGTCGAGCCGGCCCGCCCGTACAGCGCCTGGTGGCTGCGCGGCGCGCCGGTGCTCGGCGGGCGCGAGCCGGTGGGCCTGCGCTCGGCCGACGGCGACCCGCTGCTGGCCGGCCTCTACGAGGACGCGGACACCGCAGACGCCGACGAGGACGTGCTGCACGCGCTCGGCGTGCGCACCACGGCCCGGGCGCTGCTCGCCGAGCCGGGCGGCGCGGCCGAGCTGTTGAGCCGGCTCGTCGACCCCGAGTCGGCGGTGGTCCCGGCCCAGCTGCACGGCCTCTACGCCCTGCTGGCCGACCTGGACCCGGCCGACGTCACCCTGCCGGATGAGCTGTGCGCGGTGGTCGACGGCTCGGTCGCGGTGGTGCCGGTGGCCGAGGCGCTGGTGGCCGACGCGCCCGACCTGCTGCCGCTCGCGGCCGGCCGCGCGCTGCTGCCGGTGCCGCCGGAGCGGGCCGCCGCGCTGGCCGCCGTGCTCGACGTGCGCCCGCTGAGCGCCGCGCTGCCGGCGCCGGTCCCGGAGGGCGGCACCCGCCGCGACACGCCGGAGGCGGCGCACGCCCTGCTCGGCCCCGACACCCCGGCCGGCTACGTGGAACACGACGAACTGGTCGTCGACGGTGTCGAGTTGGACTGGCGCCTCGCCCCGGACGGCACGCTGCACGCCGCCACCTTCGAGGGGCTCGCGGCCGGCCTGGCCTGGGCCACCGGCCAGTGGCCGCGCCGGTTCGAGCTCGCCGCCCTGCTGGAAGACCCGTCCCGCGCCGACGAGTTGGAGACCGCCCGATGGTTCGACTGACCCGCCGAGCGCTTGGCGGCGGGCCTGGCCCTGGCCATGCGGCAGCGGCGGGGTCGTTTCGCCCCTGCCTCCCTGTGGGGGCCCCGTCCCGCGCCGACGAGTTGGAGACCGTCCGATGGTTCGGCTGACCTGCGTGGCCGCTTCGCTGGCGGTGGTGCCGTTACTGTTCGCCTGCTCGGCAGGCGCCGGCGATCCCGACCCCGAGCCGTCGTCGCCCGACCTCGAGGAGGCGGCCGTCACCTCGGAGTACTGGACCCCGGAGCCCGGCACCGACTGGCAGTGGCAGCTCATCGGCGAGGTGGACACCTCGATCGACGTCCCGGTCTACGACATCGACGGCTTTGAGAACGACGCCGCCGTGGTCGAGGAGCTGCACGAGCGTGACGTGCGGGTGATCTGCTACATCAGCGTCGGCGCCTGGGAGGACTTCCGCCCCGACGCGGACGAGTTCCCCGAGGAGGTGCTGGGCGGGCCCAACGGCTGGCCGGGCGAGCGCTGGCTGGACATCCGCGCGGTGGACGTGCTGGAGCCGATCATGGCCGAGCGCTTCGACATGTGCGCGGACAAGGGCTTCGACGCGATCGAGCCGGACAACGTCGACGGCTACGCCAACGAGACCGGCTTCGACCTCACCGCCGAGGACCAGCTGGTCTTCAACCGCATGATCGCGAACCTGGCCCACGAGCGGGGTCTCTCGATCGGCCTGAAGAACGACCTGGACCAGATCCCCGAGCTCGTCGACGACTTCGACTTCGCGGTCAACGAGCAGTGCGCCCAGTACGACGAGTGCGAGGCGCTCACCCCGTTCATCGACGCGGGCAAGGCCGTCTTCCACGTCGAGTACGAGCTGACGACCGAGGAGTTCTGCCCCGTCACCGTCCCGCTCGGCCTCAGCTCCCTGCTGAAGAACTACGACCTGGACGCCTGGCGGGAGACCTGCCCGGCGGCCGTCTGAGCCCGCCGGTGGGCGGGCCGGCCCGGCCCGCCCACCGGCGTCACTCCTCGACGAGCCAGGCGAACTCGCCGAACCGCTCCGGGTCGCGCCGGGTCCACTCCTCGGCGATGGCGGTGCGGCTATGGAAGCCGACCGGCTGGTCGGCGGTGTCCGCGAGGGTGTCGGCCGTGGATGCGTAGTTCAGGTAGTTGTAGGCCGCGTCGGCGTAGACGCGGCCCTCGGCGCTGTCCGGGTCGACCCCGTCGGGCAGTTGGGCCGCCTGGTGCACGAAGCCGCTCACCCCCTCGGCCCCGCGCTGCCGCTGCTCGCCGGGCTCGCTCGTCGGGTAGCCCGCGTTGAGCATGTTCTCGGCGAACTCGGGGTCGCTCAGCAGTTCGGCCGCGATCTCGGGGCGGCGCGCCGCTATGCCCAGGAGGTTGCGGGTGCCCTCGTTCATGGGGGTGCCGTCGGTCTCGACGAAGTCCCGGGTGGTGCGCTCGATGTCGACCGCGGCGTGGGCCGTGTCCCGGCTGAACTCCGGTCCCGAGGGGGCCATGGACTCCCCCATCAGGCGGCCGAAGCCGTCGAAGTCGGCGACCATGTCCCGGGTGGGGTACTCCAGGTGGGAGGCGTAGTCGTAGACGTAGTACCGGATCGAGTCGGGCACCCGCTCGCCGTTGGGACCGGGGGCGATGCCGCCCACGGCCGGGTCGAACAGGGCGTTGACGCCGTCGCCGACGCTCTGCCTGACGGCCCGCGCGTCCAGGAGCCCCTGGAGGTCGCGGTCGGCCGTGTCCAGGTTGCCGAGTCCGCCCAGCGCGTGGGGGGTCAGGTCGCCGTAGAACCGCTCCAGGAACGCTCGTTCGGCCGGGGTGAGGTCGCGGGCCGGGTGGAGCGGGGTGCCGCCGTACACGGACTCGGTGATGCCCTCGAGGCCGGCCAGGTACGACCGGATCCGCGACGGCACGGCGTCGACTCCCGGCCCGAACGCCTCGTTGATCCGCTCTGCTGACCAGGCGGCCATGTCCTCGGTGACGAACAGGTCGAGCGGACCCCTGGAGATGTCGACCCCGGCGGAGACGAGGTCGTAGGCCAGGCCGCTGAGGCGGGTGCGGTAGCCGTCGATGGCCTCGACGATGTCTTCGTCCGCGTCGACGGCGTCGTCGGCCGCGGCCCGCAGATGGCGGTCGCGGACCTCCTGAGCCAGCGGCTCAACCGAGTAGTCGGCCTTTCCGTCGGCGCCGATGACGGGCTGGATGTCCCGCCAACGCCCCTGGTACTGGATGGGGATCGTGGGCGGGGTGTCGTACTCCCAGGCGCGCATCCGGTAGTAGGCCTCGCTCAGCGCCGTGGCCCAGCCGTTGTACTCGGCCACGGCCTCCTCCGCGTGCCGCTGGACCCGCGCGTCCAGGCCGTTGCCCCTCGTCCACTTCCCGTTGGCGCGGGTGGCGTCGAGTCTGCCCGGCAGATACTCGCCGGCGCCCTGGGGGACGTCCCCGCCGGCGATGACGCCGATCACGGCCTCCTCGGCGACGAGGGCGAGGTTCATGGCCTGTTGGAGGGAGCCGACCGTCTTCTCCATGCCCCTGGAGTCGAGATCCCGGGTGGTGATGGTGACGCGTTCCTCACCGTCCGCCAGTGTGGCACCGTCCAACTCCCCGGACTCGGCGGCCAACTCGGAGGCGCGTTCGGACAACTCCAGGGAGTTGACGCTCTCCTCCGCGGCACGGGCGTAGATGGCGGCGGTCTGCGCCATGTCATCCGTGTCGAGTTCCGTGGTGAACTGCTCCTGCCGCCGCCAGGGGGAGCGGCCGGCGGCGCGCTCGACATCCTCTTTGGCGAACCCGAGATCTGGTCCTGGCATGGCCCCCGTGCCTATTTGCGATGGAAAAGGATGCGGCAGAGATAACTTCCGCAGGGCGCCATGGTAGTTGCCCTGCGGCGTCGCCCGGGCGACAGCTCGGTGAACAAAAGCGTGATGTGGTTTCGGGGCGTGACGCCCCGTCCACTCCGCCGCCCGCAACCGGGCGGTTCGCGTGGGCGTCGACTGCTGCATGAGGCGCGTACGGGGGCTGCTGGGGGCCGTGGTGTTGGTGGGGGCGACGCTTGTCGCGTGCGGTGAGGAGGCGTCGGAGCCGGAGTGGTGGCGGCCGGCGCCCGGGGAGGTGGCGAGTTGGGACTGGCAGATCAGTGAGCCCTACGACCTGTCGGCGCCGCACGACATGTACGACCTGGACCTGTTCGACCTCGCGCCCGCCGGGTCCGAGCTGTGGTACCCGGACGGGGACGTGATCGAGGTGCCGGCCGGGCCGCTGGCCGGCGCGATCGAGGAGTTGCACGCCAGGGAGCCGCGGCCGGTGGTGATCTGCTACGTCGACACCGGCGCCCACGAGAGCTACCGACCCGACGCGGAGCGGTTTCCCGAGGCGGTGATCGGCAACGACACGGGCTGGTCGGAGGAGCGCTGGCTGGACATCAGGGCGGGGTCGCGGGGGGCGTTCGCCGAGCTCGTCTGGGCGCGGCTCGACCTGGCCGAGCGCATGGGCTGCGACGGGGTGGAGCCCGACCAGAACAATCCGCTGGGCAACGACCCGGGGTTCCCGATCACGCTGGACGACCAGCACTCCTGGTATCGGGAGGTGGCCGAGCAGGCCCACGCGCGCGGGCTCTCGGTGGGCATGAAGAACGGCCACGACCAGCCGGGTTCGGCGGCCGAGCTGGTGGACGCGTTCGACTGGGCGCTGCCCGAGGAGTGTGTCGAGTTCGACGAGTGCGCGGAGCTGGACGTCTTCGTCGAGCAGGGCAAGGCCGTCTTCGCCGTGGACTACCCGCCGGCCGTTGACCCCGCGGCGGCCTGCCGGGAACACCGGGCGCACGGCTTCGACGGACTGGTCAAGGACGAGCCGCCCACCGGGGGCTATCGGGTGTCCTGCGGCGGGTGACGGCCGGCGTCGCTGTCGGCTCGTCCCCTTGCGACGATTGACAGACGGCGTTGCCGCGCCCATGCTGTCTTACTGTCATAGGACAATAGGAGAACCGGTGATCGAGTTCGTGCTCGACGGTCGCTCGAAGGTGGCCACCTACATGCAGTTGGTGCTCCAGGTGAAGCAGGCGCTCCGCGTCGGCATCGCCCAGCCGGGCGACCAGTTGCCCAAGGTGCGTGAGGTGGCCCGGACGCTGGCGATCAACCCGAACACGGTCCTCAAGGCGTACCGCGAGCTGGAGTTGGAGGGCCTGGCCGAGGGGCGGCCGGGCGTGGGCACCTTCCTGGTCGGCGACCTCGCCGGCCCCTCCCTGGCCCACCAGGCCGAGTTGCGCGAGGAGTTGGTGGCCTGGCTGCACAGGGCCCAGGCCGCCGGGCTCGGCCGCGAGGACATCGCGGCGCTGATCGACACCACGCTGCGGTCCACCCTCGACCGACCGGGGTCACCGTCTCCGAGAACAGTGCGGGAGCACAGATGACAGAAGAAGCCCACGAGGCCGCGTTGGAGACCGACGCGCTGGGCAAACGCTACGGCCGTGGCTGGGCGTTGCGGGACTGCTCGTTGCGACTGCCGGCCGGCCGGATCGCCGCACTGGTCGGGCCGAACGGGGCCGGCAAGTCCACCTTGCTGCACCTGGCCGTCGGACTGCTGCGACCCGACGCCGGCCGCGTTCGCGTCTTCGGCGGCGACCCGCGCGGCGACGCCGAGGCCCTGGCCGAGATCGGCTTCGTCGCCCAGGACACCCCGCTCTACCGGGACTTCACCGCCGACGAACTGATCACCATGGGCGCCAGGCTCAACCGCCGCTGGGACGCGAACCTCGCCCACGACCGACTGGCCGGCGTCGGCGTACCGACCCGCAAGCCGGTCGGCAGCCTCTCCGGCGGCCAACGCGCCCAGGTCGCGCTCGCGCTCGCCTTGGCCAAGCGGCCCCGGCTGCTGCTCCTCGACGAGCCGGCCGCCGCCCTCGACCCGCTGGCCCGCCACGAGTTCATGGGCGCCCTGATGAGCGCCGTCGCCGAGACCGGTACCACCGTGCTGCTCTCCTCGCACCTGCTCGCCGACCTGGAGCGGGCCTGCGACCACCTGATCCTGCTCCAGACCGCGCACGTCCAACTCGCCGGCGACGTCGACGACCTGCTCGCAGAACACCGCACCCTCGTCGGCCCGCGCACCGACCACCCGGAGGCCGTCCCCGGCGTGCGCGCCGTGATCCGGGCCAGCCACACCGACCGGCAGACGACCCTGCTCGCCCGCACCACGGGCGCCGGTCCTGCCGACCCCGCCTGGTCGGCGCACGAGGTGACCCTGGAGGACCTCGTCCTCGCCTACCTCGGCGCCGGCGACACCCGCCGCCCGGAGGTGACCGCGTGATCTGGCTGACCTGGCGCCAACACCGCAAGCAACTCCTCTACACGGCACTGGCGTTGGTCGCGCTCGCCGCCCTGATGGTGCCCACCGGGCTGAGCATGCACGGTACCTTCGAGGACTCGGGGCTCGCCGACTGCCTCGACGCGCTCGGCACCGAGGTGCTCGTCTCCGTCTCCGCCAGGACCGACACCTGCGGCCCGCTGCGCCAGCAGTTCATCGACGAGTTCAACAGCCTGTCCGTGGTGGCCATCCTCTTCATGGTGCTGCCGCTGCTCGTCGGCCTCTTCCTCGGCGCCCCACTGGTCTCCCGTGAGCTCGAACACGGCACCCACCGCCTCGTCTGGACCCAGGGCGTCAGCCGGCGCCGTTGGACCCTCACCAAGCTCGGCCTGCTGGGCGCCGTCACCCTCCCGCTCGCCGTGGTGTACGCGCTCGGCGTCACCTGGTGGTTCGCCCCCATGGCGGCCAACGGCACAGGACGCCTCGCCTACGGCTTCTTCGACGTCCAGGGCGTCGCCCCCGTCGGCTACACCCTCTTCGCCCTCGCCCTCGGTACCTTCGCCGGCACCGTGACCCGCCGCGTCATGCCCGCCATGGCCCTCACTCTCGGGGGCTTCGTCGCCGTCCGCCTGTTCGTCGAACTCGTGCTCCGCCCCCACTACCTGGCCCCCGAGGAGCTGACCTGGTCCACCACGAGCGGGGAGTGGCTCAACCCGGCGGCCGCCAGCTGGGAGTACGAGAGCGGCGTTCGGAACGCCGACGGCGAGCTCGTCAGCACCGGCCTGATCGGCTGTCCGCCGCACGACCCGGAGTGCCTGGACCGGGGCGGCGTCGAACCGGGCTCCTACAACTGGCAGCTCTACCAGCCAGGCGACCGCTTCTGGACCTTCCAGTCCATCGAGACCGGCCTCTTCCTCGCCCTGACCGCCCTGCTCTGCTACCTCGCGGTGCGCCGCATCCGCCGGATCTCCTGAGCCGGTCCCGCGGTCTCCGTGGCCCCGGGCCGGCGGAGCGCACCCACGAGACGACATCTGTGGGTGTGGTCGGCCGGCGCGATCGTCACCCGTGGCTGATGGGCCGACTCGCCGGCGCTGCCTAGCGTTGAGCCGCCCATGTGATCCACGACGGAGAGAGGCTGATGAGACGCAGAGCACTGACCGGCGCCCTGGCGGCCCTGGTCACCGCGAGCACCCTGTGCGCCACGACCGCCCAGGCCGCCGAGGCGGCGCCCTCCTCGGCGCCGCCTCGGCTCGCGGAGCCCGGGGGCGACCGCCCGATCGGCCTGGCCACGCTGCACCTGGTGGACGACGACCGCGCCGACCCCTGGGTGGCGGTCGAGCGCCGGGAATTGATGGTCTCCGTCTGGTACCCGGCGAGGGAGCCGTCCGACAGGCCCGCGCCGTACATGACGGCCGCCGAGTCCGCCACGTACCTGGAGGCCGGCGGGATCCCCCTGCCGCCGGACACGCTCACCACCGTGGTCACCCACGCCACCGTCGACGCCGAGCCGGTGCGCGCCCGCGCCGGGCTGCCGTTGGTCGTGCTCTCCCCGGGCTTCGGCATGCCGCGCGCGACGCTGACCGGGCTCGCCGAGGAGCTGGCCAGCCGCGGCTACGTCGTCGCCGGCATCGGCCACAACCACGAGGCGGACGGCATCACCTTCCCCGACGGGCGCACCACCGACTGCGTGGTCTGCGACGACCCCGACCACGCGGCGGTCGGGGAGGCGCGGGCCGCCGACGTCTCCCTCGTGCTCGACGAGCTCACCGGGGCCTCGCCGGCGTGGGAGCACGGCGAGCTGATCGACGCCGACCGCGTCGCCATGGTCGGACACTCGGCCGGCGGCTACAGCACCATCCCGACCCTGCTGTCCGACCCGCGCGTCCGGGCGGCGGTGAACATGGACGGCAACTTCCGCTATCCCAACGACATCCCCGTCGACCGCCCCGTGCTGATGTGGGGCCAGCCCAGCCACGTGCCCGGCGGCCCCGACCCCACCTGGGACGAGACCTGGGCCGAACTGACCGGCTGGAAGCGGTGGTTGAGCGTCGACGGGACGGAGCACCTCTCCTTCACGGACGTGGCTCCGCTGGGCGACCAACTCGGCATCCCCGTCCAGGAACTCGCCGGCGACCGCGCCGACGCGCTCACCCGCGCCTACGTCACGGCCTTCCTCGACCACCACCTGCGCGGCTGGCACGCGCGACTCCTGGACGGTCCCTCGGCGTGCTGCCCCGAGGTGCGGTTCCACCGGCCATAGCCGCCGAACTCAGGCCGGTGAGAACCGGATGGTGGCCGCCTCCCCGGAGATCTCCAGCACGAGGATCTCCAGGTCGTTGACGGTGGACGGGCTGCCCTGGTCCGGCAGTTGGGAGTTGAGGTATCCGGTGGTGCCGCCGGACGTCAGCGCGACGAGGTCGACCCCCGCCGCCGCGTCGATCGCGTTCACGGTGACGTGACCGACCCCGAGCGTGCCGTCGAGCGGGATCGCCGTGCCCTCCACCACGGCGATCTCGCACTCCCCGTCGCGGCAGTTCTCGATGTCAGAGGCGCTCACGGTCGGCGGCGGCGTGGTCGGCGTCGGGGTGGGAGTGGGGCTGGGCGGCTCCTCGGTCTCCTCAGGCTCCTCGGTCTCTGTCTCGGTCTCGGGTTCCGGCTCGGGCTCCGGTGCCTCCGATGATGGTGCGGCCGCCTCGGCGTCCCCGTCGTTCTCCGTCCCGCCTCCGCACCCGGCCAACGCGGTCACTCCCAGCAACAGGGCTCCGCACGCGATCAGTCGTCCCCTCCGCATGGCGCGCTCTCCTCGTCTGCCGATCACTTCTCGTGGGCGAGCAACTACTAACAGGGCGCCGGCGGGAGGGGTCCCGACGCCTGGGCCGGACGGTCGGTGCCGCTCGTGGCCGGCCCGGTTCGGAGGGTGACGGATCGTAGAATCCGGAGCATGTCGAACGAGTCGAACGTGATCGAACTGGCCCGGTTTCGGATCCTGGAGGGCGCCGAACACCTGCTGGTCAGTGAGCGGCCGCGGATGGTCGAGGCCCTGCACCGGCGGTTCCCCGGGTGTCTGGCCGCGTATCTGACCAGGGAGGACGACGGCGGCTGGCTGGACATGATCGTGTGGCGGAGCCGGGCGGAGGCCGAGGAGGCGGCGCGGATGATCACCACGGTTCCGGAGTGCGCCGCCTGGTTCGGGCACATCTCCGAGTCGGGCGGGATCCGGCACGTCGAGGTGGTCGACGCCTGGTCGGCCACGGGCACCGGCAGCTGAGTTCGATCAGCGGGCGGGCGGTGACGCCCGGGCCCCCAGCGCCATGGCGCGAGGAGGAGGGCGCGCGGACACGGCCGCGTTGAGCCAGGCGATATCCACAGGCTGTGGATGACCGGTCAGCGCCGGCGCGCGGCTCGCCGCCCCGGCGGGGCGTGGCCTCACTCCTGTGGAGCGGTCTCCCGGGGGGTGTCGGCCGCGCGGGCGGCCCGGATGGCGGCCTCGCGGCGGCGGACGATCAGCAGGCCGAGCAGCCCAAGGCCGACGCCGGCCGCGCAGGACCAGAGCCAGCGGGTGTGCCCGTGGTCCGCGTACCAGGAGTAGAACGGCAGTTGGGCGACGAACAGCACGGCCCAGACGATGGTGCCCACGGCGATGGTGGCCACGACGTTGCCCTCGAGGGGCTCGGGAGCCTCCCGCTTGCCCTTGGTCAAGTCACCCCAGCGCATGGAGCCAGCGTATCCGGCGGGCTGGTACCCGGCGGTGGGGGTGTGACGTCTCACTCTCCTCACTCCAATGGGTGCAAGGGAATGGACCCGAGCCTATGATCGTCATATATTTCGTTAGGCAAGCTAATGAGCAATGGCGGTGACGTATGCCCCACGCGATGATGGACGACCCGAACGACGCAGAGGCGGTGAACACGCTCCGGATGGGCGTGCTGCGACTGTCCCGCCGGCTGCGTCATCTCGGCGTCGACCACACGCTGAGCCTGGCCGAGCTGTCCGCCCTCGGCACGCTCTCCCGCTGCGGCGCCATGACCCCGGGGGAGCTCGCGCGCAAGGAGCACGTCCAGCCGCCGTCGATGACGCGGATTATCGCGCTGCTCCAGGAGCGCGACCTGGTGCGCCTCGAACCCCACCCCGAGGACCGCCGGCAGAAGCTGGTGGCCACCACCGACCAGGCGGCAGCGATGCTCGAGTCGAGCCGCCACCAGCGGAACGCCTGGCTGGCCAAGCTGATCGAGGAGCTCGACGAGGAGGAGTGGGCCGCGCTCCGCGAGGCGGCGCCCGTGCTGCACAAACTCGCGCACCTCTAGCGCCCGGCCGCCCTCGGGCCACCACCCCAGGAGACCTTCCCCACCCACGCACCGACGCACGATAGGAACCACAGCACGAAGGAGTGTTCCCCTTGAGTCCGGGACCCGGAGCAGGCTCCGCACCCCCCGCACCCCTGACGACCGACAAGATATCCACCTTCAGTTCGTTCCGGGTCCGCAACTACCGGATCCACTTCCTCGGCTCCGCCGTCTCCAACATCGGGACGTGGATGCAGCGCATCGCCCAGGACTGGCTGGTGCACGAGCTGACCGACTCGGCCGCCGCGGTCGGCATCACCATGGCGCTGCAGTTCCTGCCGTTCCTGCTGTTCGGCCTCTACGGCGGCGTGCTCGCCGACCGCGTCGACAAGCGGCGGCTGCTGATCGGCACCCAGACCGCGCTCGGCATCACCGGCGTCCTGCTCGCGGTGCTGACGCTCAGCGGCGTGGTCGAGGTCTGGCACGTCTACGCCCTCTCGTTCGCGGTGGGCCTGGCGACCGTGGTCGACAACCCGGCCCGCCAGACGTTCGTCTCCGACATGGTCGGCCCTGGGCTGCTGCGCAACGCGGTCTCGCTGAACTCCGCCAACTTCCAGTCGGCGCGGCTCGTCGGCCCGGCCGTGGCCGGCGTCGTGATCACCTCGGTGGGCGCCGGCTGGGCCTTTCTCTACAACGGGCTCTCGTTCATCGCGCCGATCGTCGGTCTCTGCCTGATGCGGACCTCGGAGCTCACCCCCGCCGAGCGGGTGCCACGCAGCAAGGGACAGCTGCGCGAGGGCCTGCGGTACGTGGGCGGCCGGCCCGACCTGCTGTGGATGATCGTGCTGGTCGGCTTCATCGGCACGTTCGGCTTCAACGCGGCGATCTGGCTGGTGGCGTTCACCGACCGGGTCTTCGACTCCGGCGCCGGCACCTACGGCCTGCTGAACTCGGTGATGGCGGCCGGCTCGGTGGCCGGGGCGCTGCTCGCGGCCCGGCGCGGCAGCCGGCGCATGCGGTTCACGGTGGCGGCGGGCGCGGCGTTCGGCCTGGCGCTGATGGTGGCGGCGCTGTCGCCGGTGTTCTGGCTGTTCGCGGTGTTGATGTTCCCCGTGGGCCTGACCGCGCTGATGTTCCAGGTGACGGCGAACTCCAGCATCCAGGTCGCCAGCGACCCGGCCATGCGGGGCCGGGTGATCAGCCTCTTCATGATGGTGTTCGTGGGCGGCACGCCGATCGGCGGCCCGCTGATGGGCTGGCTGACGGACGAGTTCGGCGCCCGGATCGGCATGATCGCGGGCGGCGCGATCTGCCTGGGCGGGGCGGTCGGCGTGGCCCTCGTCCTGGCCAGGATCGGCGGCCTCCGCCTCCAGATCACCCTCCGCGACGGCCGCCGCCGCGTGGCCCTCGTCCCCCGCGAAGTCCCCGCCATCCCCGGCGCGAGACCGGCGTAACGCCAGGCGCTGGCGCTCACTCTCGGCGGCGCGGCGCGGCGCGGCGCCGTGCGCCGGCTGCGTCGCGCCGCGTCGTCGGGCGTGGCGCGTGCGGGCCGGCCCTGGCGGGCTGGAGGTTCCGGGCCTTGGCCGTGCTTGTTCCCGGGGGTTGCGTCGGTTCGGCTGGTGTGAGGCCGTGTCGGCGTTGTGCGCCTGAGGCGGCGTTTCGCTCCGCGCGTGGGACGCGTGGTATCGCTTCGCGCCGTCGGGCGTGGCCCGTGCGCGTTGGCCCTGGCGGGCCGGTCCGCCAGGCGCGTTGTCCTCGGCGGCCGGCGGTTCTCGGCCCCGGAACGACGGCAGGCCGGCAAAGCGGCGCGGCCCGGCCGGCGCCGCGCTGACGCGGCGGGCGAGGAGTTGGCCTGGCCAGTCGCCGACCGTGAAGGTTTTGACGGGGGGTGAAGCCCTGGCTCTCGTAGTAGGCGACGAGGCGGCCGTCGTCGCCGGCGTAGCAGTCGACGCGGACGAGGTCGATCCGTTGACGGCGGGCCTCGGCGACGGCGTGGGCCAGGAGAGCCGCGCCGACGCCGAGGCCCTTGAAGCGGCGGTCGGTGACCAGCAGGTGGACGTAGACCTCGGGCTCGTCGACCGGGTCCACGTACTCCGTCGGTCCGGGGGTGAGCGTGACGACGCCGGCCGGTTCGCCGTCGAGCTCGGCGATCCACGGGGTGCCGGAGGCGACGATCTCCTGGACCCGGGTGACCGCCCTGGGGCGGGTGGACCACGGCTCGGTCCCCCACTGGCCGGTGCGGCCCAGGGAGACCAGCCACTCCACGGCGCCGTCCAGCATCGGCAGGATCAGGGGGACGTCCTCGGGGCCCCCGGCCCGCATCCGTATCGCGCTCGTGACTCCTCCACCTCGTAGTCGGGGCGGTTTCTCGCTATGCCGATCGGGCTTCGCGACGGGCCAGCCCGGCCCGTAGGACGTTCAGGGCAGCCACCGTGTCCGCGTGCGCGATGTGGCCGCACGATACGCAGTGGAACTTCTCCTGGGTGGGCCGGTTCTCCTTGGCGGTGTGCCCGCATTCGGGGCACCGCCGGGAGGTGTTGCGGGGGTCCACGGCCATCACTTCCCGTCCGGCGCTTTCAGCCTTGGCGGTCAGGATCTGGAGGAACACCCCCCATCCGGCATCGTTGATCGCGTGGTTCAGTCCGGCCTTCGCGGCGGCCCGGTTGGGCAGGAAGGCACCTGGCTTGTTGGGGTCGGGATTCGGCGCGGGTGCCTTGCGCATGTTGCTGATCTTGAGGTCTTCGTGCGCGATGAAATCGTGTTCACGCACGAGGACAAGCGCGGTCTTGTGGGCGTGGTCGAGCCGCTGACGGCGTACCTTGCCGTGCAGCTTGGCGACCTTCTCGACTGCCCGGCGGTGGTTGGCCGACCGCTTGTCCCGGCGGACACGGGGGAACCGAGCGAAAGCCCGCTGAGCGGCTTCAAGCTTCGCGGCGGCGCTGCGGCCGTGGCCCGGGTTGGGCACGAAAACGCCGCTGGAGTCAGCGAGGAAGTTGGCTACGCCAAGGTCGATGCCGACCACGTTGCCGGTTGCGGGCAGCGGCTCGGGCCGCTCCTGATCGGCGGTCAGCACCACATACCAGCGCTTGCCCTCGCGCTTGACGCTGACCGTCTTGACCTTGCCGAGGACTGGCCGGTGCTGGTTGACCTTGACGTGCCCAACACCCTGGAAGCGGACGCGGGTCACAGGATCGTGCGGGGTGGAATCCCAGCGGCAGCCGTCCCCGTCCTTGGGGAAATCCACCGTGTCGAACCAGTTGACACCCCGGAATCTCGGGTAGCCGGGGGCGTCGCCGGACTTGACGCGGCGGAAGAAGGCGGCGAACGCCTTGTCGAGTCGGCGAAGTGTGGCCTGCTGCGAGGAGAACGACCAGCGGCCCTGATGCTCTGGATCGAACGCCCGGATCTCCTTGAGTTGTGCCGACTGAGTCCCGTACTTGACGCTCGTCTTCGAGCTGTGCCGATAGGCGTCCCGACGCTCTTGCGGTGCGCCATTGTAGAGCGAGCAGTGATCGCGCAGTATCTCGGCGAGCGCCTGGCCCTGGCGGGCGGTGGGCCGCATGAGGAACTTGTACGCCCTGATCACCAGCCCACCTCCTCCGGTTCGAGTCGGCCTTGATCGTAGCCGGTCCTCAGCGACGAGATGCTGACGCGCTGCGAAGAGATCACGCACAAGCTCTGCGAGGACCTTCGAGGCCGACCTGAGCGAGTTCGACGGTGAGGAGGACCACGTGCACCTCCCGGTGCACTACCTGCCGAAGGTCGCCCTCTCCAACCTGGCCAACTCCCTCAAGGCCTCAGCTCACGCCGCTTGCGGCAGGAGTTCACCGGCCGCACGAACCGGGCGATCACGCACGGCCGATTCTGGTCTGGCTCCTACTTCGCCGGGTCCTGCGATGGTGCACCGCTCCAGGTGGTCAAGGGCTGCATCGAGAGCCAGAAGCGCCCCGACTGACTGCAGGCCGCTGGTGTAGCGTTCCGGAGCGATACAGGGACGCTCCGTGTCACAGGGGCAAGGATCGGATCCCCTCCGCACCTGAGGCGGGATTCCCTCCGATGACGAGGGACGGAGGCGGATACTAGAGGCTGTGAATGCCAGGAGCAGGAGCCGGATCGTGACGGCGGCGTTGGTGGCCTTGCTGGCCGTGGTGGTGCTGGCGGCGGCCCTCGGATAGGCCACCGCCGGCACCGTCAGGGGCGTGTCACCAGGCGAAGGCCTCGGGGGAGGCGCCGGGGCCGGGGAAGATCTCGTCGAGGCCGGCCAGCAGCTCGTCGTCGAGGTCGAGGTCCACCGCTCGCACCGCCGAGTCGAGCTGCTCGCGTACCCGGGGGCCGACGATCGGTCCGGTGACGCCCGGGCGGGTCAGCAGCCAGGCCAGGGCCGCCTCGCCGGGGGCGAGGCCGCGCTTGTCGAGCAGGTCCTCGTACGCCTGGATCCGCGCCCGCGTCGCGCCGTCGGCCAGCGCCTCGGCCGAGCGGCCGCCCGTGGAGCGGCTGCCGCCACCCTCCCGCTCCTTGCGGAGCGCGCCGCCGAGCAGCCCGCCGTGCAGCGGCGACCACGGGATGACGCCGAGCCCGTAGTGCTCGGCCGCCGGGATGACCTCCATCTCGGCGCGCCGCTCTGCCAGGTTGTAGAGGCACTGCTCGCTGACCAGGCCGAACGAGCCGCGCCGCGCGGCGGCCTCGTTGGCGCTCGCGATGTGCCAGCCGGCGAAGTTGGAGGAGCCGGCGTAGAGGATCTTGCCCTGGGTGACCAGCACGTCCATGGCCTGCCAGATCTCGTCCCACGGCGTGTTCCGGTCGACGTGGTGGAACTGGTAGAGGTCGATGTGGTCGGTCCGCAGCCGGCGGAGGCTGGCGTCGACCGCGCGACGGATGTTGAGCGCCGAGAGCCGGTCGTGGTTGGGCCACGCGGGGTCCTCGGCGGCCATGTTCCCGTAGACCTTGGTGGCGAGCACCACCTTGTCGCGGCGGTCGCCGCCCTTGGCGAACCAGGAGCCGATGATCTCCTCGGTGCGGCCCTTGTTCTCGCCCCACCCGTACACATTGGCGGTGTCGAAGAAGTTGACGCCCGCGTCGAGCGCGGCGTCCATGATGGCGTGGCTGTCCGCCTCGTCGGTGAGCGGTCCGAAGTTCATGGTCCCGAGGACCAGTCGGCTGACCTTGAGTCCGGTGCGTCCGAGTTGCGTGTACTTCATGGGGCAAGCCAACGCCCTGGAGCGCGCTCCAGGCAAGCGGAGCCGTCCCGACGGTTATTCAGGCCCGGCGTGCGAGGCGGCGGGCATGCCTGCCGCGCCGCCCCCCGCAGGCGGCACGGTCGGCCGCATGGCTGGCTGGCTTTGTCCTGTGCCAGTCACGTGCAGCGACCGTACGGAGCGGTACCGGACGCCGCAACGCGATCGTCCGTTATGTCGCCCGCTGTTGACGTTCCTTCGCGCAATGTTCTCGCGATGACCGCTCAACCCGTCGGTTCGGAACGGCGTCTTCCGTTGAAGCCACGGGCGCCGGCGATGACCGCGCCGAGCGCCGCGAGCCCCGCGCCGGCCAGCACGAGCCAGGGGGAGGTGGTGAGCGAGCACTCCACGACGCTGTTCAGGATCGTCTCCGCGCGCTCTCCCGTGGCGCCCAACTCGTCGGCGATGTAGGCGCGGGCGAACCGGTCGGGGTCGGCGAGGGTGCGCAGCGCGAAGCCGACGGCCACCAGCGCGGGGACGGCCGCGCCCAGCACGACCAGGGCGCGCTTCCCCAGGACGCCGGCCAGCAGGAGCAGCGCGGCGAGCGCCGCCGCGGTGAGCGTGTAGACGCCGTCGCCGTTCATGCCGCTGAGCTCCGTGGTGCCCCACTGCTGGTGCTCGATGACCGACCAGTCGAGTAACGAACCGGATATCGCCAGGATCGAGCCGGCCAGGGCGGCCAACGCCGGGAGGATCGAGGGGCGATCGGCGGCGACCTGGGCCGCGGTCGTCACGCTCCGACCGTGTGCGGTAGTCATGGTCAGCGACACTATGGGGCGACGAAGCGTGGCCACAAGGTAGCTGAGCGCGATTTGAGAAAACCCGGCCGTCCGTGTCGCCGTCACCCGGTCGGATGGCAGGCTTGGCCCATGCCGACCTGGATCGTTCCGCCGTCGACCGCGCCCCGCCGTACCGCCACCCTCGCCGCCGGGCTGCTGCTGGCCGCCCTGGCCCCCGGGGCCGCGACGGCCGCCGAGGACGACGCCGGCGGGGCGCCGTCCGCGTTCACCGTCGAGGACCCGCGGATCACCGAGTCGAGCGGCATCCAGGCCAGCCGGCGCCACCCGGGCGTCTACTGGACCCACAACGACCAGGATCCGGCGGGCCCCAACCTCTACGCCGTGGACTCCGCGACCGGGCAGACGGTCGCCACCGTCACCCTGAGCGGCGTCGAGGGGCGGGACCTGGAGGCGATCTCGATCGGCCCGGACGGCGACCTCTACGTCGGCGACATCGGGGACAACCTCGACGGCGGCTGGCCCGAGGTATGGATCTACCGCCTCCCCGAGCCGGCCGAGCTGGCGGACGCGACGGTGACGCCCACCGTGTACCCCGTCACCTACGCGGATGGGCCTCGCGACGCCGAGGCGCTGATGGTGCATCCGGAGACCGGCCGGGTCTACGTCGTGAGCAAGAAGCAGGACGGCACGGGCGCGCTCTACGCCGCGCCTGGCGAGCTGTCGACCGAGGGCGTCAACACGCTGGAGCGGGTGGCCGACATCGGCCTGTGGACGACGGACGGGGCGTTCTCGCCCGACGGCACGCGTCTGGTGCTGCGCGGCTACTTCGCGGCCCGCGTGTACCGGTGGGAGGACGACGGTCCTGTGCCCATCGAGCGGAGCGTGTTCCCGCCGGTGCAGCAACAGGGCGAGTCGGTGACCTTCGCGCCGGACGGCCGGACCCTGATGTTCGGCACGGAGGGCGCGGGCAGCGAGGTGGAGCCGGTCGAGCTCTCCGGTGACCTGCTGCCGGTTGCCGCGGGCGCGGAGGAGGACGGCGTTGATGAGGGCCGGGACGGCACCGGCGGCGAGAACGCCGCCTCGTCCGACGGTGGCGACGGCGCCGACGCCGACGACTCCGGGCTGCTCACGCGGGGCGCGGTGCTGGTCGGCCTCGGCGTCGTGGCCGTGCTCGGTCTGCGCAGGCTGCTGCGCGGCGGCGGGGGCCGCCGCCGCGGCGCCTGAGCGCGGCGCCCTGACGGGCGGGTCAGGCCGCGACGCGCCGTGACGAGCTGTCAGGCGGTTTCGGCGCGGTGACCGCCTCGAAGACTGGTCGCCCGACGGGCGGGTCAGGTCGGCCGTTTGGCGCGATGAAGGCCGGTGCCGGTGCCCT
Organism: Streptomyces sp. 8K308; assembly: GCF_004348315.1. Taxonomy (GTDB): domain Bacteria; phylum Actinomycetota; class Actinomycetes; order Streptomycetales; family Streptomycetaceae; genus Streptomyces. The sequence goes on along the minus strand of NZ_SMKC01000033.1, from coordinate 11,366 downwards.
GAGGGGCGGGTCAGGCCGCTGGTCCCGTGGCGCGGTGACCGCCTCGGTTGGCCTGACGGCCGTCAGGCCCCTCGCTTGGAGGTGATGAACGCCTCGAATCCGTCGAGCAGCAGGGCCAGGCCGAACCGGAGGGTGTACTCGGCGCTCTCCTCGGTGAAGGTGTCGTCGTCGAGCGCGAACACCCTGGGGTAGGCGCCGCTGGCCAGCGCCAGCTTCATCACGGGTCCCTGCGCGGCCCAGAACTCCTCCTGGGTCAGCTCGGCCCCCTCGTTGGCCTGGGCGCCCAGCACGTGCTGCCTGGCCAGGCCACTGACGTACGCGTCGAGCGTGGTGATCAGGCCGATCTTCTCCCGGCTGGTCAGTCCGAGGCCGTCGAGCGCGGACAGCGCGAACTCGAAGTTGGCCAGCGCGTTGGGGCCGAGCAGCGGGCGGGCCCGGTTGACCTGGAGCAGCCAGGGGTGGCGCAGGTGGAGCTGGTAGGTCCCCTCGCCGACGATCTCCAGGGTGGCGCGCCAGTCCCTGCCGCGCCGCTCCTCCAGGTCGGGGCTCGGCGCCTCGACGTGGTCGAGCATCAGGTCGATCAGCTCGCTCTTGCCCGGCACGTAGCGGTAGAGCGACATGGTGCCGACGCCGAGCGCGGCGGCCACGTTGCGCATGGACAGGGCCGCGATGCCGTACCGGTCGGCGAGCTTGACGGCGGCCTCGACGATGCGCTCCAGGGTGAGCCCCGGCTTCGGGCCCCGGGTCGACGGCTCCCGGCCGCGCCACATCAGCTCAAGGCTGCGACTGATGTCGCCGCGTCCGCTGTGTGCCGAGGTCATGGCTGGTCATTGTAGGCCGCCGCCGTCGCGGAAAATAAATGGGTACGGCGTACGCGGTTGTGGTTACACTGGCCGCCACACCGACGACAAACGGACGAGAACCACCGGAGGGGGCCCATGGAGTACTCCGTGATCGCCGAGGGGCTGCGCAAGCGATACGGCGACAAGACCGCCGTCGACGGCCTCGACCTGCGGGTGCGGCGCGGCACCGTCTGCGGGCTGCTCGGGCCGAACGGCGCGGGCAAGACCACCTCGGTCCGCATGCTGTCCACGCTGGTGCGGCCCGACGGCGGCCGGGCCGAGGTCGGCGGCCACGACGTGGTGCGCCGCCCCGACCTGGTGCGCCGCCGCATCGGCCTCACCGGGCAGCACCCGGCCGTCGACGAGATCCTGACCGCCCGGCAGAACCTGCGCATGTTCGGCCGGCTCTTCCACCTGAGCCACCAGGAGGCCAGGGCCAGGGCCGAGGAGCTGCTGGCGCAGTTCAGCCTCGACGAGGCGGCGGACAAGCAGGTCAAGGAGTTCAGCGGCGGCATGCGGCGCCGGCTCGACCTGGCGGCCAGCATGATCCTGGCGCCCGAGGTGCTGTTCCTCGACGAGCCGACCACCGGGCTCGACCCGCGTGGCCGCCGCGAGGTCTGGGACGCCGTGCGGGGGCTGACCGCCACCGGCACCACCGTGCTGCTGACCACCCACTACCTGGACGAGGCCGACAAGCTCTCCGACTGGATCTGCGTCGTCGACCGGGGCCGCAAGGTCACCGAGGACACCCCGGCCGGGCTCAAGCGCGCGGTCGGCGGGGACCGGATCGAGGTGGTGCTCGCCGACCCGGCCGACCTGCCCGTCGCCGCAGGGGCTGTGGCCCGGGCGACCGGCGGCCGTCAGCCGGAGACGGACGAGGCCGAGCTGCGGGTGCACGCCCCGGTGACCGACGGCGTGGCCGCCCTGACCGAGGTCGCCCGCACCCTCCAGGACGCGGGCGCCGCCGTGCTCGACATCGGGCTGCGCCGGCCCACCCTCGACGAGGTGTTCCTGCGGCTGACCGGCGACCAGTCCACCGAGGAGAAGACGAAGGAGGACGTGGCATGAGCACCGTCATCAACGGTGACGAGCGCCGGCTCTACTGGGCGTTCGTCGACTGCGGGACGATCGTCAGACGCGAGCTCGGACACCTGGCGAAGCAGCCGTCCATGATCGCCTGGCAGCTGGGCTTCCCGATCGTCTCCGTGCTGCTCTACGTCTACGTCTTCGGCAGCGCCATGGACGTCGGCGAGGGCCAGGACTACACGACGTTCGTCATGCCCGGCATGTTCGCCATGACCATGGCCTTCGGCTTCATGAACACGGCGGTGGCGGTGACGGTCGAGAAGGACCGTGGCGTGATCGACCGCTTCCGGTCGATGCCGATGGCCCGCTCCGCCGTCGTCGCGGGGCGCGGGGTGGCCGACGTGCTGCACGCGGGCGTCGACCTGGCCGTGATGGCGCTGATCGCGCTCGTTATCGGCTGGCGCTCGGACGGCTCGCTCGTCGAGACCGTCTACGCGTTCCTGCTGCTGCTCCTGCTGCGGTTCGCGCTGATCTGGATCGGCGTCTACCTCGGCCTGCTGGTGCCCAACCAGGAGGCGGCCGGCAACCTGTTCGCCGTCGCGTTCCCGTTCGGCATGATCTCCAGCGTCTTCACGCCGCCGTCGCTGATGCCGGACTGGCTGGGCGCGATCGCCATGTGGAACCCGGTCTCCTCCACGGCCACCGCGGTCCGCGAGCTCTTCGGCCTGCCGTCCACCGCCGGCGACAGCTGGATCGAGCAGCACGCCCTGCTGATGTCCGTGGTCTGGCCGTTGGTCATCACGGCCGTCTTCCTCCCGCTCGCCGTCCGCCGCTACCAGGCGCTGGGGAAGTAGTCGTCCGAACGAGATCCGGGGGCCGCCGAGCGGCCCCCGGGCCCACCGCGTCCTACAGGCGCTCGATGACGTGGTCGACGCAGCGGGTCAGCGCCTCCACGTCGGCCGGGTCGATCGCCGGGAACATCGCGACGCGCAGCTGGTTGCGGCCCAGCTTCCGGTACGGCTCGGTGTCCACGACGCCGTTCGCGCGCAGCACCTTGGCGACCGCCGCCGCGTCCACGTCGTCCGCGAAGTCGATGGTGCCCACGACCTGGGAGCGCTGCGCCGGGTCCGCGACGAACGGGGAGGCGTACTCGGCCTTCTCCGCCCAGCCGTAGAGCCGGGACGCCGAGTCGGCGGTGCGCTCGGTGGCCCAGGCCAGGCCGCCCTGGCCGTTGATCCACTCCAGCTGCTCGTTCAGCAGGAACAGCGTGGCGAGCGCCGGGGTGTTGTAGGTCTGGTTCTTCCGCGAGTTGTCGATGGCGGTCGGCAGCGAGAAGAACTCGGGGATGTGCCGCCCGGAGGCCGCGATCCGCTCCGCCCTGGCGATCGCCGCCGGCGAGAACACCCCCACCCACAGGCCGCCGTCCGCCGCGAACGACTTCTGCGGCGCGAAGTAGTAGACGTCGGTCTCGGTGATGTCGATCGGCAGGCCGCCCGCGCCCGAGGTGGCGTCCACCAGCACCAGCGAGCCCTCGTCGGCGCCGGGCACCCGGTGGATCGGGGCCGCCACGCCCGTCGAGGTCTCGTTGTGGGTCAGGCCGTAGGCGTCGGCGCCCCGCTCGGCCCGCGGCTGCGGGTGGGTGCCTGGCGGCGCCGTGACGACCGTCGGCTCGTCGAGCCAGGGTGCCTTGCTGGCGGCCTTGGCGAACTTCGAGGAGAACTCCCCGAACGACAGGTGCTGCGACTTGGCCTCGATCAGACCGTGCGTCGCGACGTCCCAGAAGGCGGTGGAGCCGCCGTTGCCCAGCACGACCTCGTACTCCTCGGGCAGCGAGAACAGCTCCCGGACCCCGGCGCGCACCCTGCCGACCAGGTCCTTGACGGGGGCCTGACGGTGGGAGGTGCCGAGCAGGGAGCTCCCGGTCGCGGCCAGGGCGCTCAGCGCCTCGGTGCGCACCTTGGAGGGGCCGGAACCGAACCGGCCGTCGGCGGGCTTGATGTCAGCGGGAATCTGGATATCGGCCACGGCCGGAGCGTAGCCCCTCCGGCGCCCGCACCGCACATCTGGTGTACCTCGGCAGCCTGACGGCCGGGGGAAGGACCGGTGTCAGCGCCGCCAACCCACCGGCGCGAAGCGGGCCGGCAGCGCGGTGAGGCCACGCAGCCAGGGCGCAGGGCGGTGGGTCAACTCCTCCGCGTCGACGGCCAGTTCGATGTCCGGCAGGCGGTCGAGCAGCACCTCGGCGCCGGTCCTCGTGACGGTCTCGGCGATCTCCTGTGCCGGGAACGGGCAGCGGCGCTCGCCGTGGCCGAAGGACAGGTAGGCGTTGTTCGCGGGGGAGCCGGTGACCGGCTCGGGCACCGGCTCGGGTTCGCTGACCAGGCCGGCGAGCCCGTAGAACGCGGCCGCGGCGGCCACCGGGGCGCTGGTGCCGTGCACCAGCGGGTCGCCGTTGGCGCCCTGCAGGCCGAGCAGCAGCAGGTCCCCGGCGCGCAGCTGCCGCGGGCCGAGCTGGACGTCGCGGGTGGCCCAGCGGCCCACGACCGTCTGCGTCGGGGTGTCCCGCCACATCACCTCGTTCATCGCCCGCTCCACGCCGAACCGGCCGCCGGCCTCCGAGGCGGCGTAGCGGGCGTCGGTCAGCATCAGCCGCAGCGTGTTGCCGAGCCAGTCCGCGGTCGGCAGGTGGCCGGCGGCGATCAGCACCGCCAGGTCCTCGGCCAGCTCCGGCTCGGCAAGCTCGGACGCGCCCGCCACGGTCGCGGCGGCCAGCATCCTGGACGGCACGTCGGCGCCGGGCGCCGCGCGCCTGGCGGCGAGCAGCCGCCCCATGGCCGTGACGAGCCGGGCCCGCGCCCGGTGCGCGGCCACGCCGCCCGCCATGCCCTGCCGGAGCGCGTCGAAGAGCTCGGGCGCCTCCTCCTCCGGCAGGCCGATGAGCTCGGCCAGCACCAGGAACGGCAGCCGGGTGGCGTAGTCGGCGACCAGCTCGGCCCGGCCGTCGGGGCCGAACCCGTCGACCAGGGCGTCCGCGATCCGCTCGGCGTGCCGGCGCAGCTCGCCAGGCTCCACGGCCTCCAGCGCGTCGCTGAGCACGGCGGCGCGCCTGGCGTGCGCCTCGCCGACCGTGTGCAGCAGGGACCCGCCGCGCGGCGCGATGAGCGGCAGCAGCGGCCAGTCGGCCGGGACGCTCGCCCACTGGTTCCAGTGGGCCGGGTCGCGGGTGTAGGTGTCGGGATCGCTGCTGACCCGGTGCACCTCGCGGTAGCCGATGACCAGCCAGGCCGGGATGTCCGAGGGCAGCAGCACTGGGACGACTGAGCCGTGCCGGTGCCGCAGCTCGCGGTAGAGGGTCACGGGGTCGGTGTGGAAGCGGTCCGAGTCGAGCGGCACCGCGTCCGGGGTCAACGGGCGGGCCGGCACGGTCACCTGGCGGCCCCCGGGGCGCCGACGGCGCCGCCCACCCGGGCCGTGGAGAGCCGGTGCAGGTGGGTGACCAGCTCGATCAGCACGCCCTTGCTCGACGCTCTTGACCTGGCGTCGCAGTCGACCAGCGGCACCTCGTCCGGCAGGTCGAGGGCGTCGCGGATCTGCTCGTGGCTGTGGGCCGGGCCGCCGAAGTCGTTGCGGGCCACGATGAACGGGGTGCCGTGGTGCTCGAGCCGGTCGATCGCGTACCAGGAGTCCTGCAGCCGCCGGGTGTCGACCAGCACCACCGCGCCGAGCGTGCCGGAGAACAGCCGGTCCCACAGGAACCAGAACCGCTCCTGCCCCGGCGCGCCGAACAGGTAGAGCACGGTCTGCTCGTTGAGGCTGATGCGCCCGAAGTCGAAGGCGACGGTGGTGGAGGTCTTGCCGCTGACGCCGGTCAGGTCGTCCACCTCCTGCCCGGCCCTGGTCATGATCTCCTCGGTGTTCAGCGGCCGGATGTCGCTGACGGAGCGGACCATGGTGGTCTTGCCGACGCCGAAGCCGCCGACGATCACGATCTTCAGGCCGTTGCTCGCCTGGCTGCCCAGGTGGTCGCGCGCGGCGGGACGGTCAGAGGTTGCGGAGTCCAACGAGCACCTGCTCAAGGAGATGGGAGTCGGGAAGACCGTCCGCCCGGGCGGCGACGGTACGGGGGTGGCGAGCGCTGATCAGGCCCTGCTCCAGCAGGTCGCTCAGCATGACGCGGACGATGGTGACCGGCAGCCTGAGCTCGGCCGCCACCTCCACCACGGCGGTGGGGTAGCGGCACATCCGCAGGATCCTGCGGTGCTCGGACTGCATACCGGGCACCGGTTCCGACTCGCTCACCACGAGCGTGACCAGGTCGAACTCGTCCGAAGCCCGGCTGCGCCCCCGGGTGAGGGTGTACAGCCGGTCGGGATCCTCGTCCCGGCCCCGCCGGCTCATGCCGATTCGCCGCCCTCGGCGGCGTGCCGCGGCGGCGCGCTCAGGTGCTCGCCCAACTGCTCCACCAGCTCGCTCATGTTGTGGCCGATCAGCCCGACGTCGGCGCTCTCGTCCGCCACGATCGCCAGGTGCGCGCCGTCGCCGGCCTCCACGATGAACAGGATCCCGCCGTAGAACTCGGTCATCGACTGCCGGACGCCGCCTGTGCCGTCGCCGAACTCGATCGAGGCGCCGTGCGAGAGGCTCTGGATGCCGGCCGAGATGGCGGCCAGCTGGTCGGCCTGGTCCTCGGAGAGCTCGGGGGTGCGACACAGCTTGAGGCCGTCCCTGGAGAGGACGAGGGCGTGCCGGGCGCCCGGCGTGCGGGACAGCAGGTTCTCCAGCAGCCAGTCGAGCTTGTCGTCCGCGGCGCCGGTGCCCTTGGCGTGCTGGTGGTCCCCCGAGGATGGAGCGGTCATGGGGTGTCGTCCTCCGGTTGGGCGGTGGGAGCGGTGGGAGCGGAAGGCGTGGGGGGTTCGGCTGGAGTCGCCGCCTGGTCGGGCCCGGGCGCCTGGGCCCGACCCTGTCCCTGGAGGGCCTGGCGGAAGGCGCTGAAGCGGGTGCCCGACTCGGCGCAGGAGGGGGTCTGCTGGTTGGCGTCGCGCGGCCGGTCGAGTCCCTGCGGGTGCGCCTTGGCCAGGGTGCGGCCGCGCCGGCGCTTGGGCAGGCCGGCCGCGTTGAGCTGCGGGAGACCGCCGGTCGCGGCCGGGTCGCCGCCGTCCCCGGCCGGGGCGTGCTCGGCGGTGGGGCGCGGCGCGGCCGGCGCCTCGGCGGCCCGGCCGCCGGCGGCCGCCAGGGCCACGGCCCCGCCGGCCGCCGGCTCCCTGACGCTCGCCGGGGTGCCGTCGCCCGAGGGCCGCAGCCGGACGGTGCGGGCCGGCCGGGTCGTGCTGCTGTCGGGGCCGTCGATGCGGTCGGCCCTTGGCCGGGTGATGAGGTCCTGCGGGATCATCAGCAGGGCCCCGGTGCCGCCGCGCGCGGACGGCCGGAAGGAGACGGAGAGGCCGTGCTTGCGGGCCAGCACGCCCACCACGGCCAGGCCGAGGCGGGTGCCGGAGAGCGTCGTCAGGTCGAGGGCCTCGCTCGAGACGGCCCGCTCGGCGCGGCGCAGCGCCACCTCGCTCATCACCAGGCCGCTGTCCTCGACGGTGATGACGACGCCGGCCGGCACCTCCTCCGCGTAGACGTGCACCTCGGAGTTGGGCGGCGAGAAGTTGGCCGCGTTGTCCATGAGCTCCGCCAGCGCGTGCATCACGCCCTCGGCGGCGTGCCCCGCGACGGCGACGCCGACCGCCGAGTGCAGCCTGACCCGCTGGTAGCCGCCGATCCGGCCCATCGCGCCGCGCAGGATGCTCTCCATCACGATCGGCTTGCCCCACCGGCGGCCCGACCTGGCGCCGGTGAGCACCGCGATGCTGTCGGCGAGCCGGCCGGCCTGTGCGGTGCGGTGGTCGAGGTGCAGCAGGTCCTCGAGCACGTCCTCGTCCGCGTGCCGGTGCTCCATCTCGCGCAGGCTGGCGAGCATGCTCGTGGACAACGCCTGCATGCGGCCGGCCGCGTTGGCGCAGGCGGCCATGGCGGCCGCCTTGGTGGCCTCGCCGCGGGCGATCTCCTGGGCCATGGTGCGCAGCACCCGCTGCGTCTGCGTGTCGTCCGGGCGCTCGACGGCGGCGATCGCGGTCTCGGCCGAGGCACCGCCGCGCAGCCGCTCCACCAGGCGCGGCACCGAGGTGTCGACGAAGCGGGCGACGGCACGCTCATGGGCCTCGACCCGCTCCCGCAACACCCGGTACCTGCCGGCCTGGGCGGTCGCGACGGCCACGGCCGCGCACAGCGCGAGCGCCGCGACGCCGCCGCCGACGGCCATCGGGGTGCGGAACGAGTCGGGGGCCGCGGCGAGGGCGGCGGCCCAGGCGAGGCCGGTGACGGCGGCCGAACCGAGCAGCGCGATCACTGTCGGCCGCAGCGGGGGGCGCACCGCCCGGTGGTGCGGAGGTATGTGCGCTGTCATGAGCCGAAGACCTCGCTGACGGGGGGTCTGTTCAATTCGCCCACACTATAGGTGACTTCCCACCTCGGGATCAGAAGCTCGGTATGGAACTGATATGGAGACCGTTTCGGCGTCGTGTGCCGTTTCTGTGTGATCGACGCGTGTTTCCGGCCGTTGACGATCGATTCCCGCCGGCCGAACGGGCAGGCTGTGCTCATGCGTGATCAATCGGGACAAGACCGGGGACGGGGAGGATCGGCGGCGACGGACCTCGCGGCGGCGCTGCGCGCCACCGTGCGCGGCGACGTCGACTTCGACGCGGCCGGCCGGGCGCTGGTCACCATGGACGCCTCCAACTACCGGCGGGTGCCGGTCGGCGTCGTCGCGCCGCGCGACGCCGACGACGTGGCCGCCACGCTCGCCGTCTGCCGCGCGCACGGCACCCCCGTCGTGCCCCGGGGCGGCGGCACCAGCATCGCGGGACAGGCCACCGGCACCGGCGTCGTCCTCGACTTCACCCGCCACATGGACCGGGTGCTGGCCATCGACCCCGAGGCCCGCACCGCCGTCGTCCAACCGGGCGTCGTCTGCGACACGTTGCGCGACGCCGCCGCCGCGCACGGCCTGACCTTCGGCCCCGACCCGTCGACGCACAGCCGCTGCACCATCGGCGGCATGATCGGCAACAACGCCTGCGGCTCGCACTCCGTCGCCTGGGGCACCACCGCCGACAACACGCTCGCGCTCGACGTCCTCACCTACCGCGGCGACCACGCCCGCCTCGACCGGGGCGGCCACGACGTGCCGGCGGCGCTGCGCTCGGCCGTCGAGACGCTCGTCGGCGACCGGCTCGCGCTGCTGCGCACCGGCTACCCGGAGCTGCCGCGCCGCATCTCCGGCTACGCGGTCGACGAGCTGCTGCCGGAGAAGGGCCGCGACTGGGCCCGCGCCTTCACCGGCAGCGAGGGCACGCTCGGCGTGCTCACCGCGGCCACCGTGCGCCTGGTGCCGTCCCCGGCGGCGCGGGCGCTCGCCGTGCTCGGCTACCCGGACGAGTCGGCCGCCGCCGAGGCGGCCCCCGGGCTGCTGGCGCTCGGGCCGCTGACCGTGGAGGGCATGGCCGCCGACCTGGTCGACGAGCGTGCGCTCTCCGTGCTTCCGCCGGGCGGCGCCTGGCTGTTCGTGGAGACCGGCGGCGCCGAACGGGCCGAGGCGGTCGCGGCGGCGGAGGCCGTCTGCCGCGCCGCCGGATCGACCCTCACCGGCCGCACCGTGGTGGCGGAACCGGCCGGGCAACGGGTGCTGTGGCGGGTACGGGAGGACGCCTCGGGCACCGCGACCCGGCTGCCGGACGGCGGCGAGGCCTGGCCAGGATGGGAGGACTGCGCCGTGCCGCCGGCCAGGCTCGGCCCCTACCTCCGGGAGTTCCGCGGCCTGCTGCGCGACCACGGGCTGCGCGGCGCGCCCTACGGCCACTTCGGCGACGGCTGCATCCACATCCGCATCGACTTCGACCTGCTGACCACCGACGGCATCGCGCGGTTCCGGGAGTTCAGCGTCGAACTGGCCGACCTGGTGGCCGCGCACGGCGGCTCGCTCTCCGGCGAACACGGCGACGGACTGGCGCGCGCCGAACTCCTGCCCCGCATGTACGGACCCGAACTGGTCGGCGTCTTCAGCGAGTTCAAGGACCTGTGGGACCCGGACGGCGGCCTCAACCCCGGGGTGCTGGCCCGCCCGGCGCCGCTCGACGCCAACCTCCGCTTCACCGGGCTCCCGGTGAGGCCCGGCCCGTTGGCCTTCTCCTACCCCGACGACGGCGGCGACTTCTCGGCGGCCGTCCGGCGCTGCGTCGGCGTCGCGCGCTGTCGGGTGACAGCCCCTGGCACCGACGTGATGTGCCCGTCCTACCGCGTCACCCGCGACGAGACGCACTCCACCAGGGGCCGGGCCAGGCTGCTGCACGAGATGCTGATCGGCGAGGTCGTCACGGACGGCTGGCGCTCCCCCGAGGTGCGGGACGCGCTCGACCTCTGCCTGTCCTGCAAGGGCTGCCGCGGCGACTGCCCGGTGGGCGTCGACATGGCCACCTACAAGGCGGAGTTCCTACACCACCACTACGCCGGCCGACTGCGCCCCGCCTCCCACTATGCGCTCGGCCGCCTCCCGAGGTGGCTCGACCTCGTCTCCACGCTGCGGCTCGCGCCGCTGGCCAACGCGGCCGTCGGGCTCGGCCCGCTCGCCACCCTGGTTAAGCACCTCGCCGGCATCGCCCCACAGCGCGCCATCCCGCCGCTGCCCGCCACGTCCTTCGTGCGCGGCTGGCGCCCGCGGCCCGCCGGCGCCGGCCGGCCGGTCCTCCTCTTCCCCGACACCTTCACCAACCACCTCGCCCCCTCGGCCGGCCACGCGGCGGCCCGCGTCCTGACGGCGGCCGGCCTACGGCCCGCCGTGCCCCGGCGGCAGGTCTGCTGCGGGCTCACCTACGTCACCACCGGCCAACTCGACCAGGCGCGCGCGGTGATGCGCCGCACCCTGACCCGGCTCGCGCCGGCCCTCGCCGCCGAACTCCCCGTCACGGTGCTCGAGCCGCCGTGCGCGGCGGCGCTCCGCACCGACCTCCCCGAACTCCTCCCCGACGATCCGCGCGCCGCCCGACTCGCCTCTCTGGTCCACACGTTCGCCGAGACGCTGGAACGCCACGCGCCCGAGTGGGAGCCGCCGCGCCTCGGCCGCCCGGTCGTCGGCCAGACCCACTGCCACCAACACGCCGTCCTCGGCGACGCACCCGACCGCCGCCTCCGCGAACGCGCCGGCCTGGTGGGGGAGTTGTCCTCCGGCTGCTGCGGCCTCGCCGGCAACTTCGGCTTCGAGAAGGGCCACTACGACGTCTCCGTCGCCTGCGCCGAGGACCACCTGCTCCCCGCGCTCCGCGCGGCCCCGGAGAACGCGACGGTCCTCGCCGACGGCTACTCCTGCCGCACCCAACTCACCCACCTGAGCCCGGACCACCACCCCCTCCACCTGGCCGAGGCCCTGGCCGCCGCGCTGGCCACGGACGGCACGGACTG